>CABVAC010000004.1 GCA_902496275.1 uncultured Collinsella sp. | reverse complement strand
CCGAGGGCTTCGCCGAGCCCGCGGACAGGCCGGCCCCGACAGAGGGGAGGCGCCGTGCGCTCGGGCGGCGCGCCAGGGAGATAGTGGACGAGATAGTCGAGAGGCGCGGTCTCAAGAAGGAGTAACATCGGAGCTTGCAGCGACGGACCTCAGGACACTCTTACACCACGTCTGCGCGCGCCACCATTTCGACTTGCCATCTGGCCTTATTAGTCCAAAATTGCTGCTACCAAATCGGTAACAGTACTCATATTTGATGTTTTTTGACCAGCAGGTCTCCCTGCCTTAGCAAATCTAAGGCAAAACGGGCTCCAGACCGCTGAATCATGCCGCATAGGGCACGTCCGCAGTCCGGAACTCGGTCCAAATTGAGTTATTGCGCCGCGTTAGCCCAAAACACCCGACAGGATCTCGATCAGACTGTCCACGTCGGCTTCCTCGCAGACGAGTGGCGGCAGGAAACGCAGCGTATGCGCACCCGTAGCGTTGATCACGGCACCGGCGGCCAGCGCGCGGGCAACAACACCATGCGCGTCGCCCGCGGCATCATCCAAATCACAGCCGAGCATCAAGCCGCGGCCACGTACCTCGGTCACGTGCGGCAGCTTGGCGAGCTTTGCCTCCATATAGGCGCCCACCTTGGCAGCATGCTCGGCATAATCGCCACGCACAAGCGCGG
This sequence comes from uncultured Collinsella sp., assembly GCA_902496275.1. Lineage (GTDB taxonomy): Bacteria > Actinomycetota > Coriobacteriia > Coriobacteriales > Coriobacteriaceae > Collinsella. Next base: position 97,813 of record CABVAC010000004.1, on the reverse strand, counting down.
AGAGCGTCGCGGCACACGCCGCGATGGCCAAGCAGCTACCGCCAAAGGTCGAGCCGTGGTCGCCCGGCTTAAACACGTCGGCAATCTCCTTCTTCGCCACGACGGCACCCATGGGCACGCCATCAGCAATGCCCTTGGCAAGGCTCATGATGTCGGGCTCCACGCCATAGGTTTGGAATGCAAATGGCTTGCCGGAGCGGAAGATGCCGCACTGGACCTCGTCGGCGATAAGCACGGCGCCCACTTCGTGTGCCAGGTCGCGCGCTGCCGCCATAAACTCCTCGGTCATGGGGTGCACGCCACTCTCACCCTGGATCGGCTCGAGCATCACGGCACAAATCTCGCTCCCCAGCTGCTTAAAGATTGCACGCAGCTCGTCCACATCGTTGGGCGTGCAGGCCACAAAGCCACCCGGCAGCGGACGGAAGCTGTCCTGCAGCCAATCCTGCATGGTGGCGGCAATGGTCTCGAGCGTACGGCCGTGGAAGCCGCCGCGCATGCACACGATGGTGTTGCCGCCATTACCGGCACGCTTGGCGTACAGGCGCGCGAGCTTCATCGAGCCCTCGTTGGCCTCGGCGCCAGAGTTGGCAAAGAAGGTCTCCCAAACCTGCTCATCCGCAGCCGGGGCACCAAGAGCAGCTGCCGTGGTCTCATCGCCGGCGGCAATGGCATCGGCAAGCACGCGCGCACCATCTACGTCGTCGTTAGCAAGCTTGGACAGCAGCGCCGCGACCTGTCCACGCTGCTCGATGTAGAAGTAATTGGAGACATGCATGAGCTTTTTGGTCTGTGCCTCGAGCGCCGAGAGCACAGCCGGGTCGCCATGACCTAGGCTACACACGCCAATACCAGCGAGAAAGTCGAGACACTCACGACCATCGTCACCGATGAGCTTCATGCCGTGGCCTTCGACAAACTCTACCGGCGAGCGACCAAAAGTATGCATAACGTAATGGGATTCGAGCGATTGTTGAGTTGCAAGTGACATGGGATGCCTTTCGTTAGGCGCCGTACGGCGCAGGGCTATGGGTGCAGGGACGCGACGACCGCGGGTCAGCTAGACCGTCTGGAGCTTCTCGACCTCGTCGAGGTTCTCGGTCAGGCGCGCCGCAAACGTCGAAAGCGGGTGCGGATGCGTATCGAATTCGTAGGCTGTCTCGGTGGAATGGATCACGGTGCCGACGCCGGCATCGGTCAGCAGCTCAAGCAGCAGTGAATGCGGCGTGGTACCGTTAATGATGTGGGCGCGAAATACGCCGCCGGTAAGCGCATCGACGGCGGCGCGCAGCTTGGGGATCATGCCCTTGTCGACCTCGCCGCCGTAGAGCATCTCATTGACCTCGTCGAGCGTCAGGTTGGAGATAAGCGAATCCTTGTCGCTAAAGTCCTTGTACAGACCGTCGACATCGGTCAAAAAAATCGCCTTGTGCGCATGAAGCGCCGCCGCAACGGCGCCGGCGGCGGTATCGGCGTTGATGTTGAAGAAGCCACCGTCCTCCCCCGCTGCGACCGTGGCGATAACGGGAATGTACTCGCTGTCGAGCAGGCGCTCGATATAGTCGGTGTTGACGTGCGTAACCTTGCCTACGCGGCCGAGCTCTGGGTCGAGCGGCTCGGCGATAAGGGTACCGGCGTCGCTGCCGGACACGCCCACGGCCAGGTTGCCGTGGTGGTTGAGCGCCGCGACCAGCTCCTGATTGACCTTGCCGCCCAGCACCTCGCGCACGATATCCATGGTGGCAGGCGTAGTCACGCGCTGGCCGTTCTTAAACTCGACGGGAATGTCGTAGTGGCTGAGAGCCTCGTTGATGGCCTTGCCGCCACCGTGCACGATAACAGGGCGCATGCCGATAATCTTAAGCAGGACGATGTCGCTCATCACGTCACGACGCAGCTGCTCGTCGACCATGGCGGCACCGCCGTACTTGATAACGACCGTCTTACCGGTCAGGTTCTTAATCCACGGCAGCGCCTCGAACAGCAGCTGCGCGGTAACTTCGTTGGATTCGCTCGAGCGACAATCGCGTGCGAACTTCATAGTCTGCCTCGTCTTTCGTGTAGCTATCGCGCCGTACCTCGTTGCCCGCGATTGCAGCGGGACGCACGGCACATCCGGAGTCTAGGAACGGTAGTCGCCGTTAATGGAGATGTACTCGTGCGTGAGGTCGCAGGTCCACACGGTCGTTGCCGCGGCGCCCGCGCCCAGGTCGGCCGAGATCACGATCTCGGGCGCCTCAAAACGTCGCAGGGCTTCGTCCTCATCGAAGGGGACCGTCAGGCCATCGCGACAGACGGGCATACCCATCATGTCGATGGACACATCTTCTTGGTTAAATTGCACGCCGCACTTGCCGAGCGCCATGGCAACGCGGCCCCAGTTGCAGTCGTGGCCGGCGATGCAGGTCTTGACGAGCGGCGAGTTGGCGACAGCACGGGCGGCGATATCGGCCTCCTCGTCGTTCGCGGCACCGGTGACGTTAACCGTCACGAGCTTGGATGCGCCCTCGCCATCTGCGGCGATGTTGCGCGCCAGGCTCTCGCACACCTCATGCACGGCAAAGGCCAGCTCATCGAAGGCGTCGGAGCCCTCGACAATGGGTTCGGCATCCGCGGCAGCAGCGCCGGAGGCAAGCATGATGCAGGTGTCGTTAGTCGAGGTGTCGGAGTCGACCGTTACCTTATTAAAGGTCTGCTTGACGGTAGAGAGCAACAAGGCATGGAGCGCCGCCGGCTCGACAGGGGCATCGGTAGTGATGACCGCGATCATGGTGGCCATGTTGGGCATGATCATGCCCGAGCCCTTGCACATACCACCCACCGTATAGGCATTGCCTGCGTGCCCCGCGGCCTCGCTGCGGTAACACACGGCATACTCCTTGGAGTGCGTGTCGGTCGTCATAATAGCGCGGGCGGCATCGGCGCCACCGTGGTCGGAGAGCGCCTCGTAGGCGGCGGGAACGGCAGTCTCAAACGTGTCGATCGGCAGAATCTGACCAATTACGCCCGTGGAGGCGACCAGAATCTGCTGGGGCTCGCAGCCGATGACCTGCGAGGCGATGTTGCAGGTCTCGCGCGCGCAGGCAAGACCGGTCTCACCCGTGGCGGCGTTGGCATTGCCAGAGTTGACCGAAACGCCGGCAATGATGCCGTAGCCCTTGTCGGCGCCGCCCAGGTTGGCACGGCTCACCTGCACGGGCGCCGCACAAAAGCGGTTAGTCGTAAACACGCCGGCCCCGGGACAGGGTTTATCGGGCACGACGAGCGCGTAATCCAGGCGCTCGGGATTCTTGCGGAATCCGGCATGGATGCCCGCCGCCTTAAAGCCGGCCGCCGCCGTTACGCCGCCCTCTACGACACGAATCTTGATATCAATCAGGTCGGTATTCATCGTCCCCACGACTCCTTATATCAAATAAAAAATGGGCATCGGTTGGTGCGCCACACCAGTCACAATCATGAGACCAGCTTAAAAGTGGCGCCCCACTCGATGCCCGACTACCAAATCGTTAACAATCGAATGTGCTACACCGGGCACGCCACTGTGGGCAAGCCTCGTCGCTCGTCAAAACCAAAGACGATGTTGGCGCACTGGACCGCCTGGCCTGCTGCACCCTTGCACAGATTGTCGATGGCGCCCGTAGCCACCAGAACGCCCGCGCGCTTGTTGAGCGCGAGGCCGATCTGGGCGGCGTTGGTGCCGACGACCGAAGCCGTCTTGGGCTGCTGGCCGGCATCGAGTACGCGCACGAAGGTTCGACCGGCGTAGAACTGCTTGTAATGGTCGACAACGTCCTCAAGGGTCAGCGTGTCGATAGCCTGCGGCGCGAGCGGCAGCGTCACCGTGGAGAGCAGGCCGCGCTTGAGCGGTGCCAGATGCGGGGTGAAGACGATGCGGTCGGTCAGGCCAAGAATCTGCTCGATCTCGGGCGTATGACGATGCTTGCCCACGCCATATGCCTCCAGATTCTCGTCCGCGCTGCAAAAATGCGTGCGGGCGTTACAGGACTTACCGGCACCCGTCACGCCGCTGATAGCGTCGACGATCACGGGGCCGCTCTGGGCAACCCAGCCGGCGCGCACGGCAGGCGCGGCAGCAAGGCTCGTTGCGGTGGGATAGCAACCGGCGCAGGCAACCAGCACGGACTTGCCGTCAGCATAGTCGGATGCGGCGGTCTCCAAGTCCTGGCAGAACAGCTCGGGCAAACCAAAGGCGCGAGTCTTGAGCAGCTCGGGGCTCGTATGCTCGGCGGCATACCAGGCCTCAAAGGTGGCCGGATCGCTCAGGCGATAGTCGGCCGAGAGGTCAATGCAGGAGACTCCCGCGGTAAGCAGGGCGGGCACCTGTGCCATGGCAGCCGTGTGCGGCACGGCCAAAAAGACCGCATCGCAGTTCTTGAGCTCGGGGGCGTCATGCGTCGTGAAGACAAGATCGCTTACGCCGGCGAAACTCGGATACACCGCGGACAGTGGCTGGCCGGCATCGGCGTTGGACGTAATGGCAACAAGTTCAAACTCGGGATGACCGAGCACGAGGCGAATGAGTTCGGCGCCGGCATATCCAGCCGCGCCGACGATTCCAACCTTCAAAGACATATCAGACTCCTTGCCTGCGATTTATGCACCGATGCGCATTTCGCAGCGGTCGTTATGAAGTGGGTTGAAACTTTAGCACCAAAAGATGCATGAATACGTAAATAGCTTGCATATTCATGCATTGAAACATTCCCGACACATTCGCTTGAAGGAATTGACAAATAGAGCGGGCCCCGTATTGCCCGGCGCTCCTAACGGCGTCAGGCAATACGGGGCCCGCCCATGCGAAAAACCAAGTTGTTGGGATGAGCCAGCTGGTTAGAGCTCGACCGGCACCCATTCGTCGTGATTGCAGATAAAAGCCTCGGGATCCTCGACGCTAAAGAAAACAAGCGTGGGGTCGTTAGGCCCCTCATAGTGCTCGCTCAAGCGCTCAAGATGTTTCCATCCGGCCTCGCGCATTTCGCTCGAAGCCCGGTCTTCCAGCCCCGCACGCCCACGCAGAATCAACCAACCATGGCCCGGCCACCAACTCGTGGCCTCAAAGCGTTGATTTTGCAGCAACTCTTGCCACACGTCTTTGGTGCGCGCCGTTACAAACCACAGCTTGCCATCCTGAATCTGCGCAAACGAAAACGGACGCACATGCGGCTGCCCGTCAACGCTCGTCGCCAAATACCATGCCGGCACCGACGTCAGATACTCCAACACCGTATTCAATCCGTCCACGTTTTCTCCTGCCACTAGCTAATTTGGAACGGGTAGTTAATGTGAGACACGCTAGAGCTCCAGGCGCTCTTCGCTGCCGTCGATATCACAGAAGCGGGCGGCGATATTGCGCACCGAGAAGAACGCAAGGCGACCGTCGTTGGCGCCCTCGTGGTCTTCACCGATGCCCACCATGTGCTTAAAGCCGGCTTGGCGCACCCGGTCGCTCACGACCGCGTCATCCTCGAGCGCGGCCTCGCCGGTCAGCACAATCCAACACTCCCCCGGTTTCCAACCCGAAACCTCAAACTTGGGGTTCGCGCTGAGCTCGGCCCACACGTCCTTGTCGCGCGAGGTGCAAAACCACAGCTTGTCATCATCGACCATGGCAAACGAGAACGGCCTCACGCGCGGCTGATGTCCGTCCGTCACGTCGATCGTGGCCAGAAACCACGCCGGAATGCGCCTGAGATACGAACAGGCGCGCTCAAGCTGAGCCGTGCGGTCGTTGTCGGTCATAGGGACCCCTTTCTTGCGCTCGAATCGCGCCTAAACAAGTTGAAGGTTGATGACGATGACGCAGATGAGCAGCAACGCCGTCACCACCGCCGCCAACGCATCGCCGCGACCAAATGCAAGCGCATGCAGACGTGTGCGGCCCTGCTCGCCATGATAGCAACGGGCATCCATGGCGGCAGACAGCGTCTCGGCATGGCGGAACACGCCGGTGAACAGCGGAATCGCCACACTGCCAAGCATACGCACGCCGCCGAGCGGGCCTCCCGTCACGCGCACACCGCGGCTCGCCTGCGCATCGACCGTCTGTTTCATCTCAGTGGCAAACTGCGGCATAAAGCGCAGCGCGATACCCATAATCATGCCGAGCTCGTGCACCGGAAGCCCCACGCGTGCAAATGGTGCGAGCAGGCGCTCAAAACCCGCGGTGAGGTCGAGCGTCGGTGTGGTGAGCGTGATAGCGCTCATGCCGGCCATCATCAACGTCAGACGGCACGCCATAAACGCCGCAGAACGCAGCGAGCCCTCGCTCACCTGCAAAAAGCCAAGCTGCCACAGGGTGCGGCCACTCTGGTCGGAAAACAGGTTGAGTACCGCGACCACGACGACGATTGCCAGCAGCGGCGCCATCGACGACAGAACGCGACGAACCGGCACCCGAGACACGGCATAGGTCAGCACAACGAAAATTGCGACCGGGGCCAGTCCGCGGAAGCTGCTGACTGTGAGCGTCGTGATCAGAAACACAAAGCCCAGGAGCAACTTAGTTCGCGGGTCCAGGCGGTGGATCGCACTATCGCCGGGATAGTAGCTGCCAAACGAAAACGCCTCCATTAGCAGCCCTCCTCTCGCGCGACCGTCTTGGATTTAGCAATGTCCGCGACGTTAGAAGGACCGCCCGAGCGACCGATTAGCAGGTCCACCAACTCGTCTGCCAGCGACTCAACCGTATAGAGCCCGCCGCGACGCAGCGGCACGCCCGCCTCCGTAAGCGCCAGCGCCATACGCTGGGCGGCGGGAACGCCCAAGCCGATCGACTTGAGCTCATCGGCATGCGCAAACACCTGCGCGGGGGTTCCCTCGGCAAACACCGCACCTTCGTTCATTACGACGATACGGTCGCAGCAATTGGCCAGGTCATCCATACTGTGCGAAACCATGACAACGGTCAGGCCCTCGCGATGGAGTCGACCGATGAGCCCTAGGAAATCCCTGCGCGCAGCCGGATCGAGCCCCGCCATGGGTTCATCGAGCACCAGGACTTCGGGCTCCATGGCGAGCACGCCGGCGAATGCCACACGCCGTTGCTGACCGCCCGAAAGCTCAAAGGGACTCTTGTCGCCGACCGTGGAAAGGTCGAGGCCCACGCGCGAGAGCGACGACTCGACACGACGGTCGACTTCATCTTGCGGCAAGCCAAGGTTGTGCGGACCAAACGCCACGTCCTGCGCCGCGGTTTCGGCAAACAGCTGACGCTCGGGATATTGAAACACCACGCCGACCTTGGCCTTAACCGCGGCGGCGTCTTTCTTGTTTGATAGATCGAGCTCCAGCGCGCGAACGGATCCCTCCTGGGGGCGAATCAAACCGTTGAGATGCTGGACCAGCGTCGACTTACCCGAACCGGTATGACCTGCCAAGCCCAGGAACTCGCCGCGACGCACCGTCAGCGATACATCGCGCAGCGCCCACGGGCTGCTGGGGTCGTTTCCCCAAAGGGCTTGTTTGTTCGATTTGCCCGCAGTGGCCGAGCGCTTGTGCCAGCGGTGGCGCTCGCGCGGACTGAGCGAATAACTGTACGAAACATGGGATAGTTCGATGACGGGCTCCGACGCGTTGTCCTCGTTGTCTACCGGAACAGTGCCGTCAGCGATTTCCAACTGGGATGCGGAAGACTGTCCCGCGGTGTCTGCCCCACTTCGCTCGGCATAAGCCTGCGCAATCTCAGCGACCATATCCACCTCGCGCACCTGCGCATGAACAGGCACGCCCTTCGTACGAAGCGCCATGCCCAGACGACACGACTCCGGCATATCCAGGTTGAGCTGCGCAAGCTCATCCGCCCGCGTCAAAATTTCCTCGGGCGTACCGAGCATGGCAACGTGCCCCGCCCGAAACACCGCGACACGATCGGCCTCGGCGGCTTCTTCCATAAAGTGCGTAATCATCACGATGGTCATACCGCGAGCGTGCAACGCGCGGCAAGCCTTCATGAGGCCCTTACGTCCACGCGGATCGAGCATCGAGGAAGCCTCGTCCAAAATGAGAACGCGCGGTTCCATGGCAAGCACGCCGGCAAGCGCCACGCGTTGCTTTTGGCCACCCGAAAGCGCATGGGTCTCGTGGCGCTCAAAGCCCACCAGGCCCACGCCCCTCAGAGCCTCGCGCACGCGCTGCGCAATTTGTGCCGATGGCACGCCAAGGTTTTCGGGACCAAACGCAACATCATCTTCGACAAGCGTTGCCACCAGCTGATCATCGGGATTCTGGAACACCATGCCCGCGGTCGAACGAATGTCGTAGACCAACTCGGGATCGGACGCATCCATGCCGTTGATGCGTACCGTGCCCGCATCGGGCTGCAACAGTGCATTCAGATGCTTGGCAAACGTCGACTTGCCCGACCCATTGCCACCGAGGATGCAGAAAAACTCCCCGTCCTCGATGTTCAGATCGACACCGTCGAGTGCCGACACGGCACCGTCATAGCTAAAGGAAACGCCCCGACACTCAATCATGCGCGGCCTTTGACCTGGTCCTTTTTAGGCGTGATGAGGTTGGAGACTGCTTTATACACCGCCAGCGTCAACACCGAGTTAAGCACGGTCTTGATAAGGTTGAACGGCAGCACGGCAGGAATCATAAGCGGGGCGATCACATCGACCGAGCCATACCAGAACCAAACGCCAATGGTCAGATTCGCAACCATAGAAAGCACCGTAGCGGCAATGACGCCGAGCACCAGGCCAATCACGGCACCCTTGTAGGTGTGCATCTTCTGGTAGACGATAGCCGCAGGCAGAATATAGCCCAGCGTGGCAACCAAGTTCATAAGCGCACCGACCCAGTCACCCGTGGTAAGCGCGTGGATAACGATCGCCATGGCGGCAACAGCGGTGCCGGCACCGGGGCCATATGCAAACCCGCACACCATTGCCGGCACCAGCGACGGGTCATAGGTCAAAAACGGCGCCGAAGGAAGGATGGGCAGCTGCACGTACATAAACAGGGCGCCCAAGGCGCACATCAACGCCATGGTAACGAGCTGTTTGGTGCTCCACCTATTCGTGTTCTCAAAATGGATATGCTGCGACTGTTCAGACATAAGATCACCTGCCTCTTTCATCCGGACTCTAACCGTTGGTACTGGGATCTCACCAGTTCAGCCGGCATGCGAACCAACGCACGCACGGGTCGCGGACTCATCGGCTCGGTCACAGGCGTCTCGCCTGCGCCACGGCGTCCCTTTGACACCGCCCGATTTACCGCCAGTGGGGAATTTCACCCCGCCCTGAAACAGCAATTGCAAGTGTAGCACGGGCAGGTTTTCGCGCAAGTATGCCAAGGGTAATTTATGGCGGGGACCAGTTGTCGCAACAGCCACGTCTCCCACTCACCCCAAAGTGGTGCTCTTTTCGCGGCTTTGCCGCGAAACAGCAACCGGGACACGTATCCCCCACAACCACGTCTTTCTCCGCCCGCCGACCTCAAGGCCGTAAACGCAGGGAATCCGGGGGCGTGACGGGGGTTTCTCTCCGGAACATTCCGCAGGACGCAAAGAAGCTCCGCAGCGCGAAGCGCGATGCGGAGCCTCTTTGCATGTCCGAGGACGTTCCGGAGAGAAACCCCCGTCACGCCCCCGGATTCCCGGTGGGAGTTCTAGACCTTGTCGGCCTTAGTACATACCGCCGCCCTGCTGACCAGCGGTAGCAGCAGCGATAGCATCCTCAAGCTGAGTGTTCTTGGGCACATCGGAGACGGTGGCCTCGGTGATGAGAATCAGGCTGGCGACAGAAGCAGCGTTCTGCAGGGTGACGCGGCTGACCTTGACGGGGTCGAGGACGCCCATCTCGATCATATCGCCCCACTCGCCGTTGGCAGAGTTGAGACCCTGGCCGGCGGGCAGCTCGGCAACCTTGTCGACCACGACAGCGCCCTCAAAGCCAGCGTTCTTGGCGATGGTAGCGACCGGAGCGGTCAGAGCCTTCTTGACGATGTCGACGCCGATCTTCTCCTCGGGGTCGTCGATCTCGACAGCGTCGAGCGCAGGAGCAGCGTCCATGAAGGCGACGCCGCCGCCAGCGACAATGCCCTCCTCGACAGCAGCGCGGGTAGCCTGCAGGGCGTCCTCGACGCGATGCTTGATCTCCTTGAGCTCGGACTCGGTAGCAGCGCCGACCTTGATGACGGCAACGCCACCGGAGAGCTTGGCCAGGCGCTCCTGGAGCTTCTCGCGGTCGAAGTCAGAGGTGGTGTTCTCCATCTCGCCCTTGATCTGAGCGATACGGGCGTCGATGGCCTCCTTGGAGCCAGCGCCACCGACGACGACGGTGTTGTCCTTGGAGATGGTGACGGACTTAGCGGTACCGAGCATATCGGCGGTGATGTCAGCGACCTTCACGCCCAGCTCGTCCAGAGCAGCCTGACCACCGGTGAGGACGGCGATGTCCTCGAGGATGCGCTTGCGGCGATCGCCGTAGCCCGGAGCCTTGACGGCGCAGACGTTGAGGGCGCCGCGGATCTTGTTGAGGACGAGGGTGGGCAGAGCCTCACCGTCGATGTCCTCAGCGATGATGAGCAGGCCACGGCCAGCGCGCTGGACAGCCTCAAGAACAGGCATGATGTCCTGGACGCTGGAGATCTTCTGGTCGGTGATGAGGATGTACGGATCCTTCATCACGGCCTCCATGCGGTCGTTGTCCGTGACGAAGTAAGCGGAGACATAGCCCTTGTCGAACTGCATGCCCTCGACGGTGTCGATGGTGATGTCGAACGTCTGGGAATCCTCGACGGTGATGACGCCGTCCTTGCCCACGACCTCCATGGCCTCGGCGATCTTCTCGCCGACCTCGGGGTCACCGGCAGAGATGGTACCGACGGAAGCAATCTGCTCCTTGGTCTCGACCGGCTTGGCCTGCTTCTTCATCTCGGCGACGGCGGCGTTGACGGCCTTGTCGATGCCGCGACGGATGGCCAGCGGGTTGGCGCCAGCGGCAACGTTGCGCAGGCCGTCGTTGACGATGGCCTGGGCGAGCAGGGTTGCGGTAGTGGTGCCGTCACCCACGGTGTCGTTGGTCTTGGTAGCGACCTCCTTCACCAGCTGGGCGCCCATGTTCTCGATGTTGTCCTCGAGCTCGATCTCCTTGGCGACGGAAACACCGTCGTTGGTGATGGTCGGGGCACCGAACGTGCGCTGCAGCGCAACGTAGCGGCCCTTGGGGCCCATGGTGACGGTAACGGCGTCGGCCAGGGTGTTGACGCCCTTGGCGAGCTTAGCGCGGGCATCGGTGTTGAACGTAATGTTCTTTGCCATAGTGGGTAATCCTCCAAAAGAAATGTGACTCGCGTCGCCGCTTCCGAGTCCTATGCGGCGGGCGCGCTCAAAGACGAATCAGAGATTCTGGCGAGACTAGGCCTCGACGACAGCGTAGATGTCGTCGGCGCGCATGAGCAGATACTTCTCGCCGTCGACCTTGACCTCGTTGCCACCGAACTTACCGTAGATGACAACGTCGCCAACCTTAACGTCCATGGGGATGCGCTCACCCTTGTCGTTGACCTTGCCGGCGCCCACGGCAACGATGGTGCCGCGCTGCGGCTTCTCCTGAGCGTTGCTGGCGATGTACAGACCAGAGGCGGTCTTCTGCTCGGCCTCGTCGGGCTTGACCAGGACGCGATCTGCAAGCGGCTTCAAAGACGACATGCTTGTTTCCTCCTTTGTGGGCCGCGCGGTCATGCCGCGCGGGTTAACCCTTTTTGTTTGCGTACGCGTTGAATGGTACCCACGAATGGCGGGTTATACAACACAGAGTCAAAAAATCTTATTTTTTGACACTTAGATTTTCTGAATGCCGGGGGATAACTTAGCAGTGGCTCCCGTGTGGCTGCGGAGGGGCGGGGCATAAGGTTTCCTGCTCGGGCAGTCCTGCTCGCACGAAGGCCACATTAAGTGGCCTTCGGCTCGTGCGGAACTCGCGATAAACCTTATGCCCCGCCCCTCCGCAGCCACACGGGAGCTTGGTTAACTAATTCGGGCCCGGCATTCAGAAAAGTCAGTGCAGCAAAATGGCGATACGGATGGCGACATGGGCATGGCTTTCGCTGCGCGCACGGGTCCCCTGGGGAGCACCGTGCATTTTTGGGAGTATTCAGCAGGCCAGGACGGCTGCATACGCGCCGGACACACCTTATTGGCCCCAAAGACGCCTTCGACCGGCAATTTGAGTCGGCAGACAGACCTCGTCGAGACAAATAAACATGTCTCGCGTCGCACCGGACCCCAAAATGACGTTAATCTACGCAATGTTAGCCAACTGCAGCGGTACCGGAGGAACTTGCCGTGCAGAATACTCCGTTTTTTGCACGGTCCAGGCGGGGGTACATAAGGGCCAGAAAGAACATCCCATCCTTTTTATGCAATCTGCAATGGAAAGTATGCAAAACACCAAGAGACAGCATTGCTGATGTCCCAATTGAACACACGGGGCAGCCGTGCCTCCACCCTGCGCCCAAATCCAGCAGAGCGGGGACGCTCCTAACGAGCCCCCATCGACAAACAAACGCGGCTCGAGCGCCATCCCAAAATAGGCTGCCCGAGCCGCGTTCAACGGTACGACATGAATATTAGCGCTCGTAAATCAAGTTGCCTGCCAGGTAGGTGGCCTGAACCTTGGTGGCTTGCAGCTCTTGGGGGTCGATGGTGAGCGGGTTTTGGTCCAGGACTACCAGGTCGGCGTATTTGCCGGGCTCCAGGCTGCCGAGGTTTTGCTCGTCGCCCGCTGCGTACGCGCTGCCAAGCGTGTAGTTGCGCAGGGCTGTTGCCGCGTCGATACGCTCGCTCGGCAACCAGCCGCCCTCGGGCCAGTGGCTTTTGGGGTCTTGGCGCGTGATAGCCGTGTAGAGCACGTTCATGCTGGTAACGGCCGTGATGGGGCTATCGGTGCCGAAGGCTTGGCGGATGCCGCGCTGCTTATAGGTCGCAAACGGCCACATAATGCGGCTGCGTTCCAAGCCCAGGTCGCGCTCCGGACCACCCGGGTCGAGCGTGATATGGCAGGGTTGACTCGAGGCAATGACATTGAGTTTGCGCAGACGATCGATGTCCTCGGGCAGCAGATTCTCCAAATGCTCAAGCGTATTATGGCCGTGCTGGGTTAAGCCGTAGAGCTCTGCCGCCTCCTCAAAGATATCGAGTGCGGCATGGATGGCGCCGTCGCCGATAACGTGGATGCGCACGGTGTGGCCGCGCTCGGCCGCCGCCAGAACCAGCTTGCGCATGCGCTCGACGGGAACCGTCAGACGACCCTGGTCGCCCGGGAAGCGCGGGTTGGTATAGGGCTCGGTGAGATATGCCGTGTGTTCGCTCGACACGCCGTCGAAGAACTGCTTAAAGCCTGGCGCCGAGAGCAACGCATTGTTTGCGTAGCGAGTCTGAAGCTCTTCCAAGCGCGATTGGTCATCCAACAGCGTGGGGAACAGGTGGGCGCGAATGCCCAGCTTGCCGGCGGCCTGCAACTTGTCGTAGACGTCGTCGCGGATAAAGTCGCAGCCCGGCATGGGCATGAGCGACATGTCACAAATCGAGGTAATGCCTTGCTCGGCCATGCGTTTCATTTGGTCGGCATACGCGCTCGCGATGCGGTCCTCGCCCAGCCACTCAAGACAGCGCGGCAGCAGCTGCATGGCCGCAGCCTCATGAGCGATACCCGTAAGCTCACCGTTTGAATCTTTGTCGTAACTGCCACCTGCCGGCGGCTCGCTGTCACGCGTCACGCCGAGCGCCTCGAGCGCGCGGCTGTTGAGCCACAGCGTATGCCCGTCGCCCGAGTACATAACACAGGGGCGATCGGGGAAGGCGGCGTCGAGCGATGCCTTAGTGGGATGCTCGGGCGGATCCCAGCGGTAATCGCGCCAGCCCTGCGTCACGACCCAGGCGTCGTCGGGCAGGTCCTGGGAAAACTCGAGTGCGTGCTGCACCAGCGCCGCCTCTGACGTGCCCATATCCATGAGCATATAAGGTGAGGAGCCAACCGAGGTATGGAAGAAGTGCAGGTGCGCGTCATGGAAACCGGGGCAGACAAACTGCTCGCCGTAATCGACCACCGGCGTAGCGGCAGGGGCGGCGGCAATCACGTCATCGGGCGCGCCGACTGCGACGATACGATCACCTGCGATGGCGATCGCCAGCTCGCGGGTGGTATCGATGCCGTCTTGCGCGGTAAAGACGTTCTTGGAGCGGATAATCCGATCGATATGTTGCATGGGCATCCCCATCTCTGGCAGGAAATTCAACACCCCCGAGTGTACTCCCCCGCCCTTGTAACAAAACCCCAAGCGGCAAACGGCAACTTTACCAGCCCTAGCGGCAGGTGGCATACTGGAGAGAGCCTGTACGATTTTGCGATCAACCCAGCAAGGAGCAAATCGACCATGACGAAGACCAAGGCACAGCAGATTATGGCGGCGACCGAGGCTCGCGCGGCTGACGACGTCACCGCGGCCATCCAAGATATCGCTACCGAGTTTGAACCCTACATCATCAAGCAGCGCCGCCACTTCCATAAGCACCCGGAGCTGAGCCTCGCCGAGGAGCGCACAACCTCCGACATCGCCAACCAGCTCGACGCCATGAATATCCCCTACGAGCGCCCCCTTAAGACGGGTCTGGTGGCGACCCTTCGCGGCACCGCGCCCGACGCTTATCACGAGGACGGCACGCCACGCCGCCGCATCCTGCTGCGCGCCGACATCGACGCCCTGCCCGTCACCGAGCAGACCGGCGAGGAGTTCGCCAGCGTCAACGAGGGCTGCATGCACGCCTGCGGCCACGACTGCCATATCGCCATGATGCTCGGAACGCTGCAAATCCTGCGCCATATGACCGACGACATCCACGGCGAAGTCCGCATCGTATTCCAGCCCAGCGAGGAAAACGGCCAGGGCGCTAAGCTCATGATCGGCACGGGTGTGCTCGACGGCGTCGATGGCGCCTACGCCGCGCACATCTGGAGTGAGGTCGACGCCGGCACCGTGAGCTGCGAGCCCGGTCCGCGCATGGCCAATACCGACTGGTTCCGCATCGACGTCCGCGGCACCTCGTGCCATGGCGCCATGCCCCAGCGAGGTCACGACGCCGTCATGGTTGCCGCCGAGATCGTCAACGCCCTGCAAACCATCGTCTCGCGCGAAATCAGCCCCTACGAGCCGGCCGTCATCACCGTCGGCGAGCTGCACGGCGGCACCGCGCGCAACGTTATCGCCGGCACGGCCTACCTCGCCGGCACAGTGCGCACCTACGGCGATTCGACCCACGAGGAAATGCCGGAGCTCATGCGCCGCATCGTGGAGCATACCGCGGCAGCTCTGGGCGCCGAGGCAGAGCTCACCGACTACACCATCGCCAACTACAAGGTCGAAAACGACGCCGCCTCGAGCGAGCGCTGCCGTCAGGCTGTAATCAAGTGCCTGGGCCCCACCGGCCAAGGCCATTATCGCGGCACGCTTTCGGGCGAGGATTTTTCGGAGTACCTGCGTCGCGTACCGGGCGTGCTCGCCTTTATAGGTACGCGCAACCCCAAGATTGGCGCCACGTACGCCCAACATTCCTGCTTCTACAAGATCGACGAGAGCGTGCTGGCCAAGGGCTCCATGGTGGCCGCCCAGTATGCTATCGACTTTTTGGCCGAGCCCACGCAAGAGGAGCTCGACGGCCCCGCGATTACCGCGGTCGCCGAAACCAACCCCGATCTGGCCGCCAAGCTGCGCTCTGCCAAGGCCACGGCCGCTGAGGCGCGCGACGCCATGCACGATGCTCGCACCGCCCGCCATGCTGCAATCAAGGGCATCCACGATGCGCGGGCTGCCGCTCGCCACGAGGAAAAGCGCGACGAGTAGCCGTCACGCCCATCCATAACAGCCTGGCTAAAGCAAAGCGGGGGCGGACGTTATCTCAACGTTCGCCCCCGCTTATGTGTCGACCGTTTTTCTAGCGCGTCCTCCGTCACGCCAGGTAAGAGCGAAGGATGGTGAGCCAGCGTGGGGGTTCGAGGTGGATGATATCGTCGGGAACTCCGGCGGGCGCATAGCCGCCAAAGAGCAGACCGGCATCTGCCGGATTGATGAGGCGCACGATCCATACGACGACGACCAGCACGCACAACACGGTGACCGCAATGTCGATACCACGCTTTAGCTTGCTCGATGCCACCTCCTCGCGCACGAACGCGAGCACAAACGCAATCGGCACCACCCAAAACAGCGGATGGTAGGCAAAGGCCGCCGCATAATCGAGGCGCAGCGCCGCCAGCCACGCCCTCGTCATGCCGCATCCCGGACAAGGAATGCCCGTCATCAATCGAAAAATGCAGCCAATGTCGAGCAGGTAGAGCGCGAGCCAGGCGACAAAGAGCGCGCCGGTGCAAAAAAGGGCGCGGCGAAGGAGCTCTGCCGTGCCCCTATGTCCCTGGAAGCTGTTCACGCCGCCCTTATTGTTAGGCACGAGCGCCAAGGCGAGTGTTGTAAGCCGTTGCCATGGCATTGGTATTATTGATGATGATGTTCATAGCGAAGATGGGACCAAGGCCGCACAGGAGCGCGCCGAAGATTTGCCACAGAAGAACGGTGGTGCCGTTTTCCTGGAACACCAGGCCGTAGCGAGGAGCGTTGGCCTGCAGGCGGTTGCCAATCTTGTAATACCAGTAGTACGCGTAGAAGCCGCAGGTCACAAACGATAGAAGGATGAATTCCGCCAGACCCGGCGTGTAATCGCCGTCATCCTGACACAACGTGTTGACGTCGCGTGCCAAGCAATACAGGAAGTAGAACGAATAGATACCGCAGGTCACAAGAGAGAGCAGCAGCCAGCCGATCAGGCTGCGGTCAGCCTTAATGGGACCATAGCCCATCGGAGCGGATGCGGACTGTTGGGCGTATTGACCGGTGTACTGCTGCTGAGGCTGGGGCGCGGGCTGAATAGCCTGGGCCGGAGCGGGCTGGGGCTGCGGGGCCGCAGCGGCAGAAGCGGCACCAACGGCGGATCCGCAAACAGGGCAGAATTTGGCATCATCCGAAATGGGAGAACCACAAGTGGGACAGAACATGAGCCTCTCCTTTTCCTAAGGCGTCGCACGCCTTCAAACCTTACACGTCTACGTTCTCAACAATAGCCGCGACGTTGTTGCGCAACATTGACCAATTTCCGAGAAATTTTGCTGCAACCGTTTTCCCAGGCATTTTCTTGCTTTCGCAGTAGAAAAAGGCACCCCGGGCTCAGTTGCCCAGGGCGCCTCGACCGACTATTCGGTTTGATTGTTTTCGGCAGCAGGATTATCGCCCGGCTCATCCGCCGGCGTGGCAACGGCATCCCAATCGGGCTCCGCAGGCGTCGCCTCGGACGCCGGTGCGGGGACAGGAGCAGGTGCCGGGGCAGGGGCAGGCGCGGGTGCCGGGGCAGGTGCAGGCGCGGGCGCCGGGGCAGGCGCAGCACCAGTGGCTGCCGTGGGATTGAATCCCGCAGGAGCAGGCTTCTTCTCACCCGGGAGCACAAAAGTCAAAACGTCGTCCTTGTCCTCATCGGCCCATTCGCTTGCATAACGTGCAGCCCAATAGCCAACGGCACGGTGCTTGAGCATCTTGCCAAAGACCGTAAGGAACACCGTGACGAATGCAATCAGCACCAGGAACAATACGAGCGTGACACCACCGGCGGTAACAATCGCCTCGATACCCGTGGGGCGATAGTAATAGCCGTACGCGCCAATTCCGGCGATGGCACCAAAGACAGCTGTCAAGATCCACGTAATGGCGTTGGAAACCAGGCCCGTCAAAAACTCCGGAAGGAACGAAGCGCAGAACAGCTTGGTCTTGTTGTGCTTAAACGCCGCCCAGACCTTGTCGAGCGAAAACGCGCTCTCGACGCGACCGGTCACCGCAAAGTGCATCACGGCGATGTCGGCGAACATCTTAAAGAAGACACCCAGAATCGCCGAGGCAATTAGCGCCAGGACAAGCAGGCCAAGCGAGCCAAACAGCGCAGCTTCGAGCGCATAAGAGCCGTAATACGAATACGAGCCTGCGGCGCCAATTACCACGCCCTCCACCAGCGAAAGCACTACACCGATAACGGGAATGGCAGCGATAACCTCGAGCACGACCGAAATAACGCTCGAAAAGACTCCGAGACCAAACGACGTGGAACGCATCAGCGGACGGTCCATGCCGTCATCGACCTTGAGCGACAGATCGCGACCCCACTCGATACCAAAGCCGGAACCGCACACGCTCGCAATGCAAGCTGCCAAAAAGCCGATGGCAGCCGCAATGCCGCCAATAACGGGAATAAACAACACGAGCACCGACACAACGCAAATCAGCGCCGGCAAAAACGCGATTTGGCATACACGCTGAAGCACGCCCGGAGTCTTGGTCATATCTTGGAACGCCTGAGCCACACAGCCCTTGAACGCGTTCATGGGAGGCTGATGGACAAATTGCTGAGGCTGTCCCTGGGGAGCGGGGCCAGCGGCACCGGCATTAGGAGCACCACACACGCCGCAGAACTTGTCGTTATCGCCCATGGGGGCGCCACACTGCGAGCAGAACATAGAATCATCCCTTCGCATCTTGAACGAATCACTTGGATCGCAAACGATGTCTTTAGCATCATTATTGCCCAATGTGGGGTCAAATACTCAAAGATGACCGATTTGCATGGTACACGGCGCCAGCAGGCGGTTCGTTGAATACGTCTGTGCTAGTTCGTTCCGCGGAAGCCCTTGCCGACGATCTCGGAGCTGTCGACAATCGTGATAAAGGCACCCGGATCGACTTCGCGCGCATAGCGGCGCAGTTGCACGGCCTCGCGACGGCTCAGCACGCTCATGATCACCGTCACGCACTTGCCCGAGAAGGCACCGTAGCCGCGGCTGATGGTCGCCGTACGGTTGAGATGCTTGACGATAAACTCCTCGACCTTAAGGGGTTCGGAGCAAATGACCGTGCAGACCTTACGAAGATGGATGCTCTCGATGGCCTTGTCGACCACAAGCGTCTTGGCAAACAGGCCGAGCACGCAATACAGACCGACACGCGGGCCATACAAAAAGGCCGCGATGGTCACGATGCCGATATCGACCAGTAGCAGGGCGCGGCCAATCTCGAGCGTCGTGCGGCGTTTGAGGATCATGGCAAGAATGTCCGTGCCACCCGTCGAGGCGCCGATGTCAAAGACAATGGCACTGCCGAGCGCCGGCAAGATGACGGCAAAGCACAGGTCGAGCCACATATCACCCGTCAGAGAGACATCAGTCGGAATAAAGAGCTCAAACAGCGAGACGTAGGCCGAAAGCGCAAACGAGGCGAAGACGCTCCAAAGAATCGCCTTGCGCTCCAAAAAGATAAAGCCCAAAACGACGAGAACCGCGTTGATAATCCACATAAAGACGCCGACGGGCAGGGTCGGGAACAGCGTGGACAGAATGACCGACACGCCCGAGGTGCCGCCAAAAGCAAAGTGATTAGGGGTTTTAAACGCAACGATGGCGAAGGCCGTAAGAATCAGGCCCAGATTGAGCTCGGCAAAAAAACGCGGAAAGCCCGGCTCCTGGCTGCGCTTTTGACCGGCACGCTCGCCGCGCTCGATATCGGTGCGATCAACCACGCGCTCCATCGGCACCACGGGAGGACGATGCATCTCCTCGGCAGCACGCGATGCCGCCTCTGCCGCGGCGGCCTCAATCGCCCATGCCTTGCTTTCTGTTTCGTGCTCGTCGGCCATTACGGCAACCCCTCGTTAACAATTTGGAAACAATGCGCCCATTAGGGTAACGCGGAACGCGACGATTGCAACCCCTAGTTAGACGAGCGGTATACCTACATCGGGGGGCATACAAATAACGGCCGGCCACGCTTTTGCTTGCGCGGTCGGCCGTTTAACGTTTTCGCAGATAAAACCTGCCAAAACAAACTTGTCCCTTTTTGGAAGGTTACTCGTGCTGGCTGGTGCGGTGCTCGTACTCCTCGGGGGTGATGACGTCCTCGATACGCAGGTTGACGCCCGCCACCTCAAGGCCGGTCATCGCGGCAAGGCGCTCGGTGACACGTGCCTTGACATCGTCGAAGATCGCGGGCGCATAGGCGCCGTACTCGATAATGACGGAGATGTTGACGACCACGCGATTGTCATCGGTGACCTCGACCGTCACGCCCTTGGTCAGATTCTCAGCACCAAACTGCTCCTGCACAAAGTGCATGAGGTTACCCTTCATGCCCAGAACGTGCGGAACCTCGCGGGTGGCCATGGCAACAATCTTCTCGATCACACCGTTGGAATAGGTCAGCGAGTCCTCAGACTCGTCCGCTTCCTCGTCGTCCTCATCCGCATCGGACTCGGCCTCGACGAGCGCCTCGTCCTCGAGCGTCACATCCTCGGATTCGGCGACGACCGCCTCGTTCTCCTCGAGCTCGGTATCGGCTACATCGACCTTCGTATTAAAAGCCATGGTTCCTCCTTATGCCTGCCGCAGATGCGACAGTCGAATACATATTAGCGGCCGCTAAACAGACGGCCGAAGAAGTTGACGATCCCGTTCTCGCCGTCGCGAATTTGGCCGATCACAGCGCCGATCAGCACGAAGAATGCAATGACGAGCGTGTCCCACAGGCCCAACGTGAGCACCAACACGGCGAGGATAAAGCCAGCGACGGCGCCAAGCGTGGTGTTGGGATGACGCACGGCATAGCTCCAGATGGCAGCGCCCGTACCCTTGATGAGACCCATAGCCTCGTCAAAATCCGCGGCTGCCGCGTCTTGTAACTCGGTTGCCTCTGCTTTGGAATCAACAGGTTCGTTCGCCGGCGTGGCGCTCTGGTCAATCGTCAGGCGCGGCGTACGAGCGGTCTTGTCTTGATTGGTATCACTCACCGGAAACCTCCACGGTCTGGACGGTAGTCTTGGACGGCAAAAAACGAACGCGTGCGGTCGTGCCCGGCGTGCCAAGCATGGTGTCGCAAGCTTCCTCGATGCGCCGCTGCATCGCAGTAGCCAGAGATGCCACGTCCTTATCGTCAAGCGCGATAGCCTCGACCTTAAATCGGACGTGCGAATCGTCGGAGCCTTGGACGCGGGCCTCGACATGCTCGACCATCACGCGATCGTCGCGCTCTGCCGCAGTGCGAGCGCACGAAGAAAGCGCCGCGAGCGTGACCTCGATATTGCGCTCCCCCGCCGGATGCACACAGGACGGCTCGCGACGAGCAAACATCAGGCGGAAGAAGCTTACCAGCACGCCGATCGCCACAACTCCGCCGCATGCCGTCACGACAATGCGCGGCATGGGGTCGCGCATCAGCAGCATAAAGCGATACGTATACGGCCCCCAAAACTGGCAGACCAACGTACCCAGCGCCACGACGGCGGCGGCAAGATACACGATCGCCAGGGCTCGTTTGAGCACGCGCATGCGGCGCTCCCTTCAAATCTCGATCCACAGAATGCAAAACGATTCGCATCATTATAAAAGAGCCGGGTCCGGTGCCTCATGCACGCGGATCCGGCTCATCTATTCCACGAGGCTTGCATGCTCGCTTCATTATGCCCAGATATGCACGGCTCAATCCGTGCGGGCGCTACTCCTCCTCGAGGGCAGCGATGACCTCGTCGGTCATGTCCATGGTGCTGTAAACATCCTGGACGTCGTCGAGCTCCTCAAGACGGTCGATGAGGCGCTGAACCTTCTTGGCGTCGGCGCCGGAGACCTCGGTCGGGGTGGTCGGGACCATGGTGGTCTCGGAGCCCTTGACCTGGACGCCCTGCTCCTCGAGCGCCTTGGAGACAGCCATGACCTCGTTGGCAGTAGTCCAGACGATCCACTCCTCGCCGGCGTCCTCGTAGTCCTCGCCACCGGCCTCGGCGATGGCCATCATGAACTCATCCTCGTCACCGGCAGCACCATTGGCGATCATGGTCTCCTTCTTGGCGTTCTCGTCCAGGATCTCCTTGGCGACGACGATCTGGCCCTTGCGCTCAAACTGGAAGGCGACGGAGCCGGAGGTGCCCAGGTTGCCACCGGCGTGGGAGAAGGCGGAACGGACATCAGCGGCGGTACGGTTGCGGTTGTCGGTCAGGCAGTCGACGTAGACGGCGACACCGGCGGGACCGTAGCCCTCGTACACGATGTTCTCGTAGACGGCGGCGTCGGCACCCGAACCAAAAGCCTTATCGATAGCGGACTTGATCTTGTCCTTAGGCATGGACTGAGCCTTAGCCTTGGCAACGGCAGCGGCGAGGCTGGCGTTGTTCTCGGGCAGCGGGTCGCCGCCGAGACGGGCAGCAACGGTGATGTTGCGGCTGAGCTTGGAGAAGAGGGCGGAACGCTTGGCGTCCTGCGCGCCCTTACGATGCTTGGTTGTGGCCCACTTAGAGTGTCCGGACATACGTGTCTCCTATCGGTTTCGACCTAAAGCCCAGCGCGAATGCTCGGGCAATATAAACAAACGTCGTTATGATATACCTACCGGCCTGCAAGATAAACCCCAAAATGAAGGCGTCGTGATGATGCAGCCCCTTGGCACAAAGCAACCTGACCCCAATGCGCCAATCTTTGGTTAGGTCCACAGGCGGTCGCTGCGGGTGATCGTGGCGCCGATGGCGAAAGGCATGCATGCAATGACCGGGTACAGGTAGCGCATGTAGGTCGACCCGTTACATGGACCAATCAGGCACACAGCGAGCACACCCAGCAGCGGTATCCAGATGGCCAGCGCGCGCCACGAATGGCGGCGCAACAGGTAGACCACCACGACGATCATGATCCACACATAGGTGGCCGAACTCATGGTGAGCGAGATAAACGGAATGCGCTGCACCGCCACGCGGTACAGGTTAATCAGGTGGTCGCACCAGCGCACGGCTTTGCTGTCGACCGGATGGAAGTCAAAGTACTTGAGGTTATCGGGCTTCGCCATGATCTCGGCACTGCGCGCCGTGCTGTAGACCCACGCATCGCGAGCGCTCGGATAGAAGTACCCGTAGTAGTTATTGACGAGCGCCGAGATATAGCACTCGGGGTCCTTTTTGAACATCTGGGCCCACACCTTAAAATAGGCCTTGATGTCCTCCTGCGAGGCGTACTCATTGAAGCAGTTTTTGACGGCATCCGATTTGTCGGGGTTGTAGCGACGGCCCAGGTTCTCGTACTTAAGCACGCGATCGATCACAGCGCGCTCCTCATCGGTCACCAAGCCGTCGCAGGGAGCTTCCTCAATCGTGCCATCGTCTTTGACCTTGGGGTTAACGCCCGAATTAAGGCCGTCGTGCTTTTGGACGAAGCGCGCCGTCTGCTGAAACGGAATCGAGAGGATCTCGCGCTTGGAGCCCGGCGTGATATCGTGCGCCGGCATAAATACCTTGGTGAAATACATGTTGGAAACAAGGCAGAGCGCGAGCACTGCGAGAACGCCGACCCAACGGAAGCGCGGCGTGGCGTACGAGGGTGCGCCCCCAGACTGCTTGGCAACGCGACGGGCCGCATGCGCGTCCCAAGCGCAAAACGCCGCCGCGATTACGCATGCCGCCAGGGGAAACACCAAGCCGCCGTTGCGCAAAAACGTGGAACCCATGGCACCCAGCACGAGCAACAGCCAGTCGTGGCGTGCAAAGAGCACAGGCGCCTGTTCGCCCGCGCGCTCGGCATTGGCATCGCGACGGGGCAGGCCGCAGGCCACGAGCTTCACGGTCTGTACCAGCAGCACCAAGAACGCGTCGGCAAAGAGCACGTCTTTGGTGAGCAGCGCCGCGTAGTTTGAGAACATCGGCATAAACGCGAAGAACAGCAGGATCGCACCGCGAACCGGCAGGCTCACGCCCAGTTTGCGCAGCGACGAAATGGAATAGGCCATGCAGGCGGCCGTGATGACGAACTGAGCACAGGTGTAGATGGCAAGACCTGCGTTAGCGCTGTTGAACAGTGAAAGCCCCAGCTGGACGCACGAACCGATGATAGCCGTGTGCACCACGGGGTGATGCCCGTTGAGCAACACATTGGGATTGAGTAGGCGCAGGTAGTCGCTCGTGCCGTTGGGATAGTTAAACCACTGGCGAATCTGCGCGCCCGTATCTCCCATAAAAAGGCCAGGCAGCGAAGCGATGAGCGTGGGCGCCCAGGCGATCATGAGCACCAGGAAGGGCCCGGCAAAGGGATGGACCGAGAGCACGGCGTGAGTCACACGCCATACGCGGCCAAAGTGCGCCTCGGAAAACGGAATGCGCCGAGAGCTCAGCCAATCTAGACACTCAAAGGCAAGGTAGAAGGCAACGACCGCCAAGAGCATCCAGCCCGCGCCGCCAATCCAGGCGCAGATGATGCGGGCTTTGTCGCCAAGGACGATCTCGGCCGAGTCGGTGAGATCGTAGCTGCGGCCGAACACCATGCAGATGGCAAAGAACAGCGACGGCAGAATGATCGATGGACGCCAGGTGTCGCCACGGCCAAAGAACACGTAGCGAAACGGCAAGGTGAGCAGGCAGGCAAGTGCAAGCAGCATGACCGCGTCGGTATGGCCGGCAAACGAGAGGAGCACCTCGTAGCACACGTACAGCATGCCCGAGGCTTTGGGGTCAATCGCCAAGACTGCGTTGCTCGACACCGGGGCGGGATCGATGGAAAACGCCGTGGTCGCCAACAGCGCGAGCAAAAATGCGATGAGCGTCTGCTTGGCGGGGTAGCGCTTAAACCAGACGATGCGGGCAGCGTCGCGCGCAGCCGTTGTGGAGAGATCGGAATCCTTCACAGTCCGAAAGCCTTTCTAGAAACCTGCCAAAAAGGGACAGGTTTATTTTGGCAGGTTTTATCTGGGGAAACGTTACGGTTCTGTCATCGTTGCCCAGCGAATCACTACAAAGGTGCCTGTCCCCTTTGTGGTAGTTAGGCGTCGAGGTAGATGCGCTGGGGTTGGTTGCGGCGACGAGCAAAGATGATGAGCGCCAGGCCCGCGATTACGAGCGGCAGGCTCAGCAGCTGACCCATGGTGATGACGCCACCCAGCAGATAGCCCAGCTGCGCATCGGGCACGCGCACAAACTCAATCAAAAAGCGAACGATGCCGTAGCCCATCACAAAGACGCCCATAAACGTGCCTTGGGGCAGTAGCGGCTTTTTGCGGCTGAGCACCTGCAGAATGCAAAAGAGCACGATGCCCTCAAGAAATGCCTCGTAGAGCTGGGAGGGGTGACGCGGCATATCGCCCGCAGTCCCGCCAAAGACCACGCCCCATGGCAGATCGGTCGGCTTGCCCCACAGCTCTCCGTTGACAAAGTTGGCACAACGGCCCAGGCACAAGGCCAGCGGCGCGCCGATGACGGCAAGGTCTGCCAAAGTCCATGCGTCGAGCTTATACATGCGGCATACGATGATGCCGCCGATAATGCCGCCCACCAAACCGCCGTGGAAGCTCATGCCGCCCTCGTTGGTGGCAAAGATCTCGAGCGGGTGCGCCCAGTAGTAGCCATCACCGTAAAAGACGACGTAGAACAGGCGGGCGCCAATGATAAGGCCAAAGACCACGCCGACCACGACACTCGTCAGGTCGTCAATCGTGATGTTAAAGCCCCAGCGACGCTGCGTGCGGTACATAACGACCGCCGTGAGCAGGGCGCCGACCACGTAGGCCAGGCCGTACCAGTAGATGGTGATGGGGCCCGCCGAGATCGCGACAGGATCAAGCATATGGTAGAAGTCGTTGAGCATGTCGACCCTCCTACTCCCTACATACAAATGCGGCCGCGGGCCTTGCGCTCGCAGCCGCATATTTGGGCGTAACGTCTATGCGGAGCATATCGCCCGCAGCTTTCGCTTCTTAGAACGGCGCATACTCGTCGTACAGGTCATCGGTCTCGCCGGAGGCATTGACCTGCTCGACACGCGTAACGCCGGGCACGTGCTCCTTCAGGATACGCTCGATACCCATGGACAGGGTCAGCGAGCTCATGGGGCAGCCGGCGCAGGCGCCCTGCAGCTCCAGCTTGACGACACCCTCGTCGTCAACGCCCACATACTCCATATCGCCGCCATCGGCCTGCAGGTTGGGGCGAATCTCTTCAAGAACCTTCTTAAGCAGCTCTTCGTTAACAGCCACAGGGGCTCCTTTCTCACAATTACGCGGGCGCGCCCGCGGACAGAAGCTATGTTACTACAGCCGTGTACCCGCTCACGAGCCGTCCATGCGCGCAGACGCGACTTTCACGAGTAGTCAATTTGGGATGGGGCTCTTTTGGCTGCCTTTTGTTGCCAGCTGGCGTTGCCACGCGCTACTGCTGAGCCCGCCCCTCGGTGCCGATGTGCACATCGACGATAACCTGGCGGTAGCTGATGCCACAGGAGTCGAGGATGCGGCGGCTGATGCGTCCATCATCGGTGTCGGCGTACTTGTTGTCTAGGTAGACAACCTCGCCCACGCCCACCTGCGCCAAAATCTTGGCGCAGTCGTGGCACGGGAACAGCGTGACGTAGACCGTGGAACCCTCGAGGTCCTTGAGCGAGCCACGGTAGTTGAGCACGGCGTTGGCCTCGGCATGGACCACGTAGTTGTGCTTGTCCTGCAGCGGGTCGTCGCTCGTACCCCACGGGAAAAAGTCGTCGTTGAGCGCCGAGGGTGTACCGTTGTAGCCCACCGAAAGGATGCGGTGGTTGGTGTTGGCGATGCACGCGCCCACCTGCGTGTTGGGGTCCTTACTGCGGCGCTGCGCGGCGATGGCCACGCTCATAAAGAACTCATCCCAGCTAATAACGTCGCGGCGCTTGCCCGACGCAGTTTGATGAAGATCGTCCGACATGCCAGACACCTCCGAAATCGCAATAGTTTGACCCATTGTAGCAGGTGAAAGGTAGGGGCGCTTATCCCACCGCCCCATCGCTACGCGCGGCGGGGCTTTTGGTTGATGTGGTAGAGCTCGGCGAGGCCCCGCAGCGTCAGCGCGTCGTCGACCGTCAGACTGTGACCGACCAGCGCCGCAAGCGCCTTGGCATCGTCGCCGGTAATGACGATGGGCACATCGCCCTCCCCCGCGGCCTTGGTCGCGCGCATCTCGGCAAGCACCATGTCGAGCATGCCGTCGATGCGGGCTACCTCGCCCAAGACCACGCCCGAGCGCATGGCCTCACGCGTGTTGCGGCCGATGACGTGTGTCGGCGCCGAGGGCTCAACCTGAGGCAGGCGCGCTGCTGCCGCCGAAAGCGAACGGGCGCCGAGGGCCAGGCCTGGCGCGATAACGCCGCCGACAAAGGTACCGTGCGCGTCGATGACCTCGATATTGGTCGTCGTGCCCAGGTCGATCACGATGCACGGCGAGCCGTAGACGGCGCGGGCCGCCACGGCGTCGGCGATGCGGTCGGGACCGATCTCGGCCGGGTCATCGTAGTGCACGGGTATGCCGGTCTTGAGGCCCGGCCCCACCGTGAGCACGCGCCCCGTGCAGGTACGGGAAAGTGCCACCTTCCACGGGCGCTCGAGCGCCGGGACCACGCAGCTCAGCACAGCAGCCGCGGGCACAAGCGCACCCGGCATGCCCGCATCGACCGCCAGTGCGGCCATGACCTGCACGAGACGCATGCGTGCCTCGTCTGCTGTGATGCTCGACGGCGTGGTGATCTCGCACGTCGCAAGCGGGCATTCCTGTGCCGCGGCCGAATCCTCGGCAAACAGGCCAAAGCGAATGAACGTGTTGCCCACGTCGACCGTCAATATATATGTGCACCCATTAAGCATCGTCGACGCTCCTTTCGTCTGCCCAGCAGTATATCGCCTACCTAAACCAGTCATCCCAAAATGACTAACTTACGGCTATACTGGTGCGCGGTCGTTTGCGAGCTCACGCGGCGGCCCTTGGTAACCCGACTTCCCGCGCCGTATCCGTAGCGGCGCCCCCGGGGGAAGCGGATATACGCAAAGGAGTTCTATATGAGCAATCCCTCGAACCGCGCTTCGATGCGCGGGCAACTCACGCTGCGCGGCGTCGTCATCGGCGTCCTTGGCTGCGTGATCATCACGGCAAGCTCGGCCTACACCGCCCTCAAGATGGGCGCACTCCCCTGGCCGATCGTCTTCGCTGCCGTCATCTCGCTGTTCTTCCTTAAGCTCATGGGCAACGCCAGCCTCAACGAGGCCAACGTCACCCACACCATCATGTCCGCAGGCGCCATGGTCGCCGGCGGTCTGGCGTTTACCATCCCGGGCGCCTGGATGCTGGGCTATGCCGACCAGATCAGCTGGCTCGACATGTTTATCGTGGCACTCGCTGGCACCATCCTGGGCCTGTTGGCCACGGCACTCATCCACCGTCACTTTATCGTGGACGCCGCACTTGAGTTCCCCACCGGCAACGCCGCGGCTCAGACCCTGCGTGCGACCGAGGCCGGCGGCAAGACCGGCAAGCAGCTCTTTGGCTCCATGGCCATCGCCGGCATCTACAGCGTGCTGCGCGACGCCCTGGGCGTGGTGCCCAGCATGCTGTGCACGCTCAATATCCCCGGCGTGACCTTTGCCATCTACAACTCGCCCATGTTGCTCTCCGTCGGCTTCCTCGTGGGCTTCGCCCCCGTCGCGTTCTGGTTTGCCGGCGCGCTGCTGGGCAATTTTGGCATCATCGTCGGCGGCACCGCTGCCGGCCTGTTTGACGTTATGACGGCACAGGGCATTGTTAAGTCCCTGGGTATGGGCCTTATGATGGGCTTTGGCGTCGCCGTCGTCCTCAAAGACATCCTGCCGCAGGTCGCCGGTATCGTCCGCGGCCTCGCCGCCGACAGCTCCACCGACACCGACGAGCAGTCGCTCATCTCGGGCTCCCTTAAGCTCGACGCCGGTATCATCGGCCTGGGCGCTGCCGCCATCGCCGTGATCATCGCCATCGTGCTCGACCTTGGCCCCGTTCCGGCCGTCATCGTCACGCTGTTCACCTTTGTCACCACCATCATGAGCGCGCAGAGCTGCGGCCAGACGGGCATCGACCCCATGGAGATCTTCGGCCTCATCGTCATGCTCATCGTTGCCGCCTTCGCGCAGCTCGCTCAGGTCAAGCTGTTCTTTATCGCCGGCATCGTGGCCGTGGCGTGCGGCCTTGCGGGCGACGTCATGAACGACTTTAAGGCCGGCGCCGTGCTGGGCACCAACCCGCGCGCACAGTGGGTCGGCCAGGCCATCGGCGGCATCGTGGGCGCCCTGGTCGCCGCCGCCGTCATGGTCGCGCTCGTCACCGCCTATGGTCCGGACGCCTTCGGTCCCGACAAGAGCTTCGTTGCCGCGCAGGCAAGCGTCGTCGCCACCATGGTCTCGGGCATCCCGAGCGTGCCGTGGTTTGCGGGCGGCTTTATCGCCGGCATCGTCATGTACTGGCTCGGCATTCCGGCCATGATGATCGGCTTGGGCGTGTACCTGCCGTTCTATATGTCGCTCACGGCCTTCCTGGGCTCCTGCGTCAAGCTCGCCTATGACAAGTGGGTCGCTCACCGCGACGCCGAGGCCGGTCTTTCGGACGAGGAAAAGGCCGCCAAGGACGCCGCCTTCCAGGAGCAGGGCCTGGTTGTCGCCAGCGGCCTGCTCGGTGGCGAGTCCATCGTCGGCGTTATCCTGGCGTTCATCTCCGTGGGCTTAAGCCTGCTGGGGTAGGCCGACCAACAACGCACCAGCGCAGAGCGCGGGGTCGGAATCAAACCGGCCCCGCGCTTTTTTGTCTATTCGACTCTTATGATCCTCACGGCGTTTTTAGTCAAGCCGATTAGCCTGACTTCCAGGTCAACAAACCTTTTCTGACACCTTGCTCAGCGCGGTGTAGAGTAAAGACGACGGGCGGGATACGCAGCCCGTGCCAGAACGAGGTAAGCATGGAACTCGATAAACAACAGCTCAAGCGACTGCGCGAGCGCCATCATCGGCGCCATGGCATCCGCCCCGCCCACAGCGAGGCCATGAAGAACGCAAGCCGCTTTCTAAAGCAGGCATTCAACATTCGCGAGGGACGCGCGCCCTATCACGTGATTCGCAAGCGCTTTGTAAACGGGACGCGCCTGACCGGCTCTCACCTGTGCATCCTCATCATCGCTATGCTCATCGCGAGCGTCGGCCTCGATATCGACTCGGATATCGCCATTGTAGGCGCCATGCTCATCTGCCCGCTCATGGGCTCGGTCCTTGCCATGGCATACGGCATCGCCACGCTCGACCGCGAGATCACCCTTGAGGCCGTCGCCGGCCTCGCGCTGCAGATGGTCTTTTGCCTGGTCACGTCCACGTTGTACTTTAAGCTCTCGCCCCTTGGCACCACCACGGCCGCCATCATCGACAATTCGACACCGACCGTGTGGGACCTTGCCGTCGCGCTCGCGGGCGGCTTTGCGGGCGGCCTGGGCAACTCGCGCGACCAGGAACCCGCCACGCTCATCGCCGGGGTGGCTGTGGCGACCGCACTCATGCCGCCCCTGTGCGCGGCGGGCTATGGCATCGCCATCGCAAGCGGGTCATTGTTTCTCTCGGCGCTTTATGAATTTGGCATCAACGTGGTCTTTATCGCGCTGGCTGCCGAAGCCGTGCTGCTTCTATTGCGCGTGCCGCTCAAGCGCGACCTCAACGGCGACGGCATTGTGACTGCCGAGGAAGATGCCGAGGTCGACGAGCTATCACGCAAGGTGCGCCGCCGCATCATTGTGGGCACGGTAGTCTTTGCCATCCCCTGCATCGTCATGACGGCGGGGTCTATTGGCTCGGCGCAGTCCGGCGTGCAGGACGGCTACGGCGTCACCGAAACCACGCGCGAGCTTGCGGCGGTGCTACCGGGCTTTAAGGACTACACCGTCGCCGTCGAAACCTCGGCTACCGAAGGCGAGGAAGAGGGCATCGTCGAGCGCGAGATTGTCGCCCATGTGACGACAGGCGAGGCGCTTGGGGCACACGACCGTCACGTCGCTCGCAAGCTCATCGACCTCAACGTGCCTGAACTCGATCGCGTGGAGTTCGATGTGAAGTGATGCAGAGCGCGGCCCTACAGATCGTACTTGTACACGCGATAGATGTACTTCTCGGCTTCCATCTCGTAGGTGGCGATGGGACGACCGTACCGGTCGTACTCGGTAAAGGTCTTGGCCTGGCCCGATGCCACGAGCATACTATTCGAATCGCCGACGCGCTGCGCGCTGCTCACATAGCCCGAAAACAGCACGGCGATCTGGTCCTCAAGTTCGTAGGTGCGCGCCGTCTCGTCCACTGTAAAGATGCGCCCAAACGAATGCGTGCCCTTGTTGTAGTCGGTCACCACCGCGGAGCCCAGCTGGCCCCAGTCGAACTTGGGATAGCTTTCGGCCGCACCAAAGTTGTTGTCGTATAGCAGCACCTGATAGCGACCGGTCGTTGCCGTGTCAGAACTCGGCAGATACGTCACGCTGTGCTGGCCCGCATTGAGCGAAAAATCGCCCTGAGCTTGCAGCAGCTTGTCCTCAAAGCCCGAGCCGGCCCATTGCCACTCCTTTCTATTTCTGGGTCCATCTTCTCACTGCTGGCGACCAAAAATGATCCGTTTTCCTCCGTCCCCGAGGGATCATTTTTTAGTACTTGAAGAAACCCTCGCCCGAGCTTTCGCCCAGCTTTCCTTCGTCGAGCATCTGCTTGAGGACGGATGCCATGGCCTTAAAGTTGTAGGGCATCATCATCTTTTTGAGTAGTGGGCTCACCAAGCCAGGCACCTTCTGATACTGCATGACGATGTTGTAGGCCGTCTGAATGCCCACCGTGTCGAATACGCGGAATGGGCCCTTGGGAGCGCCAGTGCCGCGCGTCCATGCGAGGTCGATACTCTTGGGGTCGCTGACGCCCGAGACATACAGGTCAAGGCCCGAGAGCAGCCACGGCACCAGCATGGAATTGAGCAGGTAGCCGTTCTTTTCCTTGTTGACGGGAAGTGCCAGCATGCGGATATCGTTGGCAAAGTCGACGAGCTCGTCGAAGTAGCGCTTGTCAGTTTGGCTCTGGGCCATGACCTCGGTCATGTTGTTCTTCCAGATGGAGTTGGCAAAGTGCAGCGACAGGTACTTCTCGGGGCGGCCGGTGTACTTGGCAAAGGTGCTCGGCAGCAGCGTAGAGGAGTTCGTTACGACGACGGTCTTTTGCGGGAGGACCGGGGCGAGCTTCTTGTAGAAGTCGATCTTTGCCTGGGCGTCCTCAGCCATAGACTCGATGACTAAATCGGCGTCGGCCACTGCCTTGGCAAGATCGAGCTCCAGCTTGAGTGTGAAGTAGGCGCGCTCAACGGCGGCGAGTGCCGCCTCTTTGTCGAAGGGCTTGCCGCTATCGGCGATACCGGAGCACCACTCGCCCGTGCCGTCCGCCATACCCTCGATTGCCGCGATGTACTCCTCGCGCACATGATCGATCTTGGGCTGGGTGCGGCCGATGCTGCCCTCGCTGCGCAGCCAAATCGTTACATCAAAGCCGCAGTAGGCAGCCTGAAAGGCAATCTGGCTTCCTAACACGCCGCCGCCGGCAACACAAACGGTCTTGTAGCTCATAGGAACAGTCCTCTCTTACGTAATTCCATAGATGTGTATTTATTCAACCGTAAGGGGACTGCACGCTGGGGGTGGGTTCTATAAACGGACGGTAATTTGCGGCGAACGGCTACATCTGTTCATTAACTCTCGATTTTGAGGGCATTTTTTGACGCTACTGAACCGCTGTTTTCGGAAGTGCGGGGAAAAATCGGGGTTCGCCGACCAGACCGGCCTTTTTTACAACAAAACCGCAGGTCGTGAGAGTCTAAAAAGGCGGTGTGCTCAGGAGGTTCGCGTTTTTTCCCGCACTTCCGAAATTCGAGTGCACAGAAGGCTGCGACAAAACGATTTACGCAACATATGTCCAGCAAAAACGGGTGGTAGCCGGTACGGCTACCACCCATTTGTCTCATATCTAGCCCAAAGCAGGCCAGTTACTTCTTAATGCCGCGTCCCAGGCGCTCAGCGACCGACGCCACGGCACTCTCGTCGACCGAGCCGCAGCTCACGCAGCCATCGTGGGCACGCATCTGGCCGGTGACCTCGTCCATCGCGAGCGGCGCCACCTTCTCGAGCTTAAAGCCCTTGCCGGCGCGCATGTTTTCCTTGGCCACGCTGATCATGAGCTTAATGCGGTTGAGCTGGTTGACCTCGGACGCGCCGGGGTCGTAGTCCACCGCGACGATGTTGCTCTCGGGATGCTGGCGGCGCAGCTCCTTGATCACGGCCTTACCCACTACGTGGTTGGGCAGGCACGCGAAGGGCTGCGTGCAGATGATGTTGGGCGCACCGTGGTCGATCAGGTCGAGCATCTCGGCCGTGAGTAGCCAGCCCTCGCCCATGTTGTTGCACACCGAAAGCACCGTGCGGGCCTTGTCGGCCATAGTGCCGATGCGCTCGGGCGCCTCAAAGCGGCGGGACTTCTCGAGCATCTCCTCCACCGGCGTACGCATCCAGTCCACGAGCTTGATGAGCGCCTGCATGCCCGCACGCGTTGTAGCAGAGCTACCCAGCTCGTCCTTCTGTAGCTCGGCGTTGCTCATGGAGTACAGGAAGAAGTCGAGCAGGCCCGGCACCACTGCCTCGCAGCCCTCGCGCTCGATAACGTCGACCACGTGGTTGTTGGCCGTAGGGTGGAACTTGACCAAGATCTCACCGACCACGCCCACGCGGGGCTTGGCGCCCTCGCCCACGAGCGGCATGGTGTCGAACGCGCGGATGGCCTCGCGGCACAGCTTGGTGTAGTTGTGGCGGTTAAACTTGGGCGCCAGCTTGCGGGCGCGCGCCATGTACTCCTCGTAGAGCGCATTGGCGGCACCGGGCGTGGCCTCGTACGGGCGGCAGCGATAGAGCATCTGCATCATCACGTCGCCAAAGAGCACCGCGTAGACTGCCTGCTTAAGCAGCGCCGGCGTAATCTTAAAGCCAGGGTTGTCCTCGCCGAGCGCCACGGCCGAAAGCGAGATCACCGGAATCTCGGGGTGACCGCTCTCGCGCAGTGCCTTGCGGATGAGCGCGATGTAGTTGGTAGCGCGGCAGCCGCCGCCGGTCTGGCTGATAACCACAGCCGTCTTGGACAGGTCGTACCGGCCGCTCTCGATGGCCTCCATAATCTGGCCCGTCACCAGGATCGACGGGTAGCAAATGTCATTGTTCACATAGCGCAGGCCGGCCTCGACGGCATCGTGGTCAGTCGAGGGCAGCAGCTCCAAGTTGTAGCCAGCACCACGGAACACCTCTTTGACCAGGTCAAAGTGGATCGGCGCCATCTGCGGGCACAGGATGGTATAGCCCTCCTCGCGCATCTGCTCGGTAAAGGGCACCTTGGGCCACGCGGTCGAAGCGCTCTCGCGCTGAGCCTCAAACGTGTACTTGCGGCTCGCGAACGCGGGGGCATCCTTGGAGGGCGTCACCGGCGCGGCATCGCCCTGCTCGTAGGTCTCGCCCGCGGCCGTGGCCTCGGCCAAGCGCTCGGCCTCCTGGTCCTTGAGCGCTGCCATGAGCGAGCGGATACGAATGCGCGCGGCGCCCAGATTGGACACCTCGTCGATCTTGAGCACGGTGTAGATCTTGCCGCTGGCTTCCAGAATCTCCTGCACCTGATCGGTGGTCAGAGCATCCAGACCGCAGCCGAAGGAGTTGAGCTGGATCAGGTCCAGGTCGTTGCGCATCGTCACAAAGCGGGCGACGGCGTACAGGCGGCTGTGGTACATCCACTGATCGACGACGCGGATGGGGCGCTCGGGCTTCACCAGATGCGCGAGCGAATCCTCGGTAAAGACCGCAAAGCCAAAGCTCGAGATAAGCTCGGGCAGGGCGTGGTTGATCTCGGGGTCGTTATGGTAGGGACGGCCGGCGAGCACGATGCCGTGGCCGCCATGGTCCTCGACCCACTTAAGGGCCTCCTCGCCCATGGTCTGGATGTCCTCGTGGAAACGCGCATCGGCCTCAAAGGCAGCGTTGACGGCGGCATCGACCTCGGAGCGCGTGATCTTGGGTCCACGCACGCGACCGCGACCGGCTTGCGCATCGGCCACACGGTCGACGGCGAGCACCTGGTACAGACGGCGCTTGAGCTCGGTCTTATCGTGATAGGGCACAAACGGGTACAGGAACTCGATGTTCTGCTCACGGATCTCGTCAATGTTGAGTGCCAACGCCGTGGGGTAGCTCATGACGATGGGGCAGTTATAGCAGTTGCCGGCCGTCGGATCCTCCTTGCGCTCCCAGCGCACGCACGGCATCCAAATGAAGTCGACATCGCGGTCGATGAGGTTCATCACATGGCCGTGGCTCATTTTGGCCGGATAGCACACGCTCTCGGACGGCATGGACTCGATGCCCGCCTGATAGGTCTTCTTGCTCGACTGATCGGACAGCTGCACGCTAAAGCCCAAGCGCGTAAAGAACGCGTGCCAGAAGGGGTAGTTCTCGTACATGTTAAGTGCGCGCGGGATGCCCACGGTGCCGCGCGGGGCCTCATCGGGACTCAGGACCTCGCGGTTAAAGAGCAGCTCATTTTTCTTTTTGAAGAGGTTGGGGGCCTCGGTCTTCTGCTTTTTGTGGCCAGCGCCCTTCTCGCAGCGGTTGCCGGTAATGAAGCGTCTGCCGCCGCCAAAGTCGTTAACGGTGAGCTGGCAGTTGTTGGAGCAGCGACCGCAGCGGACATGCTTTTGCGTCACAGTAAGGTGCGCGATGTCCTCGGCCGAAAGGATGGTCGAGGTGCCATCGGCGCCGGCGCGATCGCGGGCGAGCAGGGCCGCACCGTAGGCGCCCATGCAGCCGGCGATGTCGGGACGCACGGCATGAACGCCGGTGAGCTGCTCAAACGCACGCAGCGTGGCATCGGACATAAAGGTGCCGCCCTGAACGATCACCTGGCTGCCGATCTCCTTGGAGTCGCGCAGCTTAATGACCTTGAACAGGGCATTCTTGATGACGGAATAGGACAGGCCGGCCGCGATGTCGCCCACCGTGGCGCCTTCCTTTTGCGCCTGCTTGACGCGCGAGTTCATAAAGACCGTGCAGCGGCTGCCCAGGTCGACCGGGGCCTTGGCATGGATGGCGGCGTCGGCGAACGCGCGCACGTCCATGTTCATAGAGACGGCGAAGCTCTCGATAAAGCTACCGCAACCCGACGAGCAAGCCTCGTTGAGCATGATGTGCTCGATGACGCCGTCCTTGACGCGCAGGCACTTCATGTCCTGGCCGCCGATGTCCAGAATGAACTCGACGCCGGGCAGAAACGCCTTGGCGCCGCGCAGGTGCGCGACGGTCTCGATCT
The DNA here is from genome assembly GCA_902496275.1 of uncultured Collinsella sp. Taxonomy (GTDB): domain Bacteria; phylum Actinomycetota; class Coriobacteriia; order Coriobacteriales; family Coriobacteriaceae; genus Collinsella. The sequence goes on along the minus strand of CABVAC010000004.1, from coordinate 61,525 downwards.
CGCCGGAGTCGGCCTTGAGGGCCTCGATGAGCAGCGCCTCGCCATAGCCCGTAGTGGTCACGTGGCCGATAGTGCAGCCGGCGGGGATGTGGTTGTAGAAATCGGCCATGATGACCTTGGCCGTGCCCAGGATGTCGCCGTTGTTGTTGCCGTACCAGGTGTGCAACAGCTGGCCGTCCTCGCCCACGAGCGCGGCCTTCATGGTGGTGGAGCCGGCGTCGATGCCAATGAACACGCGGCCGGTGTAGCCGTCGAGTTTGCCCTTGGGGACGACTTCCTGGTCATGGCGGGTTTTGAATTCGGCAAAGTCCTCGTCGGTGGCAAAGAGCGGATCCAGGCGCTCGACCTCGGCACCCTGTGTGTCACCCAGGGCATCGATGGCATCGATGAGCTGCGGGAACGTGCTGAGCTTATTGGACTCGTGCGCCATGGCGGCGCCGCTCGCCACAAACAGGTGAGCGTTTTGGGGCACAATGCGGTGCTCTTCGTCCAGGTTGAGCGTGAGGTAGAAGCGGTGGCGCAGTTCGGAGAGATACTGCAGCGGGCCGCCCAGGAAAGCGACGTTGCCGCGGATGGGACGACCGCACGCCAGGCCCGAGATGGTCTGGGTCACGACAGCCTGGAAGATGGAGGCGGCGACGTCCTCGGGGCGGGCGCCCTCGTTGAGCAGCGGCTGCACGTCGGTCTTGGCAAAAACGCCGCAGCGGCTGGCGATGGGATAGATGGTGGTGGCGTTGGCAGCGAGCTCGTTGAGGCCACTGGCGTCGGTGTGCAGCAGGGTTGCCATCTGGTCGATGAACGCGCCCGTGCCGCCGGCGCAGGTGCCGTTCATGCGCTGCTCGATGCCGTTGTCGAAATAGATGATCTTGGCGTCCTCGCCGCCCAGCTCGATGGCGACATCGGTGGCCGGGATGAGAGTCTCGACGGCACGCTTGCTGGCGATGACCTCCTGGACAAACTCCAGGTCGAGCCACTGGGACAGCAGCAGGCCGCCCGAGCCGGTAATGGCGCAGGTCATTTGGGCCGTCGGCAGCACGGTCGCAGCGCCCTCGAACAGGTCGCGGGCACAGGCACGGACATCGGTGTGGTGGCGCTGGTACTTGGCGTAGACGATCTGGTTGTCGTCGTTGAGCACGGCGAGCTTAACGGTGGTGGAGCCCACGTCGATGCCCAGGTGCAGGTTGCCACGAGCGTTCTCGGGGTTGAAAATCGCGCCTTCGGGGGCGTGGGCGGCGGTGGCGGCTACGGGCTCAGCGGCGGTGGCGGGCTCGCTAGCAACGGACGTCTCCCCTGCCGCGTTCTTGGCATCGGCAACTGCCTCGGCAACTTTCTCGGCAGCCGCGGTCGCGGCCTTCTGCGCGGCATCCACCACGGCGGGTGCAGCCTCACGCGCGGCAGCAAACATACGGTCCTTGATGCCCTCGACGAGTTTGCTCATTGTCTCTCCTCTTAGTTGTTGGACTCGACGGCTGCGGCGGTGTCGGCCGCGTCCTCGAGCTGTAGGTTCAATAGCTTCATGCCGTATTCCGGCACGTTGATATCAATGGGTTGGCCATACAGGTCACCAGGGCGCACAAAAGCGAGCACCGTCATAATGCGCGCCATGGCCTCGGGCGATTCGGTGAGCCCACGCTCAAACCAGCGCTGAATCATGCCGACCTCGGCACTCACGACGTAGGTAACGTAGTAGTCAAAGAACGTACCCAGCGCCAGGCCCAAAATGCCCGTCTGCGCACGCGGCACTACGGCCTCACGCGCGGTGTCGATAATCCTTTTAATGAAGGCCTGGTCGCCGCCCGGACCCAGCAGCGCACCGATTAAATCGCGGTTGGCCGCAAGATAACGCAGCAGCTCAACCGAACCGGGCGCCGGCTCGAGCTCATCGATGTTGTGATAGAGATCAGGCAGCTGAGCTGCGGTGATGAGCTCAATGCGCTCACGGATCTCGGCCAGCAAGCCGTCCTCGATTTGATTGATAAAGTCGGGAATATCGCGGTAGTGCGAATAGAACGTGCGGCGCGTTAGGCCAGCGCGCTCGGTGAGCGACGCGACATTAATGCGCGAAAGGTCGCCGCTTTCGGCAAGCTCGCTGGCAAGTGCCTGGCGAAGGGCACGCTGCGAGCGAAGGGACCGGCGATCGCATTTCTCGAGCTGGGACAAGCGTCCTCCTTGTTACTCAACCTGTGCGCTATTGCACAGTGCGAGTATTATTGCACACCGTGTGCATCAACACGTAAAGGCAATATTTTTGATGTGACAAAGGGCAGTCCTTTTGTCACAACCCACCTGGCTTTTGGAGCGGCATTACCGATTGTCCAAAATGTCATTCGTGGGTAGAATAATGTCGACGGCAGCCCAAGTTCTGCAAAGCTGGGCAGCGCCGTTGTTTGCATTAGGGGGTCAACGCCTTAGCGGCGGCGACCCCTTCCGTTGCGCTTCGAACGCTGCTTGAGTGCCTCGGAAAGGCCGACAAGCGCCGTGAAGAACGAGACCAAAGCGGTCAGAAGTCTCACGAAATCAATCAAATCGGTCATGGGCATCACCTCCCATCAGATGGAGGGCGTTGCCCGGCACATGGAACTGCCGCCAACGATACCGATTCTATCAAAGCGCAGTTATATATGCGAATATTTGTTCGTATTTCAGAAGATCGTAGCTCGGGCACGGCGAAGGAACAGTTCCTTTGCCGTGCCCGAGCTTGTCGCCGAACTGCCACCTACATTTTTCGAGTTATTCGGCCACGCTGCTAGTTCTGTATAAATGCACCGCCGGGATTATCTGAGGGTTTTTGTCCTTATTTGAGCGCATACATGCCCATTTGCGCACTTACGACACCGAATCAAACACCATTAGAGGTATGAATGTTCCCGAGAGGGCATCTTTAGCCATTTAACGACCTCCGACAGGCCGAATAACTCGAAATTTGTTGGTGGCGAAAGCGAGACAGTCCTATACGCCAAAAGCCGGCATCTCCCATGTGACAGAGGGGCTGTCCCTTTGTCACATTATTCGATGACGGTGCGGGAGTTTTGCTTGTGCATGGTGGCGAGCATGTGTTTGGGAACGGCGTGGACCATGCAACTGCCGATAGTCGCGCTCGCGGCGGCCTTAGCTGCATCGCTTGCGTTTTTGGTGGCGTAGCTGTGGCGGAAACGCTTGAGCATGGCAATGTCGTTACCGCCGTCGCCGTAAACCGCGACCTCGTCCTCGGCAATACCGTAGTAGCCCGCCAGCCAGGCCACACTCTCGCCCTTGTTGCACGCCACGTCCGTGATCTCGAACATCACCGGATCAAACGGCGCGTTGACCACGCGGTCCGAGCGCTCGGCAAGATACGCTTTAAGGTCGCGCTCCAGCTCGGGCGAGGTCACGCGGCAGTTGATCTTGCACACATCGTGGCGCAGGATGTCACCGATCGACTGGTCGAAATACTGTTCCTCGTGATACCCGCCACGTGCACGCATGCCACGCATCACGATGCGCTTGATAGGGCTGTCCTTTTTAAAGCCCGCTTGGTGCATCTCGAACGAACCGCTCGAAAACATGCCATCGGGCGTGGAGCAATCAAAACAGATATCCGGAAACTCCTTGAGCAGATCCTCGGTAACCTGCGGGTCGATGGTCCAGGTTTTGAGCACCTCGCCATGACTGTCGCGCACGATTGATCCATTGGAGCAGCAGGCGTCAAGCGCCAGGCCCGTAAAGCCATGCTCGCCGATTGGCAACGTCGAGCGCCCGGTCGCGGGAACCACACGCAAGCCAGCCTCGGTCAGCTCGCGAATGGCACGGCGGATGGTTCCGTCGGCCTCGTGCAGGGCGTTCAGCAGCGTTCCGTCTAAGTCACTCGCAAACATCTTGATCATGGGCATGCCTCTCCTTCGTCTGCACGATATTGTAGACGAGAACGGGCGTGCCCCAAGAGAGGCACGCCCGTCAGGCGAAAGATTGTCCTACACCGCGGCGGGGCCGTGTTCGCCGGTGCGGATACGGATAACTTCCTCGACCGGCTCGACCCAGATCGTGCCATCTCCAACGGCGCCGCAATCTTGGAAACGGCGCGGCAACGGGCGCGAAACGAACGGGAAATACGCGAGCAAGGGAGCCATGAGCGTGCCCGTCCCGGCTAGCGGCGGAACAGCTCGCGGGCTCGGTCGCGGAGATCGGTAGCTCGGATGACGCCCTCGTAGCGATTGATGCGCAAGCGCGGGAAGGCATTGAAGAAGCGCAGGTCGCGTCGACTGAGCGACACACTTGGCACCGGACGGCTCATGCGCTTGCCGGCAAGGCGACGACTGAGCGACGGACGCGGCATGCTCGGCGCGGCATCGGCCACGCGGCGGGCGGCAAGCGCCAGGCCGCGAGCACCATCCGCGATAAACGTCGGCATCGAAGCCTTCTCGCGCAGGGCATCGAGCGCGGCGTCACCCAGCTCGGCCAGCCACGCGTTAACGGCACGGCTACGGATGTGCGTCTGTGCTACCGAGTCAATCGTAGAATCGGGAATACGTTCGAGCACTGAGTCCGAGGCATCGGCAAGCGACTCATTGATGCGGTCGGCAAGGTCGGCCCGGACCCGCTCCAGCTGATCAGACAGACGCCGCCAGCTCGCCAACGAGCACACCGCGTCGACCATCATCGCGACCGCGACGATAAAGGCGGACAGCCGCACAATCAGCACCGGCAGATGGCCAAGCAGCCCCAGCAATGCCGGCTCCACTAAACGGCAAATACACAACGCACCCAAGCCAAACGCGCAGGCCCAGTACAGGCAGATGCGTCCGTGCAAGTTAAACGGCAGGTGCGAGTAATCCCAAAAGCGAGCGCCCGTTGTTTTTTCCAACAGCACGCCTACGCTGTACTCAATCACGCTGCATACGAGCGCTGCAGCGACAAACTGGCTCGAGGCATCCGGAATCCCACGCAACAGCAGCCAGCAGGCAATGCCGCCCACACCATAGATAGGACAACACGGCCCCAGCAAAAAGCCACTGTTGGCAAATCGTCCGTGATTGAGCATGGCGCATACTGTCGACTCCCATGCCCAACCGCAAAACCCGTAAAAGGTAAACGAGAGCACCAGTGCCGAGAGTGGGCAGGCGGCAAGCGTCGCGCCGTCAAACGCCATGTCGATCGCGGTCCCCACCGTCTACCCTCTCCTCTTCTCGCTCGATTCTTTACTCACGCTATCGTCCGTCTCGTCCTTGCGCGGCAGGCGGCCGGCGACCGTCTCACGCAGAGCACACCATTTATCCGCCAGGCAAACAATCCACGCCTCGCGACACGTCGGCGGCACGGGCACCAGCGGAAACATATGCCGCACGATGATATTCCGCTCGCGCAACGTCAGCTCAAAATCTTCCTCGGCACGCGCCAGGGCAAAAAACGGATGCCGAAATCCGTGCAGGCGATGGCTCGGATCGGGATCGTGCCAGTCATAGAGAAAGTAATCGTGTAACAAGGCTCCGCGCAGCAGCGAGGCACGGTCGATCGAAATGCCAGCACGGCCCAAGTGCTCGGCAAAGGACAGACTTACCCGTGCCACCGAGGTCACATGTGCATAGACCGTCACGTCGCCATGCTGGATAAACTCGCGCGTCAGGTCCAAGCGGCCCGCCTGGGCGAGCTGGCGGGCGGCATCGTCGACCTCGTGCGCGATTTTCTCGGCACGAACGGCATCGGACATGCTGCCTCCTTCCAGCGGCTCACGGCGGCAAGCCACGGCCTGCACGTATTGAAAAAATCATCATCGAATCTATCAGTATGGCATCGGACAAAACGTTTTGCCCCACCAGTTGTCGAATTACCGCGCCGCCGTCACATATCAAACGCCAAAATGTGCGAGACTGTCTTGTGCAATTGTGTCGGCCGAGGGAGCGCCGGCGCTCGATTCGCATGGAGTAACCCACAACGATGCTGCTTACGCAAACGACAACGCCCGAGGACGTCAAGGCTCTCGACCGCGCCGAGCTTCCGCTGCTCTGCGGCGAGATTCGCCACGCCATCCTCGAAAGCTCCGCCGCTGTCGGCGGACACGTTGCCCCCAACCTGGGCGTCGTTGAGCTTACGGTTGCGCTTCATCGCGTGTTTAACTCCCCCATCGACAAGATTGTCTTTGACGTTTCGCACCAGACCTACGCCCACAAGGCGCTGACCGGGCGCGCGTATACCTATATCGATCCGGAACGTTTTGGCGAGGCTTCTGGCTTTGCCAATCCCGACGAGTCCGAGCACGACCTGTTCGCCATGGGCCACACCTCCACATCGGTGAGCCTGGGCTGCGGCTTGGCACACGCCCGCGATCTGGCGGGCGACAGCTACAACGTCATCACCATCATTGGCGACGGCTCGCTTTCGGGCGGCTTGGCGTTTGAGGGCTTCAACAATGCCGCCGAACTCGACAGCAACCTGATCATCATCGTCAACGATAACGACCAGTCCATCGCCGAGAACCACGGTGGCCTCTATCGCAATCTGGCCGAGCTGCGCACCAGCAACGGCACCTGTGAGCGCAACGTTTTCCGCGCGATGGGGCTCGACTACCGCTATCTGGACGCCGGCAACGACGTGTTGGCCCTCGTCGACGCGCTGCAGGAGCTGCGCGATATCGATCATCCCATCGTGCTGCACGTCTCCACCGCCAAGGGCAAGGGCTTTGAGCCGGCCCAAAACGACCCCGAGCGCTGGCACCACGTGGGTCCGTTTGACATGGCGACCGGCCGCAAGCTCTGCCCGGGCCATCCAAGCGAGCCTGCGCCGCGCACCTATGCTGACATTACGGGCGAGGCGCTCAGCGCCGCCATCGAGCGCGATCCACAGGTCGTTGGCATCACGGCCGCCACGCCCTACATCATGGGCTTTACACCCGAGCTTCGCGCTGCCGCCGGCAAACAGTTCGTCGATGTGGGCATTGCCGAGGAGCACGCCGTGACCTTTGCCACCGCGCTTGCGCGCTCGGGCGCCAAGCCAGTCTTTGGTGTGTACGGTACGTTTTTGCAGCGCGCCTACGACGAGCTGTGGCACGACCTATGCCTCAACGACGCCCCCGCAACCATTTTGGTGTTTGGTGCGTCAATCTTTGGCACCACGTCCGAGACGCATCTTTCGTTCTTTGATATTTCCATGCTGGGCGGTCTTCCCAACATGCACTACTTGGCGCCGGCCTGCATGGAGGAATATCTGTCCATGCTGAGCTGGTCGCTCGACCACCGCGAGCATCCCGTGGCAATCCGCGTACCGGGCATCGGCCTGGTAAGCCACCCCGACCTTGCGCCCGCCGAAGACACCGACTACAGCGCCGTTCGCTACAACGTGGTGCGTCAGGGCCGCGACGTTGCCGTGCTCGCGCTTGGCGATTTCTTTGAGCTGGGTGAGCGCGTGGCAAACCGTCTGACTGCCGAGTACGGCATCGAGGCCACGCTCGTCAACCCGCGCTTTGCAACCGAGCTCGACCGCGAGTTCCTCGACAGTCTTGCCGCCGAGCATCGCGTTGTCGTCACCCTCGAGGACGGCATCTTGGACGGCGGCTGGGGCGAGCGCGTGGCATGCTATCTGGCATGCACGCCGTTGCGCACGCGCACCTTTGGCATCGCCAAGGGCTTTCCCGACCGCTACGATCCCAACGAACTGCTCGTGCAGAACGGCATGACGGTCGAGAACATGGCCGCCGAAGCCGTAAGGCTACTCAACGAGTAAAAAACCTCCGCAAGGGAAGCATCCCTGCGGAGTTTTTTATTTTCGCGACTCAATTGTCTCGATCTGTAACATCTAGGGCCCGAATTCCCGTCTAACTGTTACAGATCGAGACAAACCGTCTTTGCCCCTGTTGTTTGTCTCGATCTGTAACTGATAGAGACCTTTTGGCCGTCCAGATGTTACAGATTGAGACATTCGAATTCCCCTAAGGAGATAATCTCGATCTGTAACAGTCACTCGGCAAAAACGGCTGCAGATGTTACAGATCGAGACAAAGCAACAAGGCATGCCGCCGCATCGGCCAAAACCACCACGAAGGTGCCTGTCCCTTTGTGGTAGGTAGAATTACCCATAAGACAAGTATGTTTCTGAGTTATTTCGTGTTGACCCATTTGAGCGCGATAGGGTATAACTCTACTCAACCGCTAGGGATTTTATTGAGAAAGGTGTTCTACCATGAGCAAGAACCTCTCCCAGCAGGTCGTTCTCGACCGCCGCGGCTTCGTTGCCGCCACCTTCGCAACCGTCGCCGGCCTTGGTCTTGCCGGCTGCTCCGACACCAGCGCCGAGGCCGACAAGGGTTCCGCCGCCGGCTCCTCCAAGAGCTCCGAGGATACCGAGGCTTCCACCACGCTCGATGCCAAGGCATTCGACAAGCTCGTCGACAACGGCCCCAAGGCCGATGACGACGCCATCGCCGCCAGCACCTGGGCCACGGCCGTCAAGGACGCCGGCGTCTTTAAGATCGGTGGCGTTCAGACCTCTACGCTCTTCTCCCTCCTCAACGAGAAAGACGGTCAGACCCGCGGCTTCGATGCCGGTATCGCACAGCTCCTGTCCAACTACATTCTGGGCGAGAACAAGGTCGAGATCACCCAGGTAACCTCGGACACCCGCGAGTCCGTCCTGCAGAACGGCCAGGTCGACGCCGTCTTTGCCACCTACACCATCACCGACGAGCGCAAGAAGCTTGTCTCCTTTGCCGGCCCCTACTACTACACCCAGCAGGCCATCCTGGTGCTCGCCGATAACGACGACATTAAGAGCGTCGACGACCTGGCTGACAAGAACGTCGCCGTCCAGTCCGGCTCCAACGGCCCCGCCATCCTGGAGGAGTTCGCCCCCAAGGCCAGCCAGCAGGAGTTCAAGACCGACGAGGAGGCCCGCCAGGCACTCCAGCAGGGCCGCGTTGACGCCTACGTCATCGATAACAACATGCAGCAGAGCGCCCTGGTCCGCGAGCCCGATAAGTACAAGATCGCCGGCAAGCCCTTCGGCAGCAAGGAGCCCTATGGCATCGGCCTGCCGCTCGATTCCGACGGTGTCGCCTTTGTCAACGACTTCCTTAAGAAGATCGAGGACGACGGCACCTGGACCGAGCTGTGGCAGATCTGCATCGGTGACCGTACGGGCGACACCAATGTTCCTGAGCTGCCCGAGATCGGCGCCTAGACAGCGAGCCTAGTAACGGCCGCAACGAAACCATACGGAAACGCACGATGTGCTTTATTGCGATAAACTGTTTCCTTACTGAGTTGTCGGGGCTTCCGTACACACGGGAGCCCCTTTCCTTATCGGCGGGAGGTCCGCATGAGTCTCTCCGAGCTCTGGTCGCTCTATGGCCAGAACTATATCGACGCGCTGCTAGCAACCTGGGGCATGACGCTTGAGTCGTTTGCCATCGCCATGGTGCTGGCCGTCGCCGTCACCGTGATGCGCGTGTCGCCGCTCAAGCCGCTGCGCGTCTTTGGCGACCTGTATGTCCAGGTCTTCCGTAACATCCCCGGCATCGCACTGCTCATCATCGTCGTCTATGCGCTGCCGCCGCTCAAGGTCGTCCTGCCCTACCGCATCTGCGTTATCGTCGCCACAGTCCTTTTGGGCTCGGCCTTTGGTTCCGAGAACTTTATGAGCGGCATCAACACCGTCGGCGTCGGCCAAGTGGAAGCCGCACGTTCGCTCGGCATGAGCTTTAACCGCATCCTCGCCAAGATCGTGATTCCGCAGGCACTGCGCTCAAGCGTATTGCCCATGACGAACCTCTTTATCGCCGTCATGCTCACCACCGCGCTCGGCAGTCAGGTGCCGCTTAAACCGCAGGAGCTCACCGGCGTGGTGAGCTACATCAACACGCGCTCGCTCGGCGGCGTCGCCGCGTTCTTTATCTCGGCGCTCGGCTACCTGGGCACGGCCTTTGTGGTGAGCCACATTGGCAACTACATCGATAAGAAGGTGAGGATCCTCCGATGAGCAAGCATTCCTCCCCTGCACTCACCATGCGCGATGCGCTCTACGAGGCTCCCGGCCCCAAAATGCGCGCCAAGATTCGCATCGGCACCGCCATCTCGCTCGTCGCCGTGGCTGCGCTCGTCGCCCTGGTGCTGCAGCGCTTCTATGTGACCGGCCAGCTTTCGGTCCACTATTGGTATTTCTTTACGCACCTCACCACCTGGAAGTTCTTGCTTGCCGGCTTTGAGGGCACCGTTAAAGTCGCACTCACCGCTGGCGCCATCGCGCTGGTGCTGGGCTTAGCCCTTATGCTCGGCCGCACCAGCGACATTAAGCCGCTGCAGCTGGTCTGCCGCGTGCTCACCGATTTCTTCCGCGGCGTGCCGAGCCTGCTGTTCATTTACTTCTTCTTTTTGGTACTGCCCCAGTACAAGATCGCGCTGCCGTCGTTTTGGATGCTCACGCTTCCCGTCGCGCTCGCTGCAGCCGGCGTACTTGCCGAGATCTTCCGTGCCGGCGTCAACGCCGTACCGCGCGGCCAGGTCGAGGCCGCCCAGGCGCTCGGTCTCTCCAAGGCTAAAATCACCTTTAAAATCGTATTGCCGCAGGCGATTCGATTTATTATTCCGTCGTTGATCTCACAACTTGTAGTCGTGGTCAAGGACACCACCGTCGCCTACGTGGTGAGCTACCCCGACCTCATGCAAAATGCCCGTGTGCTCATTACCAACTACGACGCCCTCGTGTCGGTCTACCTGGTAATCGCGGTCATCTACATCCTCATCAACGTTGCGATTAACAAGGCCGCTGTCTACGTTTCGCACAAGACCGGCGCGACCATCATCCGCTAACGTTTTACCATTTCGAGTCATAAGGAGCCGAGCACCATGGCACAGAGCACTTCTTCTACCGGCAATCAGCCGCTGATTGAGCTCAAGCACGTCGATAAGCACTATGGCGACTTGCACGTCCTCAACGACATCAATCTCTCGGTCGACCGCGGCGAGGTCGTTGTTGTGATCGGGCCCTCGGGCTCGGGCAAGTCGACCATGTGCCGCACCATCAACCGCTTGGAGACCATCGACTCGGGCGAGATCCTCATCGAGGGTCAGCCGCTTCCGCAGGAAGGCAAAGACCTTGCCCGCATGCGCGCCGAGTTGGGCATGGTGTTCCAACAGTTCAACCTGTTCGCACATATGACGGTGCTGCAGAACGTCATGCTGGGGCCGGTCGACGTGCTGGGCGTGTCCAAGGAGGAGGCTCGTGAGCGTGCCATGGACCTGCTGAGCCGCGTGGGCGTGGCCGAGCAGGCCGACAAGGTGCCCGCACAGCTTTCGGGCGGCCAGCAGCAGCGCGTGGCCATCGCCCGTTCACTCGCCATGCAGCCCAAGGCCATGCTCTTTGACGAGCCCACAAGCGCCCTCGATCCCGAAATGATCAACGAGGTGCTCGAGGTTATGGTGCGCTTGGCGCAGCAGGGCATGACGATGATTGTTATTACGCACGAGATGAACTTTGCCCGCCGCGTGGCCGATCGCGTCGTCTTTATGGCCGACGGCCAGATCGTGGAAACCGGCACGCCCGACGAGTTCTTTAGCCACCCCCAGACCAAGCGCGCCCAGGACTTCCTTAACTCCATCAAAGGCCACTAACCCAATTGCCACACGGGCAAATTCATCACCAGCGTTTGTCCCGCGCCACCCCTGTGCCATGTCCACCCGGATTCGAAAGCTACACCTATGATCGGAACTCGCACTTCATCGTCATACACCCCGCACGTCGACGTCGCCCCCGCCGACCGTCCGCTCATCCTCGTCGCGCCGCGTTGGGAAGAGGCAAAGCCGTTTTTGAGCGAGACGCTCTCCCCCAACGAGGAAATCGCAAGTGTCTTTGTCGATGCCATTCTTGCCGCCGGCGGCCTGCCGCTGCAGATGTCCATCACCGAGGACATTGAGGTCATCCGTCATTACGTCGATATCGCCGACGGCATCGCTATTCCCGGCGGCCCGGACGTCAATCCAAAACGTTGGGGCGATGATCGACCCTACGACCCCACCCTCTGTTGCGAGATCCGCGATAGCTTTGAGTTTAAGCTGGTCGGCGAGGTGCTTCGCGCCAAAAAACCACTCTTTACCACCTGCCGCGGCACGCAGCTGCTCAACGTCGCCACTGGCGGCACCCTGTGCATGGACGTACCGAGCCTGGGCGCTCGCGAGGGCCGCACGCAGTGGCGCCATACGCACGTGCTCAACGACCCCGTGCATCCCGTCGAGGTCGTGCCGGGCTCGCTGCTGGAACGCGCGGTTGGCGGGCACAGGCTAATCCAGACCAACTCCGCGCACCACTGCTGCGTCGACCGTCTGGGTAAGAGCACGCGCTTGGTCGCCAAGGCAACCGACGGCGTTCCCGAGTGCATCGAAGTCGAAGGCCAGCCGTTCTGCCTGGGCGTGCAATGGCACCCTGAGTACACGTGGAAGACGCTCGAGACCGACTTTAACCTGTGGAAGTCGTTTGTCGAGGCAGCGGCCAAAGTTAAGCAGGCACGCTAGCTCGCGAACCGCACAGGCTAAAGCTTTCCATGACGGGGGGCGGACACCAGCTACGGTGTCCGCCCCCCGTATTTGGTATGCTCGGTATGATTATTCCTCACAAACAATCAAAGAAATCTCGACCGCAATCGGTCTACGGTAAAGCAAATGGTAAAAACGCTTGCTACGTTAATTAGGCAGTCAATTAGAATCGAAATGCATTGACTATTCCCCAACGGGGTTACGCCACAAATCCACATGAGCATCGAGGACGGAAGCGGAAGCATGGAATTGGCCCCGAGCTGTATGTAGATCGCTACGACGTTGACAAGTAGCAGCATGCCAATCGGACCGAGGCCGGATCCAAAATAGGAAACAGCAATCACGCAAGAGACCACGTATGCAAGGCAGACGACACTCGTCAGAAGAAGTCGATAGCAAAAAATATTCAGGTTGAAATACTGTTGAGCATCTAAAACGATCGCGCAGTTAAGGCAGTACAAAACGACACTCGACAGGATAAACGCGCCCAAAAGGGCAAAAGAAGACAGCACCACTCGCGCAACGATAGCGCACACACGCTTCCCTCCCCGAGCCTCCGACAACCCCCACGGTTCCTCAATAAAGCCCGAACTGATAAAGCGCGGCACAATGCAAGCCGCGATGAACGGAAAGAACAATGCATGAGCCAACGGGGCTACGTTGAACAGCAGACCGCGAAAAACCTCTGAATTACCAAATAGAAGGACATCCTCTGCCGATAGCCGAAGCGTCGGGTCTGGGAAAAAGCCCAAGAAACTGTTCTCACGGAGGCTACAGAACCACATCGGGAAAGAATTAAGCTGCAATACCACCATGCACGCATAAATTACCAGGATTAAAGCGTACGTCCATTTGCTCACATGCTTCAATTCTGAATGAAGGAATCTTCTAGTCTGACGAGCCATTGAGCACACCCCCAGCACGAAAGCTCACGAGAGCGTAAATCAATACCGATAGACAACTGGCTGCCGCGCCATATCCCAGAAGCGTCAGCTGCCCCATATCGCTATACCCAAGGGCACATCCGACTCCAAGGTACGGCCCCGGAAGGAGGAAGATCCATCGCAAAGATGGTATAGGCGCCTGAAGGAAGGTTCCGTAGAGCGTCAAGCTCATGACAAATCCAATAATTATCGCAGCCCCGCTCAATACAGCGCTGCCTGTAATCCGATAGATGGTCACCGTCTCCAGCGCAACCGATATCACCAATACGGCGCTAATCATCATTGCGGGCAAAAATGCAGCCAGCATGCTATGCGCATAGTTTTGCCCTCCACGTATTATGGCTATTGCAAAAAGAAGAAGGCAAAGCGCACTATATGCTGCGCCAATTATTAAAGCAGACGAAAATGCATGGGCTAGAGCCCCATAAAAGCGGTTGAGACCTCTTGACAAAGAAATTCGGCAGCCCTCTTCATAGCCACGCTCCTGTAGAATTACCAGGCAAACGATGAGCGGCACAAGCAGAGATGTGCCGGCAAAGGCGCTACGCACAAGGGACTCATCGGGTGCAGAAGGATCGATTACATTCCAGCAGAAGCCAATGTCCTCCCCAAAAACGCTATTGCCAAAGGCGAGCAACGTTGTTCCGTTTTTTAGAAAGATGCCGAAGAGAAGGCCGAACGCCAGCATAAGCGCAAGACCAAACTTCGCCGGAAATATCCTGTGCAAACGCATCATATCTGCCTTTATGGGATGGATCGCCCGCTTCATAGCGAGACCGCCTTCATCAAGCGCCTGTAATACTCTTTTAGGGATGGCGCCTCGTCCCTTATGGCATCCATCGATTCCTTTTTCAGCAGTTCGCCGTCATGAAGAAACAGACAGCTTGTTGCAACCGATGCCAGCTCATCCAAGTCGTGGCTAGAGATAAGCATGGTTTTGCCCTGCTCCCGATTCAATCGACCGATAAGAGTCCATATACTCTCGATGCCCAACGGATCCAATCCATTTGCCGGCTCATCGAAAATTAGTACGTCGGTGTCGCCCAACAAAGCCGTAGCTATATCCAGTCGCCGTTTCATTCCCAGAGAAAAACTGCTCACGCTCTTTTTCTCATCGACGTCCAGCCCGACTAGGCCCAAGACGCGAGGAACCTCACGTTTCTCATCGAGTCCCCATTCCGCACATCGGATTTGAAGATTCTCAGTCGCACTGAGAGATTGGTATGCTCCGCTGGAATCTGGCACATAGCCGACACGCGTCCGCATCAGGCTCAGCTCTTTTTTCGACTTGCCCCCAAAGAGTTCTACGCTCCCCGACGACGGCTCGCAGAGGCCCAGCACTATTTTAATAAGCGTGCTTTTGCCCGCCCCGTTTGCGCCAACAAGGGCGCAAAGCTCAGACTGATGCACCTCGAAGGAAACGTCATGCAAAACGTGCCGTTTCCCGTAGCGTTTTGAAACTTTTGATAGCTTTATCGCTGATGCGTTCATTGTCCTCCTGTTCCGCTTGATAACAGAACCGCTCATATCGTTTCTTCTTTCCTTTATCGTTTTTCATAGTTGTTATTGTTTTTCGATAACTCATATTTGTCAAGATAATCTATAAGAAGGAACCCGTGTTAGACACGGGTTCCTTCACGCTGATATTTCGTTTTAGTTGTTCGCCTTAAGCTACTCGTCACTCAAATCGACAGCAAAGACTGATGTCGGAAGCGACGCCTCGTTGCCTCCGCCATCCCGCATCTGTCTCACAACATTTTTTGCGCGCTCAACAATAAGCTCCTCAAGCTCTTTCTCGCTCACGCGCTGAATAATATCTCCCGGTTGACAATCAAGCTCATCACAGATATCGAGGAGCGTCTTTAGGCGAATAGCTTTTATCTTTCCGTTTCTAAGCTTTGAAATATTAGCCGGAGTATGCCCCGTCGCCCGAATCAGATCAGCACTGGTCTTTCCGGTCTTAAGCAGCTGCGTCTCAAGCTCGATGATGAGATAGCTCATGTTTCCTCCTACACAAGCTCGTCAGACTGCTCTTGGAGCAGCGAGGCATAACTCCAGATCGCCGAGATAAACAAACAGACAACTGCGCCGATAAACGACCCCGCATCAAAGGTAGCGCCTTGGCAAATCTCAATAACGAAGGAATGAGGCACGATGTAAAGCTCCAGTCCGCCAATGGTGAGATTGACCGATCCATAGGCACCAACAAGCGAAACCGCGGCGTTAACAGCAAAGGCAAGCGCGAGAACACGGATAAGCCGCACATGCGTCTTGGTAAAGGGCGAAACGCCTCGCGAGATGTTACGGCTGATCCCGCACAAAACGATAAGCGAAATACCCACGACGAGTGCCAGGCACAGTCCGCTTGGGATAACGATGCACCCGCCATTGAGAAGCGTCACGACACCGAAAGAATCGACAGAAGCAACGTTTGCAACCGCATACCAGATCACGTAAACAACCAACGCGGCAAAAGCAACGAGCATCCCTGCAAAAACGGCTGCCATGCAAAAACCAAGCTTCCTGATATTTTCGCCCGCCTTGGCCATACGCTGAACGCTGTTGGACATACACTCACCCTCATCGGCTCTATCGTTATTCGAACATTTTATCGAACAACGATATGGATTGCATGCGGAAAGCCCCGCCAGTGCGCATAGGCCATTCACTAATCAGAAGGGGTGAGAGTGGATTTTTGGATACATATCGAACGAGAGTGGATAATCTCCCACTTTTAGGCCGCCACCGGGCCTAAAAGTGGGAGATTATCCACTCTCATAGTCATCAAGGCTCACAGCCTCTTACTCGGCCGCTTCGCGCAGGGCCGACATCGTAGCCGCATATTGCTGCTGCAACGCATGCATCCCCTCGCGAGCGCCGTCAACGGCATCGGCGCCGCGCAGCGCCTCGGTCACCACAACTGCCGGCTCGTACAGATTATCGAATCCCAAGTTTTGGCTCACGCCCTTGAGCGTGTGCGCTGCCATAAACGCACCTTCGGCGTCTCCTGCCGCCATGGCGGCCTCCAACTTGTCCATGCTCTCGTCATCCAAAAACTTGAGGGCAAAGTGGGCAAGCATTTCCTCGCCCATCAGCCGAGCGCACGCGTCTTCATAATTAGCGCCGATCTTCTCATACGCCTCACGCATGGAAATCATGGATTAAAAACTCCTTTGGTCAAACTAAATCGTGGGAAACGCGACAACGTCGGCAGGGCGCGCCAATGTCTCGGCAATACGGTCTTGCACCTCGAGCAGGCAGTCGAGCAACAGCGGGTTAAAGGTGCCGCACTTACCGTCCAGGATCATCTGGATCGCCTCCTTGTGCGGGATAGCATCCTTGTACACACGCACACTCGTCAGAGCATCGTACACGTCGGCCACCGAAACCACCTGTGCGGCAATGGGAATTTCGTCGCCCTTAAGGCCATCAGGATAACCCTTGCCGTCCCAGCGCTCGTGGTGCCAACGCGCAATCTGGTACGCATATTCCATAAGCGCATTGCCGACGTGATGGCGACCCAGCTCAAGCAACATGTCGGCGCCAATCGTAGTATGCGTCTTCATAATCTCGAACTCCTCGGGCGTAAGGCGCCCGGGTTTGTTGAGAATCGCATCGTCGATCGACATCTTGCCAATATCGTGCAGCGCCGAAGCCAAGGCAATCGTGGAGCGTTCCTCGTTGTCAAAGAAGATGGTGCCGCTACGCTGGACCAGACAGCCAAGCAGCAGCTCGGTCAGCTTTTCGATGTTCGTAACGTGTCTGCCGCTCTCGCCATTGCGAAGCTCCATGACGCCGGCCATGATGTCGATGAGCATGCGACTGTTCTTGACGCGCTCGTTGTACTGCTGGGACAGCAGGCTCGTCAGGCGGCGCTGTTTGGCGTATAGGCGGATGGTGTTGCTTACACGGCGGCGCACGACACGGGAGTCAAACGGGCGGTTGATATAGTCCGAGGCGCCCAGCTCGTACGCGCGCAGAACCATATCATCGGAATCTTCGCTCGAAATCATGATGACAGGCAAATTATCAATAGCCGATCGGTGCGACAGATCGGCCAGCACCTCAAAGCCGCTTATACCCGGCATGACAATATCCAGCAGTACGAGCGACAACTCATCGCCATAGCGGTCGACCATGTCGAGCGCCGTACGACCGTTATCGGCCTCGAGGATGCAATACTCGTCCTTGAGCATCTCGTTGAGAATGGCTCGGTTCATCTCGGAGTCATCGATAATAAGCACCAAAGGCTTTTCGCTTTGGAAGGCCTCGATGGAATCGGCATCGGTCACGACCGTACCGGCTTTTATCTTAGCGTGGCTCAGTAACTGGACAGCGCGGCCAACGCCCTCATCGACCGTCTCGCCATGAATGCGAACGCCACCAACACATGCCGTCAAGTTCACGTACTCATGGCCCGGAATAATCGTGGCATGAACGGCATCGGATACCTGATGCAGACGACGGGTGAAGTCATCGGAGGGAATATTGGGCATGACGACCACAAACTTGTCGCAGCCATAGCGCACAAGCTCGTCAGTCGAACGAATTTCGCTGCGTATGGCTGTCGCCACAGCACCGAGCGCAAGGTCGCCGGCATGACGGCCACACGTATCGTTGACGACCCTAAAATCATCAAGGTCGATCACCGCAACGCCGGCATTCACGCGGGCGTTGCGGAGCTTTTCCTCGTAATATCGGCGATTGCGCACGCTCGTCAGCACGTCGGTGTAGACAAGGTCCTCTTCTGCGGCCTCTTGCTCATCAATCGGACGTACCATCAGCAAGACGTGAGGCTCGCCCTCGACCTTTAGAGGGCGCAGACGGGCGCGGTACTCAACACCATCGTTGAGTAGTTGCTCCGATACATCATCGGAACCTTCCAAGACCTCAAGACTCGACTGACGCAGACAAGGGCAGCGATTGCCGGCGAGAAGGCAGTTAGGCTCGCTCTTAATCTGATCGGCCGACAGCAAACGCACCACGGGGTAGGTCTTCGCGACGCGGGCGACCTCAGCGGCAGCCTCCTCGTCGGTTAGATTTGCCTCGTGATTATTGAGCATATGGGGCCCTTTCTATCGTCACGCACGGCAACGGCGCATATCAAATGATACAAGGGTAACATCTAACAGCTGCAGGCAAACGCGCGATTATCGTTGCATTATTATGACCTGGCAAACAGCGGTAATAGAGCCGCGGGCGCGCGGTTATGGGCGCATCGTTAACAATGACGAAACGCCAACAGTCCCCCTCCCCGCAGGTCATCGAGCGCGCTAACGCTCCAAGACATCGCGAACGGCGTTTGCCGCCGTAACGGGACGATCGCGCAGACCGTTATGCGCGCCCGGGATCGTCACGAGGGGGCAATCGAGATATTCGGCAGCCGCTCGCGTACCAGCCTCGCGGGGCGTACCGACCGAAAGCTCGCCCAAAAACACGGCCGACACTGCCTTTGACGCGCGGGCGCCCTCCCAGTCGGGAGCATATGTCATATTTGTTCCGTATTCATTGGCCATGAAGCAACGACCGTTGCGCAGGGCATGTTTGGCTTCCGCCTCGGTCGTCCCAGGGGCCTCGGGATCCAAGTCGCCGAGGGCTCCCAAGAAAAGCCGGAGCGCCCTTGAAACCTTTCCAGCCGCAATCATATCGAGCAAAACCGGAGCTGCGCCCATGCCGACGCCTTCGGCCGACACAGCCGGCTCATGCAGAATCGCACGGGCGACGAGATGGGGTTCGGCGCGAAGAAGCTCCAGCGCCACCAACGTACCGGCGCTGTGCGCAAGCACATTTGTCGGAGCGCCAACGTGTTCGATCACGGCCTGCAGGTCGGTGGCCTGAGCGGCAAGATCATAGCTGCCGTCTGCCGCTTCGCTGCTGCCGCCACAGCCGCGGCGGTCGTAGGCAATTACGCGGTAGTTGCGACTGAGCTCACAAGCAATGCCGTCGAAAAATGTGCCGTCGACACAAGCGCCGTGCACGCACACCAAGGCAGGAGTATCAGGTGACACATCTGGGCCGGCATATTCGCGACAGGCAATCGTGGTGCCCGCATTTTCGACCGTAAAATCCATGTTGTGCCCCCATCATCAACGCCCATCCAGTTGCGCGTCAGTACGGCTGGATAGACCCGCATTGCTTTACGCCTTGTTAACAGATTAACTGTACCCAACCCGAGGCTTTTCATGGCACGGCATAATGGGCGACGTGAAAAAACGAAACTTGTAAAGCAAGAGCCCACACCTTGCTTTGGAGCCGATGCTATGCTTAGGCACAATTGTCTTGAGGAGCATATGCCTATGTCTACGTTTTTGAATGCCAGCCCTATCTTTGGGCCCGTTCGCAGCCGTCGCCTTGGTCTCTCGCTCGGCGTCAACATGATGCCGGCCAGCGGCAAAATCTGCACGTTCGACTGCATGTACTGCGAAAACGGCCTCAACGCTGAGCGCCCCTGCCATGAGCCGTACAACACAGCCGCCGTAGTACTCGACGCGCTCGAAGCAAAGCTGCGCGAGATGGCAGCCGAGGGCGAGCTCCCCGATGTGATCACCTTCGCAGGCAACGGCGAGCCCACCGCCGCACCGGAGTTTCCGCAGGCCATCGCCGGCGCCGTCGCGCTGCGCGACGAGCTTGCCCCAAACTCCAAGATCGCCGTGCTCTCCAACGGCACGCGCGCCGACCGTCCCCAGGTGCACGACGCGCTCATGATGGTCGACGACAACATTCTTAAGCTCGATACCGTCGACCCGGCGTTTATCCAGCTGCTCGACCAGCCCGTTGGCCCCTACGACGTCGAGCACCAGATCGAGACGTTCGCAAGCTTTGACGGTCACGTTATTATCCAGACGATCTTTTTGACCGGCGAGTATCAGGACAAGCTCATCGACAACACCGGCGAGGAGTACGTCGGCCCTTGGCTCGCGGCGCTCGAGCGCATTCGCCCGCAGGAGGCGACCATCTACACGGTGGCGCGCGAAACACCGGTCGCCGGGCTTGCCAAAGCGGCGCCCGAGGTGCTCGACACGATTGCCGCGCGCGTGAGCGCCCTCGGCATTCCCTGCCAGGTGAGCTACTAGCAAAACCACGCAGCAGCTAGTGCCCGCCATCCCGCTCCATCAGCTGCGGTGATATAGTTCCTGTTTATGCTGTTAAACCGCTTAAATCGGAACTATATCACCGCAACTTTTATGGACGCGTGGGTGGGCTATACTAGCTGCGGATGAAAGGAAGTTAGCCATGTATGACAAAGGACCCGTGCCCGGCCGCAACGACGCTTGCTGGTGCGGCAGCGGCAAAAAATATAAGAAATGTCATAGCGCCTTTGACGAGCGCCTCGAGCGCCTGTGGGAGGAGGGCTGGGAGGTTCTGCCCCGCACGCTCTACAAGACGCCCGCCGATATCGAGGGCATCAAACGCTCGGCCGCCATCAATGTGGGCGTGCTCGACTACGTAGGCGAGCACATCGCCGCGGGCATGACCACCAACCAGATCGACCAGATGATCTACGACTACACCGTCGAGCACGGTGGCACACCGGCCGACCTCCACTACGAGGGCTACCCAAAGAGCGTGTGCACCTCAATCAACGACGTCGTCTGCCACGGCATTCCCTGTGATACGGACGTGCTGCACGAGGGCGACATCATCAACGTGGACTGCTCCACGATCCTAGACGGCTACTTTAGCGACTCGAGCCGCATGTTCTGCATCGGCGAGGTCTCGGCCGAGCGTCAGCGCCTGGTCGACGTCACCCGCGCCAGCGTGGAGGCGGGTCTGGCAGCCGTCAAGCCATGGCTGCCACTGTCCGTGATGGCCGAGGCCGTGCAAAAGACGGTCGAGGACGCCGGCTTTAGCGTGGTGCGCGAGTACGGCGGACACGGCATCGGTAAGGAGTTCCACGAGGACCCGTTTGTGGGCTTTACCACCGAGGCACCCGATGTGGACACCATCATGGCTCCGGGCATGGTCTTTACCATCGAGCCCATGGTCAATGCCGGAGCGCCCGACATCAAGATCAGCAAGGGCGACGGTTGGTGCGTGCGCACCAAGGACGGTAGCGACTCCGCCCAGTGCGAGGTACAGCTCGTGGTGACCGAGGACGGCTACGAGCTGCTGAGCTGGTAGCCGTAGATGCGCCGGGCTTCGCGATGGATATGTTAACCATCACGAAGCCCGGCGTTTTTTAGCGTTTTACCTGATACAACCTGCCAAAATAAACCTGTCCCTTTTTGGCAGGTCGAGCGGAGAGGACTGCTTGTGAACATCCTGGTTTTGTTGCCCGTCAACGACCGCCATCGCGCAATTCTTGAGTCAAGCGCTCCGGGCGAGGACTTTATCTACACGAGCCCCGACGCCGCCACGCGCGAGCAGGTCGCCGATGCCGACGTGATCCTGGGCAACATCGACCCTGGTATGCTCACGGCATGCGAGCATCTCCAGCTGTTGCAATTGCAGACCGCCGGCTATGACGACTACCTTGCCGCCGGCACCGTGCCGGCCGACGCCAAACTGTCTTGCTCGGTGGGCGCCTACGGCCAGGCCGTAAGCGAGCACATGTTTGCCATGGTGCTGTCTATGATGAAACGCCTGCCCGGCTACCAGGACCTGCAGCGCGAGCATCGCTGGGAGGACTTGGGCGCGGTCACCTCGCTCAAAAACGCCAACGTGCTGGTGCTGGGCGCGGGCGATATCGGCGGCCACTTCGCCACGCTCTGCCGCAGCATGGGCGCGCACGTCCGCGGCATCAAGCGCCATCCGCTCGTCTACCCCATTGTATTTGAGGACATGGACGGCATGGATGCCCTGTCTGAGCGCCTGGCCGAGGCCGATGTCGTCGCATCCTTTATGCCGAGCACGCCCGAGACCCGCGGTCTGGCGAATGCTAAGTTCTTCGCCGCGATGAAGCCGGGCGCCTTCTTTGCCAACGGCGGCCGCGGCGATCTTGTGGTCGCCGACGACTTGGTTGTCGCTCTGGAGTCGGGACATCTCGCCGGTGCCGCGGTCGACGTCACCGACCCCGAGCCGCTGCCTGCCGCAAGCCCGCTGTGGGATGCGCCCAACATGCTCATCACGCCGCACGTCTCCGGCTGGTTCCACCTAGCCACCACGCTCAATAACGTGGTCGACATCGCCGCGGAGAATCTGCGTCACCTGCAGGCCGGCGAGACCTTGCGCTGCTGGATCGAACATTAGGGTTCCGCCGTTCTAACGAACGGCGGACCGGTCGACGCTGCGAGCCGCCCAGAGCGACAAATTGTCATTCAAAAGGCAAGGCATGACCAGAAGGTCTATGCCTTGCCTTTTTCATGCCAACTTGTTCGCTCTGGACGTCGCTCGCTGACGTTTGCTCAACCCGCGGTGTCTTAACAATTCTGTCCAGCTGTTGGCATTGCGGCATTTGTCCAGATAAAACCTGCCAAAATTAACATCCCTTTTTGGCAGGTTTAGAGCTCCACGCTTTCGGCGCCGTTGATGGTTAGGTTGCGCTCGTAGAAGGCGGTGAGGGCGCGGATGGCGTGCATCACGTCGCGCACGCCGCCGGTCTCGTAGCTCGAGTGCATGGCCAGCTGCGGCAGGCCCACGTCCACGGCGTGCATGCTCGCCTGCATGTTGGACAGATTACCGAGCGTGGAACCGCCGGCCATATCGCTCTTGTTGGCGAAGGCCTGCGTGGGCACGTCGGCGTCGTCGCAGATGGCCTGGAACACCGCGCGGCTAAAGGCATCGGTGCAGTAGTGCTGGTTGGCCGCCTCCTTGATGACGATACCGCCGTTGAGCACCACCTGGTTGCGGGCGTCACACTTCTCGGCATGATTGGGATGCACGGCATGTGCGTTGTCGCAGCTCACGAGCATCGAGGCGGCAAGCGCACGGTGGTACGATTCGTCGTCAAAGCCCAGCGATCCGTTAATGCGTCGCAGCGCGTCGGCCAAGAACGTCGACATGGCGCCCTGCTTGGTCTCGGAGCCAACCTCCTCGTTATCGAAGCAGCAGAAGACCGAGACGTCGTGCGCGTTCTCGGCACCCAAAAATGCCTGCAGCGAGGTGTAGGCGCAGGCCAGGTCGTCGAGCTTGGGCGTCGAGATAAACTCATCGGCCCAGCCCCAAATACGCGCATCCTGACGATTGACCAGGAACAGGTCGCGGCCCAGGATCTGCTCGGGCTCAACGTCCAGCTCTTCGGCGATCAGGGCGTCAAAATCTCCCTGCTTAAGGTCACCGGCGCTGATGAGCGGGCACAGGTCGACGGCGCGGTTGGGCGCAAAGCCCTCGTTAACGCCGCGGTTCATATGGATGGCAAGGCTCGGGATAATAGCGACCTCGCGCTCGGTGGCAAGCAGGCGGCTCTCAATACGGTCGCCATCGCGCACCAGCACGCGGCCCGCAAGCGCCAGCGGGCGATCGAACCAGGTGTAGTCGATCATGCCGCCGTAGGCCTCGGTGTTCAGGCGCAGCGCCTCACCTGCGCCGTCGAGCTCGGGCACGGCCTTAACCTTAAACGTCGGCGAATCGCTGTGCGACGCCGTGAGCTGAAAATGATAGTCACCGGCAACGCCATCCTCGCCCCAGGTTGCGGCCAGGTCCTCGCCCACCTTAAAGGCAACAACGCTCGAGGTATTGCGCTGCGTGTAATAACGCCCGCCCGGCTCGATATCCCACGCCGCATTCTCGGGCAGGTAGGTAAAGCCCGCCTCGTCGAGTTCGGCCATAATGGTCGCCGCCGTATGGAACATGCTGGGGCATGCCTCGATAAAGTCGATAAGGTCGTTGGCGGCCTCGATATCGTCGGCCGTCACATGCGCGCGCTCGGGCGTTTCCTGATCCGTCATGCTCTCCCCTTTCGCTGGGTTGATGGTCCCCTCCAGCATACCCCGCCACGCCAGCGCCGTACTCTTCATTCCATGTTTAATCCCGCGCCGCTCACCAGGTTGAGCCATCATGCCCGCGCTCCTTTTGCGACAATTACGCTAACAGGACGAGAGGAGCCGTCATGAAGCTACGTAACATTGCCATCGCCTGCGGTGTCGCGGGAGTCGCTGTCGGCCTTGCCGCTGCCACCGGTATCGTTTACCGCAAGCAAATCAAGTCCGCCGCGTCGCTCAAACGCCTGACCGGCTACGCGGATGGCTATGATCTGTACGCAATCGACATCGCTTACGACTACGATCTTGATCGCATCATCGCCGCTGGCGTGCGCGACGACCAAGCCTACATCGATGCCGTGGTGGCGCAGGTGCTGCCCGGTGTGCCGGCACATGTCCAGGCGCCCCAGTTTGCCTGCAGCGCCTTTGTCGCCGTAGATGCCGAAGGCCGCGTGCGCACCGGTCGCAATTACGACTTTAAGGACGACACCTCGGCGCTGCTGGTGCGCAATCACCCACGCGGCTATGCCTCCATCGGGTTTGCAGCCCTTAACAACCTGGGCGATAACACTCCGCTTGACTCCGTCGCCGGACGCGCCGCCGCACTCATGGGCCCGTTTGCCCAGCTCGACGGTGTTAACGAATGCGGCGTGTCCATTGCCGTACTCACCCTGGACTCCAAGCCCTGTGACCAGGACACGCAGCGCCCCGTCATCAATACCTCGCTCGCCATCCGTCTGGTGCTCGACCGTGCCGCCACCACGCAAGAAGCTGTCGACCTGCTTTCCGCCTACGACATGCACGCCATGGCAGGACGCGATTACCACTTCTTTATCAACGACGCCGCCGGTGACGCGCGCGTAGTAGAGTGGGATCCGCACGATCCGGACCGCACTTTCAAAGCGACTCCTGTACGCCAGGTTACGAACTTCTACGCCTGCTATGGCGACGAAGTGCTGCCCAACCAAAAGAATGGCGAGCTGGGCCACGGTAAAGAGCGCGCCGTCGCAATCGCCGATGTCCTTGACGCCCATGTCGGTGCCCAGGACGAAACGATTGTCTGGAAAGCCCTGCGTGCCGCAGCGCAAGAGCCTAATCCGGAAGACATCACCAGCAATACGCAATGGTCGGTCGTCTTTGACAATACCGAACCCGCCGCCGCTATTACGCTGCGCCGCCACTGGGGCGACGTCGACGCCTTCGCACTGTAAGGAGCCAGGCCCGTCGACCTTACGCTCGCCTGACGTTGCTTACATTTCTATACGCTTGAGCTAACACGTTTTACCCCCGCATCAACAATGTGCGGGGGTAAACTAATGCGCATGTTATAACTTGCCCGGAAGGATTCATCATGCTTAGAATCGGTCTTCTTACCAGTGGCGGCGACTGCCAGGCGCTCAACGCCACCATGCGCGGCATTGTCAAAACGCTTATGACCAATAGCGAAGAGCCTATTGAGATCTATGGTTTTGAGGACGGCTACCAGGGCCTTATCTACAGCCGGTTCCGCGTCATGACGCCCGCCGATTTTAGCGGCATCCTTACCCGTGGCGGCACCATCCTGGGCACGAGCCGCACGCCGTTCAAGCGCCTGGACATTCCCGAGGCCGACGGCGTCGAGAAGGTCCCGGCAATGGTCCACACCTATCATAAGCTGCAGCTCGACTGCCTGTTTATGCTGGGCGGCAACGGCTCCACCAAGACCGCCAACCGCCTGCGCGAAGAGGGCCTCAACGTTATCGCCCTGCCTAAGACCATCGATAACGACACCTGGGGCACCGAGTTGACGTTTGGCTTTACGAGCGCCATCGACGTCGCCACCAAGTGCATCGACGACATCCACACCACTGCCTCGAGTCACGGCCGCGTGTTTGTCATCGAGATCATGGGGCACAAGGTTGGCTGGATTCCGCTGTATGCCGGCGTCGCGGGCGGTGCGGACGTCATCCTGATCCCCGAGATTCCCTACGACATGGACCAGGTCATCAAAACCATCGAGCATCGCATGAAGACTGGCAGCCGCTTTACCATCGTGGCCGTCGCCGAGGGTGCCATCTCCAAGGAGGACGCAGCGCTGTCCAAGAAGGAGTACAAGAAGAAGCTTGCCGAGCGCATGAGCCCGTCGATTGTCTACGACATCGCCAAGGAGATCGAGGCCAAGACCGGTCGCGAGACCCGCGTCGCCATCCCCGGCCACACGCAGCGCGGCGGCCAGCCCGACGCCCAGGACCGCATCTTTGCGACCCAGTGCGGCGTCGAGGCCGCGCTTGGCTGCCTGCGCGGCGAGTTTGGCTACATGATTGCCCTGCGCGACGGCAAGATGTGCCACATGCCGCTCGAGGATGTCGCCGGCAAGCTCAAGTATGTCGACCCCCAGAGCGATCTGGTGCGCGAGGCCAAGGCGTTGGGCATCAGCTTCGGCGACGAATAGCCTCGGCTGGAATCCATCCCATCGGGCCCTCCGACCCCGCCCGACGTATTTCGATTTGGCTCCTCCCTTGACTCCGTCAAAGGTCGCCAATCGAAATCGTCGGGCGGGGTCGGAGGGCCCTTCGTTTACATACTCGCCGAGGCTATTCGTCTTCTTGCTGCGGGTGCCTGGTCTGAAATTAAGTTGCAGTGGAATAGTTCCTGCTTAGCCCGCAAATGGCTGAATCTAGAAACTATTCCACCGCAACTTACGAATAATCGGAGCGGCTACAGCACAAGCGTCGGCGCTCGTTTGATGGTCCGCCACGAAAAGGGGCCATCTACTACGTTTAACTCGATGGGGCCAACCATGACCGCCTTTTTCAAAAATCGGCAGGCCTTCTACCTGCGGTTTTATTTTTCGTTTTCCCGGCATGGTTGAGGGTATCCAATTAAACGTAGTAGATAGGCCCGTTTTGTGGCATACGACTCATTCAAGCCCAATCTCGAAGGCTAAAGAGAGCCTCTCACCAACGCTTGCGAGCGAAAACCAAATAGAATGAAAGGCAAACGGAAAGCCCGTTTGACGAGCGGAGGACATATGCGCGACGTAGCCGAAAGCGACTGGAAGCTGTTTAAGAAAATGCTTCCTCAATGGCAAGAACGTTATATGGAAAAGCTCATCGGCCAGTACGTTGAGATGCTGAACGGCGACAGTGAAGCGTCCAGTAGATTTTGGGCACTAGAAGAGCACCTCAATAGAGACAAGCTGTCCTCAGGCGTAATTGCAAACGACATTCGCCGCAGCACAATGCACCGCGAGATAGCCAATTTGCTTATCGACAGCGTGATCACCCTTGACGACCTTGACGGTTTTACCGAGGACATTAAGAGCTATGCACAACACTGGATTGGCCAGTAAGAGCACTGAACGGCAGACATCCCCAGCAAAACGGGGCAAACGCCGGGCCACCTAATGGTTGTCCGGCGTTTGGCCAGGTAAAACCTGCCAAAATAAACCTGTCCCTTTTTGGCAGGTTACTCGGCGCTCTTGAGGGCGCCGACCATGTCGATCTTGTTGAGGGTACGATTGGTGGCGAGGTTGACGATAAACGTAAAGCCAAAGGAAAGCACCACGGCGAGCACGTAGCTTAGCGGCTCGACCTCGACGTCAAAGTACAGCGACGGCATCTGCAAAATGTACGTAAAACTCTCGGCCAGCGCACCGCCCAGCGGAACACCCAGCGCGGCACCAATCGCCGTGAGGATCAACGTCTCCTTGTTGACGTAGTGGTGCACCTCGCCGCGACGGAAGCCCAGCACCTTGATGGTCGCCAGCTCGCGCTCGCGCTCGGAGATATTCGTGTTGGACAGCGTAAACACCACCACAAACGACAGGCACGCCGCCATAAAGGTCACGAGCACCACGACGGAATTGATGATAGTGAAGTTCGCCTCATAGTTTTCCCAATGCTCGGCCGTGCTCGAAATCGAAAGCCAACCGTCGCTCTTAAGATTCTTGCTAAACGCAATCTGGTCGGCCGGCGAGCCCTTAAGCAGCACAAAGACGCCGTTAAGGCGTGCGCTTCGACCAAACGCGCGCTCATAGGTGCCCTGCGTCATGTAAAGCGTGTTGCCCAGATAGTTGAGCGAAATGTCACTGACTTTGACCTTGGCAACATTGAGCGACGAATCCTGGACGTGCGCCGTATCGCCCGGTTGAATCCCCAGTACCAGCTGTGAACTCTTGCTCAGATACACGTCTCCGTCACGCAAAGACAGCGGTTCTTTGGACTCATCCTCCAGGCGCACGTAATCGCCCAAGTCACCCGTGCGGTCATCAGGAATCACGATGAGCTGCACGGTCTCGCTCTTTCCGTCGAATGTAAAGGTGACGTTGTCGGTCATAATCGGCAGCGTCGAAGTCACGGTCACGTTGGAATCATTGGCCGCGTTGCGCTCATCCAACGCCGCGCACGTCTGCGAAAAATCGTCGGGATTGGCGACCGCCAGTAAGTCATAGCGCGTGATATCCCCGTACTGTTTGGGCGAAAGCGCCACCGACGTATCGCGAATGCCCATACCGCAGATCACGAGCGCCGTGCAGCCGGCGATACCGAAGATGGTCATAAAGGCACGCTTTTTGTAGCGGAACAGGTTACGCGCTGCCACCTTGTTCAAAAAGCCCATGCGGCGCCAGATAAATCCGATGCGCTCAAGCAGAATGCGTGAGCCGGCACGCGGCGCCTTGGGACGCATGAGCGAAGCCGGCGTCTCGGCCATCTCGTGGCGGCAGGCGATAATCGTAGCGCCCACCACGCCCACGGCAAACAGCGCTACCGACACGAGCGACGACACGATGTCGTACGAAAGCAGCATCTGAGGCAGCGAGTACATATCGTCGAACACCGTAAACAGGAACAGCGGCAGGCCCACAAATCCGATGATGTTGCCGAGCACGCCGCCGATCAGACACGCCCACAGCGAGTAGTCCACGTATTTGGACAGAATACGCCCACGTGAATAGCCGAGCGCCTTGTACAGGCCAATAAGCGTGCGCTCCTCCTCGACCATGCGCGTGGCGGTGGTAAGGCTGATGAGCACGGCGACGATAAAGAAGATGAATGGGAAAACCGTGGCGATGGCCTCGATCGAAGAACTGTCGCTCTCGACGCTCGAGTAGCTTGCGATATTGCCGCGGTCCTGGATGTACCAGGTGCATTCGCCCAGGTCAGAGAGCTCAGCGCGGGCATCGGCAAACTGCTGGTTGGCGGCGGCGCGGCGCTGGTTCAGGTCGGCCTGCGCCTGCGCGCGTTCCTCGCTGCCCTCGGCCATGCGATTGATGTTGTCCTGTTTAATCCCAAAGAGCATATTCGCCTGGCGCTCGGCCGCATCCAAACTTGCCGGCGTGTCGACCGTCAGCTCCTGAGCGCGCGCCTTCTCATGCTCCTCGCGGATCTTCTCGATATTGCCTTTGACCTCGTTGATCTTTGCCGCGTAGGCATCCGAATAGGAGTTGAGGCTCTTGACTCCCTCGACGATCACATGGACCGCAGAGTAGGAAGAAGATGTCGCGGCATCCTCGCTCACATAGAACTTATAGTCCGCAGTCGAAGCAGCGCGAAAGGCGTTGACTGTCGAGTCGGAGCTCACGTCGGTAGGATCGAGGACCTCGGCCGTAATGGTGTAATCGCCTGCGGCAAACTGATCCTTGGCACTTTGGTTGGACGAGCTCGCGTCATTGGCGGCAAAACTCACCGTATCGCCGAGCTTTTTGCCCGAAGCCTTCAGGAACTTCGAAGTTACCGCGACCTCATCGGCGCTCTCGGGCAAATCGCCGTTCACGAGCACTGGCTGATCGATGTTCTCCTTGGAAAGACTTTGCACAACCACGCGCTCGCGCGTTGTGCCCACGGCGGTGTAGGCGGTCTCGGTGTAAATGCCCTCGGCCGTCTCGACGCCGTCGACCTCTTGGATAGCCGCAAGATCGTCGCGCGTAAGGCCATAGGTCGACTGCACGTTAATGTCATAGACATTCTGCTGGTCAAAATAGGCGTCGACCGAATCGCACAAATCCTCGCAGCCTGCCTTAAGGCCGCACATCACGCTCACGCCAAGCGCGGTGATGACCACGATTGACAAGAAGCGCTTAAGACTGCCCCGGATTGTGCGGTAGATGCCACGGCGAAAAACCGTCGGGACCATATCGTTTGAGCTTTGAGCAGTGCGGTAGGTCGCGAACTCCCAGTCGCGGTCTGCGTGCTCCGTATCGTGGTTTTGGCTGTTTTGGCGATCTTGGTCCATGGGCGCTACCACTCGATCGTCTCGATAGGCACGGGATTTTGCTGGACCGTCTCGCTCTCCACGCGGCCGCTCTTAAAGCGGATCAGGCGATCGGCCATGGGCGCCAGCGCGGAGTTATGGGTGATGATGATGACCGTGATGCCCTGCTTGCGACAGGTGTCCTGTAGCAGCTGCAAGATCTGCTTGCCGGTTTTGTAGTCGAGTGCGCCCGTGGGCTCGTCGCACAGGAGCAGCTTGGGGTTCTTGGCCAGCGCGCGGGCGATGGACACACGCTGCTGCTCGCCGCCCGAAAGCTGCGCCGGAAAGTTAGCAAGACGGTCGCCCAGGCCAACCTGACGAAGCGTTTGCTCGGCATCGAGCGAATCGGGGCAAATCTGCGCCGCAAGCTCGACATTTTCGAGCGCCGTCAGGTTGGGGACCAGATTGTAGAACTGGAAGACAAAGCCGACGTCGGCACGGCGGTATTCCACGAGCTGTGCCTCGTTGGCGGAGCTCACGTCGCGCCCGTCCACCGTCACAGTGCCGGAGGTTACCGTATCCATGCCACCCAGGATGTTGAGCGCCGTAGTCTTGCCGGCACCCGAGGCGCCCAGGATAATGGCGAGCTCGCCGCGCTCAACGGTAAAGCTCGCGCCGTCGAGCGCGTGAATGCGGGCATCGCCCTCGCCGTACGCCTTGATGACGTCTTTGAATTCGATATAAGCCATCGATTAATTCCCATCTGGTCGGATAACTCTTTAGTATTACCCATTTCACGCCGACCAAAAAGGGACAGGTTCATTTTGGCAGGTTTTATATGGGGAAACGGGGAGCGCAGGCAAGCGCCGGGAAGGCAGAGAAATCATCGACGGGGTCAGGCCGACCGCCAAACACAACGCATGCATCTCTATCTGTCAGCAAAATCATTCGAACAGCTGTTCGTTTCTATGATATGATTCCGTTATCTAAGCAGGCCAATACGCAGAAAGGCGGCCAACATGGCGTTCGACTTTAAGAAGGAATGCAAGGAGCTCTACAAACCTGCAAGCAAGCCGAGCATCGTAACTGTCCCGCCTATGAGCTACGTTGCCGTTCGCGGAAAGGGCGACCCAAATACCGAAGGTGGCGAGTATCAAAACGCCCTGCCGCTGCTTTACGGCATCGCCTATACCGTCAAGATGTCGAAGAAAGGCTCAAGGAGTATCAAGGGCTATTTCGACTTTGCGGTACCGCCGCTCGAGGGTTTCTGGTGGCAAGACTCCCCGAGCGGCGACATCGATTATGTACGCAAGGACGATTTCAACTTTATCTCGTGCATTCGCCTGCCCGATTTCGTCACCCGAGATGACTTTGACTGGGCAGTCGCGGAAGCCACGACCAAAAAGAAACTTGACTTTTCTGCCGTCGAGCTGCTTAAAGTTGACGAGGGCCTCTGCGTTCAATGCATGCACACCGGGCCCTACGACAACGAACCGGCGACCGTAGGCGCTATGAATGAATACACGACCGAGCAGGGCTATGTCCCCGACTTCTCAGACACCCGTTTCCATCACGAAATCTATCTCTCCGATCCACGCAAATGTGCACCGGAGAAACTTAAGACTGTGGTTCGTCATCCTATCAAGCGCGCTGAATAGCGTGGAGCGTCATCTCACGCGCTAGGTTTTAAGCCAGCCAACCAGCCGCCTCCTAGGCCGTCCGGTAATTATCTTGACGCGGCCCGTCGCATCTTATAAGTTTGTTTTGCTAAAGCTGGAAAGCCTCTCAACGATGCGCAACTCCAGCTCTTTTTCTATCAAGAGGCTTAAATGAAATACCGGAAGTCGCGGATATCCATCAACGAACAAATAGCACTATTGACAGAATACAGGGGTCTTAAGTGCTCTGATCAAAGCGAACTCGAGCGAGCTTTGGTCGAAGTCGGCCACTACAGACTGTCGGCCTACTGGTTTCCCTACAAAACCAAATGCAAGTCCGGGATTACCATCTTTCGCGAAGGCACAACATTCGAAACCATCATCTACACGTATGAATTTGACCGAGCCCTCCGGCAGTTAATGTTTGATGCGGTCGGCAGAATTGAGATCTACCTCAAAAGCAGAATTGCCTATCTTGCCTCTGAGGAACGCGGGCCTTTCTGTTACCCAGATGTCGCCATAACGAGGCTCAACTCGGCATGTCCATCGCGCTTTGCGCCGCGCTGGGCTACGCAGCCGTCTTTGGCAGCGCCACCAATACGCTGCTCGCACCCATCCTGATTGGCTGCGAAGTCTTCGGTTTCGGTAATCTGCCGGCATTCTTCATCGTCTGCGTCGCGGCTTACCTGTTCAACATGGATAAGTCGATCTATGCCCTGCAGAAGCGGGCGTAGAAAGATGTCCAAGCAAGTGGTCTCAACCGGAAACGGCATCCCACTCTAAGGCTGTATTCCGGGACACGGTTTCCGTTTGGGACGCCATTCGGAAAGCGCATCCCGTTCTTTCACGGCGTCTTGGCTATGCAAAGTGCTCGAACGTTATTCCTCGTACGCGCCCTCGAGCCGAAGCAGCCACTCCTTGCGGTCAAGCCCGCCGGCATATCCGTTAAGCGAGCCGTCGGCGGCAACCACGCGATGGCACGGCACAATGATCGAAATAGGATTCCGCGCGACCGCGGCCCCCACGGCACGGGGAGACACAACAGGTGCTTCGTTTCCCGGTACACGATGTCGAGCCGCAACACGCTGGGCGATCTCACCATACGTAGCGACCTCGCCACGCGGGATAGAAAGCAGCTCAAACCAAACCTCACGCTGAAACGCCGTGCCAATCATATGCAACGGCGGCGTAAACCGAGGCTCCTGCCCCGCAAAATAAGCATTCAGCCAAGCCCAAGAACGCTCAAGCACCGAAGAAGCCGCGCCATTTGCCGGACTCACCGAAGACATCCCACCGGTACCAGAAACCGCATCGGCGCCTTCAACATGTTCGGGATCTTCTTTGAGAAGCGTGGAGCCAAAGTGCTCCTGCCCCTCAAACCAAAGCCCCGTCAAACCGCGGCCATCAGCGGCAAGCAGGATTTCGCCCAAAGGCGAAGCAAACGTCGTCGTGACCACCAGCGGCTCCTTTCAAAACTCCGCAACATAATACCGCGAATTGTGCAGACAACCCCAATCGACCCCAAAGTCACCCTAGGCAGCAGGCGCAACGCGCCGCAGCTGCCGGCCGCGCCCCACAGTCCCCCAAGGCGGCAGGCGCAAAGCGCCGAGGCCGCCGCCGGGACCAGGGCCCGCAGCGGCCACGTGCCCTCACATCAGCCCAGCGGCCTCAACCAACAACGGCCCCATCGCTGGCCGCTCGCAGCCGAGTCACCGCAGGCGGGGGCCGGGCTTAGTTTTCAGAACACTCCGCAGACCAGTGTGGCGCCTTGTCCGCGGCTCCGAAGGAGCAGGACAAGGCGCCACACATGATCGAGGACGTTCTGAAAACTAAGCCCGGCCCCCGCCGGACAGGTCACACTACTCGCAGAGCAGCTTAGCGATCTGGACGGCGTTGGTTGCCGCGCCCTTACGGATTTGGTCGCCGCAGCACCAGAAGGTGATGCCACGCGCGGCCTCGGGGTTCGAGATGTCGCGGCGTACGCGACCGACCCAAATCAGGTCCTGGTCGGACGTATCCATCGGCATGGGGAAGCGGTCGTGCGCATCCTCGGCGCTCATGTCGTCAACTAGCTTGACACCCGGAGCGGCAGCCAGCGCGGCACGGGCCTCTTCCACCGTGATGTCGCGCTCGAACTCAAGCGTGATGCTCTCGGAGTGCGAGCGCAGCACGGGCACGCGCACACAGGTGCAGTTCACGCGCAGCTCGGGCAGATGCATGATCTTGCGGCCCTCGTTTTGCAACTTCATCTCCTCGGAGGTAAAGCCCTCCTCCTTGACGCCGCCAATCTGCGGAATCAGGTTGCTCGCGAGCTGGGCGGCAAACGCGCGCGGCTCGGGAATCTCCTCACCACGGCCCAGGGCGGCCAGCTGAGCCTCGAGCTCGGCCATACCGGGGGCGCCAGCACCCGAAGCCGCCTGGTACGTCGAGACGATCATGCGCTTCACACCAGCGAGCTGATGCAGCGGCCACGTGGGAACCAGGCCGATGATGGTCGCGCAGTTGGGATTGGCGATAAGGCCGTGATGCCACTTGATGTCGTCGGCATTGATCTCGGGCACGACCAGCGGCACCTCGGGATCCATGCGGAAGGCGTGGCTGTTGTCGACCACGACGGCGCCGCGCTTGACGGCCTCGGGCAGTAGCTCCTTCGCGATGTCGTCGCCGGCGGCTCCAAGCACAATGTCACAGCCCTCAAAGGCCTCGGGACAAGCCTCTTCGATCACGATCTGCTCGCCGCGGAACTCGACGGTCTTGCCCGCAGAACGCGCGCTCGCCAGCAGCTTGAGCTTGCCAACCGGGAACTCCTGCTCGTTTAGGCACTCGAGCATCTGGGTGCCCACGGCTCCCGTCGCACCCAAAATAGCAACCGTGTACTGTTTCATGCTTCCCCCTTTAAAGGTTGTGGCTTTTGCCCGCACGCCAAGCAGGCCGATTATTGTTGCCAGTGTATACAAGAACGGGGCGGGCACGAAACCCGCCCCGTCGAAACGAAACCGAAACGAAACGCCCCGCCATAGATTTTTGAGGCAAGTCCAAAAATCTACTGGGATAGCAGCTACTTGCGGAGTGCGACCAGAGCGGGATCGACCGGCGCGGGAGCCTCCAGATCGGAGACCTTCACAATGCCGTTCTCGTCGGAGAAGGCGCGGTAAATGGTCTGAATCGCCAGATCAAAGTCCTTCTCCTCCACACCGATGATGATATTGATCTCGTCGCAGCTCTGCGAAATCATACGCACGCTCACGCCAGCCTGGCCAAGCATGCCAAACAGGTGGCCCGAGATGCCGGCACGACCGCGCAGGTTACGGCCGACGGTCGCGATAAGTGCCAGGCCCTCGACAACCTCGATCTCGAGCGGCTCGACCTCCTGCTGAATGTCGCCCACGAGCGAGTACAGTGAATCGTGAACGTCCTGCTCCTGCACCACGGCGCCAAAGCGGTCGACACCGGTGGGCATGTGCTCGACGGAAACGTCATAGCGCTCGAACACCGAAAGCGCACGGCGCATAAAGCCGACGCGGGGCTTGGTGCGGTCGCGGGCGACGTTGATGGCGACAAAACCGCGCTTGCCGGTCACGCCGGTAATGATGGGCTCCGCCTCGCCTTCATCAGCCGTCTCGCTAATGATGGTGCCGGGGTCCTGCGGCGCATTGGTGTTCTTGATGACCAGCGGAATGCCTGCCTCGCGCACGGGGAACACGGCTTCCTCGTGCAGGACGCTTGCGCCCATGTACGAAAGCTCGCGCAGCTCCTCGTAGGTAACGCGCGCAATGGGCTGAGCCTCCGGAACAATACGCGGATCCGCAGAATAGAAACCCGAGACGTCGGTCCAGTTCTCGTAAAGGTCGGCGCCCAGGCACTTAGCCAAAATCGAGCCCGAGATATCGCCGCCGCCACGATCGAGCAGCTTGATCTGGCCCTCACGCGTCGCGCCGTAGAAACCGGGCATAACAAAGCCGCCCTGCTGACCGTACTCCTGCACCAGCTCGGAGGTGCGGTTCATGCTGAGCGTACCGTCGTGATGGAACGCAACGACCGTCGCAGCATCCAGGAACGGCAGGCCCAGATACTCGGCCATCAGGCGAGCGGTGAAGTACTCGCCGCGGCTCACGAGCTCCTCGGTGGAGTAGCCGCCCGAGCGGGCGCGCTCGGCAAAGGCCGCAAACTCTTCGCGGATGGGATAGGTGAGTTCCAGCTCGTCAGCGATATCAAAGTAGCGCTGGCCAATGTCCTCGAGTAGCTCCTCGCACGACACGTGGTACTTAACGTGCGCGTTAACCAGGTAGAGCAGGTCGGTCACCTTGGTGTCGCCCTTAAAGCGGCGACCGCAGGCGGAAACCACCACAAAACGGCGGGCAGGGTCGGCATCGACGATGGCCTTGATCTTCTTGAAGTGTTCGGCGTCGGCGACCGACGAGCCGCCAAACTTGGCAATCTTAATCATGGGCTGGAGGTTACCTTTCTAAAAAGCCTCTGCGAACCTATTTTGCGCGCTCTGATACCATGGTTTCACCGATTGGGACCAAGGCATCCGAGGAGCAGTGTTATATGGGAACTTATCATAGTACACGAGGACGCACTTTATCGTGCTCAAGTAAGGTGGCAATCCGCACCGGCATCGCTCCCGACGGGGGTTTGTTTGTCTCGGACGAGCTCGGCACCCAGCAGGTCGATATCAGCTCGCTTGCAGCTAAATCGTACTTTGAAATCGCTCAAGATGTGTTGGGAATGTTACTGAATGATTACACGGGCGAAGAAATTTCGGCGTGTGTCGACGAGGCATACCGCGGCACGTTCGCGAGTGAAGAGGTTACGCCGCTCGTCAAACTCGACGCTGCGCCGGGTGTTGACGCCCCTCAGACCTATGTGATGGAGCTCTTTGGCGGCCCCACGAGTGCCTTTAAGGACGTCGCTCTGCAGATGCTCCCCCGCCTCATGGCCCGCACCTCCGCCAAGGACGGCGGCGCCGAGCGCATCATGATCGTCACCGCCACGTCGGGCGACACGGGCAAGGCAGCACTCGCCGGCTTTGCCGACGCTCCGGGCACGGGCATCACCGTCTTTTATCCCGAGGGCAAGGTCAGCCGCGTCCAGAACCTGCAGATGTCCACACAGGAGGGCGATAACGTCGCCGTCTGCGGCATCCGCGGCAACTTCGATGACGCCCAGAGTGCCGTCAAGCGCATCTTTGCCGATAAGGAGCTTGCCGAGCGTCTGGAGGCCGCCGGCACGGTACTTTCGAGTGCCAACTCCATCAACGTCGGCCGCCTGGTGCCGCAAGTCGTCTACTACTTTGCCGCCTATGCGCAGCTGCTTCGCGCCGGCGCCATCGAGGCCGGCGACGCCGTGGAGTTCTGCGTACCGACCGGCAACTTTGGCGATATCCTGGCCGGTTACTATGCCAAGCGCATGGGTCTGCCCGTCGCCAAGCTCATCGTCGCGAGCGACAAGAACAACGTTCTTGCTGACTTCCTGACCACCGGCGTCTACGACCGCAACCGCCCGTTCTTCACGACCATCTCGCCGTCGATGGACATCCTCATCAGCTCCAACCTGGAGCGCATGCTCTACTTCCTGTCCGATGGCGACTGCGAACTCGTTGCCGGCCTTATGGAGCAGCTGGCACAGACTGGTCGCTACGAGGTTCCCACTGACCTGTTGGCAAAGATTCAGAGCGTCTTTGGCTGCGGTTGGGCCAGCGAGGACGAGGTCCGTGCTGCCATCAAGAGTTGCTGGGATGCGAACGGCTACATGATCGACCCGCACACCGCTTGCGGCTATCACGTCTTTGAAAAGGTCGCTCCCGCCGAGGGCGCCAAGGCCCGCGTGCTGCTTTCGACCGCCAGCCCCTACAAGTTCCCGCGCGCCTGCTGCGACGCCCTGGGGCTCGACGTTCCCGAGGACGACTTTGAGGCTATGCGCGTACTCGAGCAGGCCACCAACACGGTCGCCCCGACCCAGCTCGCCGAACTCGAGTCCAAGCCCGTCCGCTTCGAAGACGTCTGCGACGTAGCCGACATGGCCAACTACGTAGAGTCTGCAGCAAAAAAGATGGCTACCAACTAAAACCCCTTATAAGGCGCCGGCGAAAGCCGGCGCACTTTCTTTTATCAGATACCCACCGGGATGATGACGAACTGACATGCGGGTCTGCCTGTTTAGTTCGTCGCGAGTTCCGCACGAGCCGGAAAGCACTTAATGTGCTTTCCGAGCGAGCCAGGACTGCCCGAGCAGCGAACTAAACAGGCAGACCGCCCAGGAGATTCCCATGATCAAAATCACCGTCCCCGCCACCAGCGCAAACTTAGGCATTGGCTACGATACCCTCGGCATGGCCGTCAGCCTCTACTCGCACTTCACCTTCGAGCGCGCCGATAAGCTCACCATCACGGGCTGCCCCGAAGAGTTCCAAAACGAGGACAACCTGGTCTACGTCAGCTTTGTCGATGCACTGGCCGCATGGGGCGAGACGGCTTTTCCCGTTGCCATCGACATTCAGACTGACGTTCCCGTCGCCCGCGGCCTGGGCTCCAGCTCCACCTGCGTCGTCGCCGGCATTATGGCCGCCGCCGCACTGACAGGCCACACCGTCGACCGCGCCGAGCTGGTTCGCATTGCCACCGAAGTCGAGGGCCATCCCGATAACGTCGCCCCCGCCATCCTGGGCGGCGCCGTCTGCTCCTTTACGCCGACCGATTCGCTCCCCCGGTGCCTGCGCTACGAGGTGAGCGATCGCCTGCGTTTTATTACCGTGATTCCGCCCTACGAGGTACACACGAGCGAGGCGCGCAAGGTCGTGCCGCAGGAGATTCCGCTCTCCACCGCCGTGTGGCAGATGGGCCGCATCGCCGGTATGACGCGCGGCTTGGAGACTGGTGACCTCGACCTGATTGCCGCCGCCAATGACGACCGCATCCAGGAACCCTATCGTCGCCGTCTGATTCCCGACTACAACGCCGTGCGCGACACCTGCCTTAACGGCGGCGCCAAGACCATCTGGATCAGCGGTTCGGGCTCGACCCTCATGGCCGTGACTGACGACACCATCGTGGCAAAGTTCCTGCAGGTCAAGCTGCGCGAGCAGTTCCCTAAGTGTGATACGCATATCCTCACGTGCGACACGGAAGGCGCCCAGATCGAGTACCTGTAGCGCCCTGCCTCATTGCTCTCACCGGTCCCCTTGGGGCTTCCCCTGAAGACGTCCTCGATCATGAATTGCCCCGTCGTGCGCTTCGCGCGACGGGGCAATTCGATCTGCGGATTGTTTTCAGGGGAAGCCCCAAGGGGACCTGCGCAGCCTCGACAGGATAATCGCATTCGCTGATTTAATCTTGTGCTCCAACGGAGCCACAGACGAGAGGCCTTCGCGCTGCGGAATAATTTTGAGGGGAACACCCCGACCATCCCTGCGTTTACCTTGCTGAGGATGTCTACAGGGACCCACGCTTTGAAGGGGCGCCGGGCAGATAGGGGCTTTTTAGGTTACATAATAAACTGTTAATCTATGCTACTATTTAACTAGGCATCGCAGTATGGAGGTGGTCAAAGTGTTACGCACACTCAAAGCTTCGTTTTTCCTCTCGATACTTTTGATATTACCGATATGTTTCTCGTTTAGCCCTTCGACTGCTTATGCTGCAGAAAGCGATGCTGTCGCAATTTCTGGCGCAACCCAAGATTTTGATTTAACGAAAGGTCCCGAGCAGTCTCATCAAATCAAGCTTAAGGATGGGACCGTTGCAGTAATAGGAATTAAAAAAAACCAATGAACCCAGCCTGATATGGGACAGTTACTACAACAACGCATCTGGAACTTGGACTATCTATTACAACAGTCCTTTTATTTATCGCGAATTCAAGATCAAGATAGCGAACTCGCTCATTACCAGCGCTTGGGGACAAAACTATACGACTATCGGCTGTACGGTAACTAACGAGTCCTTTATATGGAACTCGAAACAGGCGACATATCGACTCAACTATGAATCGATGGGGATGACGTCCGGTATCGCCGTGTTGCAAGCGACCATGGAAGGCAGCACGCTCCACACCTATGCAAACTAGACTCACATCAATTGAGGAAGTTCAATGATCCCAATTCCTGCACGCTCAGACATTATGATCGCTCTCGTTTGGATTCTCGTCGGAGTGCTTATTTGGCGTATCTGCAAATGGGTTAAAAACAAGAAATAGTTGATAAAACGTATATGCCATTTATGCGATGCTTGGGGCCGTTAAATCGGCCCCTATTTCTATAGCTTTTCAAGCAGCAGTCACCCATTTGGAAGTCGCAATGCCATTCATACGATTTCGGCCCTTTAAGCCGCTATCTATTGGTAGGGACTCTTGCTGGTAAGGAGCGCTTACTAGATACAAACCTTGGCAATATATTGGTTTACGCTGCGCTGGTTTCTTTGTATTCGAAGACTGGTTCTAGGAGGTCTTCGATGTTGCAGTGGAGGGCTTTTGCTATGGCCCTTACGCTTGTTACCGAAGCTTCATTGATGTTTCTCTTGCGCTGCTCGTACATTTGGATTGAGCGGAGTGACACACCCGATTCGTATGCTAGGTCTTGTTGGGTTTTCTTAAGCTTCTTTCTTGCTAACGCAAGTTTGGTTTGCCTGGACGCTTTTTTCGCCATATCGCAGACGAGGCGAGCCACGCGTTCCTCTGAGGCTTCGTGCCAGGGGTAGTACAGACTGCGCAGTGCGTCAAACGGAACGACATGCAGCAGGTCTTCGAAAGACTCCCCTAAACGCCACTGCAGATATGCCAGTATCCAGCCTGTCCAATACTCTGGCGTCTTCTCAAAACGATAGGTGCGATCCGGTATAGACCCGCTCTGATAGCCCGACCTTTCGGCGATAAGCGCGAATAGCTCAACGCCCGATTTTCCCGATACGACCCATGCGTTGCCGCGTTCGAACTCGCGAGCTACGCCGCTCAGGCAAAAGAGTTCAGCAACTTCCGACCCTTCTGCTCCATAATCGTTCACGGCATAGTCAAAACAGTCGCCGAGGTTGTTCATTGCATCCTCGAGGTAGTAGACGGGGTATGTCCTACTCGGCCCACAATCCGTTAACTCTTGGATCATTTAAATCAACCCTCCCTGCCATCAAATCCCTAATGTCGACACCATCAGAGTCAAATCCGTTTACCGTATCCAGGTACTTGCGCCGCGCGTTCTGTTCTCGCTTAAAGCGCTTGGGATAATACTCAGAACCCAA
Organism: uncultured Collinsella sp.; assembly: GCA_902496275.1. GTDB lineage: Bacteria > Actinomycetota > Coriobacteriia > Coriobacteriales > Coriobacteriaceae > Collinsella. Next base: position 20,172 of record CABVAC010000004.1, on the reverse strand, counting down.
CGCCTGCCTCCATTCGCGGAATCTGATTGCTGAAAACGCACGCTCACTCATAAGAGCGTATTGGATGCCCAAATCGCCCAAACGCATAATGAGTTGCAGTTGCCTAAGCGAGATCATGCCGTTAACGAACTGTCTTGCAAACGAAAAGTAGGAATCGTCGGCGCGATAACCTCGAATTACGTCATAGGGAGAAATATCAATCAGGCAGTTATCCAGCAGATAGCGAAGTCCTTCGCGCGCCAGCGGTGTCGAAACATTGAACTCCCTATTGTTAGCCAAAATCGCAAGCCAATTGAGAATTGAAAACTCCCCGGACTCCAAGTCCAAGACCGCAAGACCATCCATATCGAGCTCGTATCGATTCGCGATACCATCGGACTCAGTCCGGCATGCCCACTCCATTGCCATTTCCTCATGTGGCGTGCAATAAAACCCGCGCCCATAGTCATTGAATTGTCTGCATTTATCCAACGATGGATGATCAACAACAACGTCCGACCCGTGCCAAAGCTCCATATCGACCTCCAAAAATATCACCTCAGTGATAGTTTACCAATAACTATCACTGAGGTGATATAGATAAGAGCTTTTGAGGGGCCGCGGCCTGACTAAAGGCAGGCCTCGGCAATGCGGCGCTTAAGCTCATCGATGCCGGCGCCGGTCTGAGAGCTTGTGATGATCACGTTCTCGGCCGGAACGTTGAGCTGCTTTTTGATGGCTGCTGCCTGGCGGGCCTGTTGGGTGCGGCTGAGCTTGTCGGCCTTGGTGAGGCAGACGATAAAGTTGAACTCGTTGCCCTGCAGGTAGTCGATCATGTCATGGTCGAGCTTACTGGGGTCGTGGCGAATGTCCACCAGCGACACAACCAGGTTAAAGCTGCGCTCTGAGTCGAAGAAGTCGCCGATGAGCTCGGCCCAGCGGTCGCGCTCGGCCTTGGAACGGCGGGCGAAACCGTAACCCGGCAGGTCGACAAAGTGCACGTCGTCGGCCTCGAAGAAATTGATGTTGCTCGTCTTGCCCGGCGTGCTTGAAACCTTGACCAGGTTCTTGCGGCCAAATAGCTTGTTCATGATGGAGGACTTGCCCACGTTGGAGCGGCCGACGAAGCTCACCTCAGGGCAGGTGGACTCGGGAATCTGCGAAACCTTGCCGTAGCTGGCGACGAACTTGGCAAGCTGGTAGTTAATTGAATCGGCCATGGACACTCCTTGGTCGTAGGTTTTTACAAAACGGGCGTGCTATTGCGCGGCGGCGATACTACGAACGATGTCAAGCGTGATGCCGCTCGCGGTGCGAGCGTACTCATCCAGATCGAACTCGCGCTCGCAAAACGCGTCATATGCCTCGTCACAATTATCGCTGATAGCGCGCAGCACTAGGCAATCGACACCATTCTTGGCCGCGATGTGCGCAATTGCCGCACCCTCCATCTCGACGCAATCGGCATGCGTGGCCTCAATCGCAGCGTTACGCATGGCGTCACCCGTAACAAAGCGGTCACCCGTGGCGATAGTGCCACACAGGAACTGCTTGGGGTCCTTCTCGGCAGCCGCCATATCCGACGATGCGTCCACAAACCCATGCTCGACAAGCACGACAGCTGCAATATCAACCAAAGCCGGTGTCGAGGCAAATTCCTCAAGCCCCGGTGCCGACTCGGCAATGAGCGTCGTGTCGGTATCCAGATAACGCAGACACTTGCCTATAACCACGTCGTTAATATGGAGCTTAGGGTTTAGGCCACCCGCAATGCCCGAAAACACAACGGCCTGCGGGGCATATTTGCTGATGAGATGCTGCGTTGCCGCCGCGGCGTTTACGGTTCCCATGCCAGCGGTCGTAGCAACAACGGACAAACCGTCGAGCTCACCGCTCACAACGGTCAAGCCCGCCTCCTGCGACTCATGCGCGCCACTCAGCTCTTCCTTAATCTGCGCAACCTCTTTTTCGAGTGCGCCTATGATCGCGATGGTTGCCATGCCATCCCCCAAATCCGTGCAAATTGCTTATCCACGGTATGGTACCAGCATTTTGGCTCAACCGCGTCAGCACCAAGCCGTTAGGCCAGTACAGCTCGGGTATCATAAAGGGGCAAAAATAGCTTGTTAGCCGATGGCCGACCTGAGCTCCGCACGGCGCTTTCTCATGCCGGCCATAACGGCGTTGCGCAGCTCGGGCATGCGCGCGGTATCCATCTGCGGAACGCCCTCGAGCTTATAGGGAATCCCCAGCTGCTCATACTTGACGACGCCCATCGTGTGATACGGCAGCATTTCCAGGCCCACCACGTTATGCCACGGGGCAATCAGACGACCGAGTGCCTCGCACTCCTCAACCGTATCGGTAATGCCGGGCACCACCACGTGGCGGATAACGACCTTAATCTTGCGACGGGCAAGCTCATCACCAAACGCCAGGATGCGTGCGGGATCGCAACCGGTCAGCTTTTTATGCTCGACGGGATCGGCGTGTTTAATGTCGAGCAGCACCATATCGGTCTCGTTGAGTACGGCATCGAACTTCTCGGGATGCGCGGGATCGAACGCATAGCCGCAGCTATCCAAGCAGGTATGCACGCGACCATCGGGGTTATTGTGCATGGCGCGGAACAGGTCGGCTAAAAACGCGGGCTGCAAGAGCGGCTCGCCGCCGGACACCGTAATACCACCGCTGCGGTAAAACTCATGGTTGCTCTGGAACTCGTCCATCAGGTGCTCGACGGTCACCATGGTGCCGCCGTTAACCGACCAGGTATCGGGGTTGTGGCAATACGCACAGCGCATGGGGCAGCCCTGAACAAACACCACAAAGCGGATGCCGGGTCCATCGACCGTTCCCATCGTCTCAATCGAATGCACGCGGCCCAGGGCAAACGCGGAGTCCTCAGGACGAGCGTCCACACCCTCGAGCGTCATCTCAGCCATTCCCGCTACCTTGCCTCTCATTGGTTTTAGCTACATAAATGCCAGAGTCATTCTAGCCTATATGCTTGATGGCGAAACGGTTTAGCGGTCAATTGGATTGTCCTATTTGGCCCCATGCAAAAGCGGCAGGAAGGTTGTCGCAACCCGCCCGCCGCCGAGGCAATAGAAATCGATAGACGCCAGGCGTTACGCCTTGAGCGTGAGCACCGCGCCAAAGGCGGTCGGGCCGCAATGGCTCGAGATGACGCCGCCGACCTGAGTCCAGGTAACGTCCTTAAAGCCCAGGTCGTGCGCATAGACTTCCATGTCGTCGCGCAGCTCCTCGGAAAGGCCTACCGAATACGCCAGGCCAATGTGCGAGTAGTCAATCTCGCCCTTCACAACCATGTGGTCGATAAACGCGCGGGCGCACTTGAGCATAGAGCCGCGGAACTTCTTGGTTGCCACGAACTTGCCGCCCGTTACCTCAATGCAGGGCTTAATCTTGAGCAGGTGGGCGCCAAGGAATGCCACGTTGGACAGACGACCGCCCGCCTTAAGAAAGGCCAGATCGGTGGGAACAAAGCCCAGCAGCACGCGGTCCATGACGGAGTTCGTAAATGCAAAGATCTCGTCGACGGTGGCATCGGGGTGAGCCTCGATATATTTGGCGGTCTCGACGGCAACGAGCGACTGGCCCACCGAGACAAAACGCGTATCCATGGAGAATACGTAGTCGCGGCCCTTAGCCGCAATCTTGGAGGACTGATGTGAGCAGGTCGTGGCCTCGGAATACGCGAGATGCAGAATAGTCGCGTCGGGCTGCTCGGCATGGATACGGTCATACACGTGAGCAAAATCCGCAGGCGCGCAGCCACTCGTCTTAGGCATAACACCGAGCTCGTTGCAGCGCGAGTAAATCTCGAGCGGATCGATTGAACCATCTTCAACGGTCTCGTCACCAACTGTGACGTGCATGGGCACGCGCACGATGCCGTAGCGCTCGCAGAGCTCCGGCGTCACATCCGACCCAGACTCAACCACGATTACGTACTTGCCCATTATTATCACGACCCATCTCGACATTGGCTTTTCAATACATGGCACGCGCCGCCGCACTGTTGCACAACGGCGGCAGAGCGCCAAAGAGACGCCGCCCCTTGCACACAACAAAGGACAGCGTCTCCCTGGAAAACTCCGTGTTTATTTAGGATTCTACACGGTTTGCAACAATGTGTTACTTACTCCGCAAACGGTAGCTATACACGATAAACGGTAGTTCGCTGCGGCAACTGCGACACATTCCGCCCGGCAAGTCCAATCGTGCTCCACGCACGGTTAATGCGCGAGGCGGTAGAAATCCATCGACGCCGCACCCTCGGCATGCAACCCCATCGCCGAAACCGCCGGCGAATAGGTACGGCTCGTAAGTGCTGCCTCGCCGCCGTTGGCAAAAATCTCGACCATCGTAGTGTCCGAAAGCACGCGCAGGTCGCGAAGCTCGCTGAGCTCAATCGACCTCCGGTCTCGCCCATAGCCTTCATTACCCATATCGAGGGTAAGCATCCCCTCCGCATAACGCACAAAGACACCCTTGCGGATTTCGAGCTCGACCATCTTGGCGCCCTCACAGGAAACCACAAGATCAAACAGGCGGCCCGGCTCCTCGACGGTCTCTCCGCCTACAGCACGAACGCAGCCGCCGCGCATCCTCTCAATCTCGTGCGCCGGCTGCTGGCAGAGCTTACCATCGCGCATGCTCAGCTCTCGCGGCACCGTCAACGCGCACTGCCACCCGCGCGCCACCGTCGGGTTTTCCGCCGTCGCATCGGGGCAACCCGACCATCCGATCATCAATCGCCGGCCTGCAGCATCCTCAAAGGACTGCGGAGCATAGAAATCAAAACCGGCATCGACCATCGGGGGCATGCCCTGCCCGACGATTTTAAAGCTCGGCGCCTCCCAATCGGCCTCGATGGGGAACCACACGCACTGATGCGGATTGCGGTAACGCCAACCATCGGCAGGCACACCCTGCGGACAGCAAACGAGAATAAGCTCGCCATCGAGCTCAAACAGATCGGGGCACTCCCACATAAAGCCAAACTTCTCGCCCAACTCAATGCGCGTCGCATAGCTCCAGTCCTCAAGATTGCGCGAGGTATAGACAAGCACGCAGCCACGGTCGTCTTTCGTACGAGCGCCCAGAACCATGTAGTAGATACCATCGTGCTCAAGGATCTTGGGGTCGCGCACGTGCGTACCGATATCGTCGGGGTAATCGACCGGTCCAACAGCTATGCGCTTCTCGCCCAATTCGTCGGGGTTCTCCGCAACCATATGAATCTGGTTTTGCTCACGACCCGTCAACACGTAGTCGTAATCATCGCGATCAAAATGCTTGACGTTGCCGGTATAGAAGTAGTGAATCTTGCCATCACGTACAAAGGCAGAACCAGAATACGCTCCGTTCGAATCCAAATCGGAATCGGGGAACAGCGCGGGGCCGCGATTCTCGTACGTCACAAAATCCTTTGTCGTCAGATGGTTCCAAAGCACTGGACCGCCATGCGCAGCATCGAACGGATCGTATTGATGATAGATGTGATACGTATCACCAATCTGAACCAAACCGTTGGGGTCGTTGAGCCAGCCAAGCTCAGGCTCCACATGGAACAGGAGCCTATCGGGGTCGGACGCGATGCGAGCCGCCGTCTCGTCCTGTCCAGCTCGCCACTGCTCATAGTCCGCGCGTGTCACCTTATTTTTTTGATTAAACATCGCCGTTGACTTTCTCGTCTATGGGGAAGGACGCTCGACTCACACGAGTCGAACGCCCTTCCTCAAATGGACTTATCCTCAGATTACGCTGAACGGCTCAACTAGAAGCTAACGTCGAAGCCAGCGCCAGCGCCCTCTTCATCGGTGGTCGGCACGCCCTTTGCCTTGTTGTAGGCAAAGATCAAGACGATCGGCACGATAAAGGCGATGAGATTGCCGGCCACATACCACACGAGCGTCTCGGGCGTAACGATGAGCAGGCCAAGCACACCGGTCAGACCCTGACCGATAGCGCGTACCTCAAAGAGCTTCACGAAGGCACCGCCGCAGCCTGCACCGATGCAAGCGCAGACGAACGGGATGATCGAGTAGCGCATGTTTGCAGCAAAGATTGCGGGCTCGGAGATACCGACCAGCGTCGGGATAAAGGACGACATGCAGATGTTGCGCTCTTTGGAGTGCTTCTTGTGGATGAGATACATGCCGATGGCGCCGCCGCCCTGGGCGATGATGGAAACCGACCAGATTGCCTGGATGTAGTTGAAGCCAGTCGCGGCAACGAGGTTTGCCTCGATACCCTGGATGAACTGATGCGTACCGGTAACGACGAGCGGCTGCAGGAATGCGGCAAAGACAAAGGCACCGAAGACGCCCATCCTGTTGTACAGGATATCGATTACGCCGGCGAGGACGTCGCCGATCAGGTTGCCGAGCGGGCCGAACACGGTGAACAGGGCGACGTTAGCAAGAATCAGGGTAACGGTCGGGACAAAGACGAACGAAACGACCTCGGGGATGTACTTCTGGGCAATCTTCTCGACCTTGGCCATAAACCAGGCAGTCAGGATTGCAGGGAACACGCCGCCCTGGAAAGCAACCATGGGGATGGAGAGCGGACCAAAGTTCCAGTACTCAGCACCCGACGGATCCATAACGAACGCGTTACGGTTCATAAGGCTCGGGTGAACCATGACGATACCGACGAGGATGCCCAGGATCGGGTTGCCGCCAAAACGCTTGACCGCGCTATACATAACCAGGACAGGCAGGTAGTCAAAGGTGGTGGCGATAATGGCAAAGAAGCTTGCGAGGTTCTTGAGGAACTCGCTGTGATCGGCGAGGCTGCCCTCCATGCCAAAGAGGCCGTTGGCAACGATCAGCGACTTAAGGCCGATGATGATTGCAGCGCCGACGAAGGCGGGAATGATGGGGATAAAGATGTCCGAGAATACCTTGAGGACCGAGAAGAACTTGCCCTTCTTGTCCGCCTCGGCGCCCTTGACCTCGGAAGCGCTGATCTCCTTAACGCCCGTCAGAGCCATAAACTCATCGTAAACCTTGTTGACGGTACCGGTACCGAAGATAATCATGAGCTGGCCGCTGTTGTACAGCACGCCCTTGACGCCATCGATGTTCTCGAGCTCGGCCTTGTTGTATTTGCTCGTATCCTTGAGCACCAGACGCAGACGAGTCACGCAATGCGTGGCGCCCTCGATGTTCTCCAGTCCGCCGACGTTGTCGACGACTTGCTGGGACACTGCCTTGTAGTCCATGTTCCTCTCCATTCCTTTTCTAAATCATAAAACGGTTCGTTGCCGCTACAGAGACGCGATCGTTGCGTTTGCGCACTTGAGCGTACCGTCGGTGACCGTCAGCGCCACACCCTGGCCCTGCTTATTGCAGAAGCGAGCGTTAAGCGCAACATCATCGACAAAGATGGTCGCGATATCGTCGTCAACGACCAGGCGCACATGATGAGTGCCCTCGCCCTTAAAGAACAACGGACGCTCGAGGCCCATGTTGTTGACCTGGAACCACGGGTACTGGGGAGCCGGCGTGAACTCGAGCTTGCCCTCGCGCAGGTTGGCGCGGAACTCATAGGCAAGACCGGTCTCGGCGTCCTCGGCGAACTTGACCGAGAAGCCGGCAGCGTTACCGCCGAGCTCAATGTCGGCATCGAGCAAGTAGGTGGAGCCGGCATCCGCGGCGAGCACCTGCTCGACCTTGCCCGACTCGCAGGAAAGCTCAAAGGTCTCGACTGCCTTAGCCTCGCCAAAGGCGCCAAGCATGCTGTCGGGGAGCTTGGTGCCGAGCGTTCCGTCGGCACGCTGAACGATCTCGAGGGGCATAAAGGTGCCACCCCATAGGTAAGAGCTGGGGTCGCCGCCCTCGTCACGCGTAGGAACCCAACCAAAGAGAACGCGGCGCTCGCCATCAAATGCGGTACGCGCGGCATAGTACGCGCGGCCATCGAATGAATCGTCAGCAGGAGTGATCCAAGGACCGTTGATGGAGCGAGACATGCGGTAACGGGTCTTGTTGCCATCACTGTACTCGGAGAACACCAGATACCACCAGTCGCCCATCTTAAAGAGATCAGGCATCTCGAACATGGTGTAAAGGCCCGGATTCCACCAGTCGCCCTGGAACTCCCAGGTATCCAGGTCCTTGGAGGTGAACTTGACCAGACGCCCGGTCATCAGACGCTTGTCCTCGCCCACGCGCGTGCCGAGGATGAGCATGTACTCTTCGTTCTCCTCATCCCAAAGCACAAAGGGATCGCGCCAGTTGCGGTCATCGTAACCTTCCTGGGGCGGAAGCAGCGTCTCGGCGATGTTCTTCTCCCACTTGACGGCGTCGTCACTCGTTGCGTGAAGAAGAACCTGCTTCATCAAGCGTGCGCGGACCTTATCGCGATTGCAACCAGTGTAGAGCGCATGGTACTTGTCGCCCACCTTAAACACCGTGCCGGCATAAACATACTGGTCGACTTCCTCGTCGCCGCCACGCTCAAGGCTCTCGCCAAAGTCCTTGTAGTTGACGAAATCCTTGGTCGTCGCGAGTGCCCAACCAAACGGCTCTCCGAAAGGACCGGGGTTTCGCGTGTCACGCTGGTGATAGAGATAGAACGTGCCGTCCTCGCCGTACGGCATGATGTCGCCTACCCAAATTCCCTCAGGCTGGTAATACACCTTGTGCATCCGAGACTTCCTTTCCCACAAGATACTAACTCGGTACAACTGCAAGATATGTCAATCGTTTTCATATGTCAAACGTTTTCACACCAATATGTCTTTTCGCAGTTCCAGTCGTCGGCAAACGGTTGACATATGCCGGCGAACGGTTATTGGAGGCGTTTGAGGGATTCTTTTGGCGCGGGGTGAATTACGCGGTTTTACCCTCGATAAGTTCGACAGGAAGCTTGGTATTCGATTCGGGCTTTTCACCGTTAACAAGAGCGATGATGGATTGCGCCGCGAGCTCTCCGATGCGATCGATATCTTGACGAACGGTTGTTAAGTCAGGCATAAACGTCATAGTGCGGCGGGCGCCATCCGCGCCCACGACCTTAATATCGTCCGGAGCGCTCAAGCCGCGCTGCTTCATCACGTTAAGACAGATAGCCGCCATCGTGTCGTCTCCCGCAAAGATGCCGTCAATATCAGGGTTCTCATCGAGGATCTTCGCAACGACCGCGCTCTTTTCGTCGTCAGACTTAACGAACTCGACCTCACGGACAAGCGCGGGCAAACCAGCCTGCTCTACAACATCGTGGTAGGCATCGGTACGCTTATTGGCAGGCATACGCATGCGGCTATTGTTGCGCAGGCACAAGATGCGCGAACACCCGTCATCAATCAGGCGACGCGTGGCAAGTTCGCCGATGCTATAGCTGTCGCTCGCAATCTGAACAGAGGCCTCGCCAAGGTCGCAGTCGATACCAACCAGACTCAAGCCCATCTCGGCATACGCCTCGGCACCGATATTAAGCGAGTTGACGATGACGCCATCAACCATATTGCGCCGAAGCATATCGATATAAGAACGCTCAAGATCAGGTCGATTGGCGCTATTGCACAGCAACATCTTAAAACCGTTTTCGGCCAGGGTACGCTCAACGGCTTGGACCGCTTGGGCATGAAACGGGCTGCTGACATAGGGGACGATCATACCTATTAGATTCAGGCGACCGTTGAGCATGGCACGGGCGATATCGTTGGGCGTATAGTTGATGCGCTTCATCGCGGCATGGACCTTATCGCGGGTCTCTTGGCTAATATAGCCGCGATTATTAAGCACGCGAGATACCGTAGTAGGCGAAACCCCCGCCACCGCTGCAACTTCCTTGATGCCAGGCTTAGCCGTATCCTTAGAACGAGCACTCTCGCGAGCCATAGCACCCTCCCCCATCAACATGTCATACGTTTACATACGAACAAAGCATACCCCAACAACAGCGGGAAGACGGTAACAGCACAAGTAAGTAAACGACTCATCCAAATAATTAGGAGAGTTCCGCCTAAAGGGTGACTACACAGGACCCCCGCCGGGCCGCTTTGGGTTACTTTCCAAAACATTTCCGCAGGACGCAAAGGGCTCCGCCGCGCGAAGCGCGCAGCGGAGCCCTTTGCATGTCCGAGGACGTTTTGGAAAGTAACCCAAAGCGGCCCGGCGATCCTGCGGGAGTTAAACCCCTTTAGAACTTGTTGTGGAAGGTACGCGCAATGACCTCGTCCTGCTGCTCCTTGGTGAGCGTGTGGAAGTTCACGGCATAGCCGGAAACGCGGATGGTCAGCTGCGGGTACTTCTCGGGGTGAGCCTGAGCGTCGAGCAGCGTCTCACGGTTGAAGACGTTGATGTTCAGGTGGTGGCCACCCTTCTCGGCGTAAGCGTCGAGCATGTGGACCAGGTTATCGGCCTGGGTCTCGGAAACTTCAGAAACCTTCATAATGTGTCTCCTTCGATTAATAGGCGCCGGCCGAAACCGGCGCGCTAATCAGTAATCGTTATTGTTAGTATAGCACTAACAATAGTTACTCGCCCAGCTGATCAAGGTCGATATCGCCAAAGAACACCTGATCCTCCTTGCCGAGCGCACTCGGGATGATGGAGAAGGTGTTGGAGATGCCGTCCTGAGCATCGCGGAACGGGAGCTTGGAAACCGAAGACAGCGAAGCGATGGCGCCGTGGCTATCGCGCTTGTGCATGGGGTTAGCACCCGGGGCGAACGGCTGGCCAGCCTTGCGGCCGTCGGGCGTGGAGCCGGTCTTCTTACCGTATACGACGTTGGAGGTAATGGTCAGAACCGAGGTCGTGGGCACGGAGTTGCGATAGGTGTCGTTCATGCGGATGTACTCCATGAACTGGTGCACAACGTCGTGAGCGATCTGGTCGACGCGGTCATCGTCGTTACCGTACTTGGGGAACTCGCCCTCGGTCTCGAAGTCGACGATGATGCCGTTCTCATCACGGACGGGGTGGACCTTGGCGTACTTGATGGCGGACAGGGAGTCAGCCACGACGGAAAGGCCAGCGATGCCCGTAGCGAACCAGCGGTGCACGTGCTTGTCGTGCAGGGCCATCTGGATGCGCTCGTAGCAATACTTGTCGTGCATGTAGTGAATGATGTTCAGCGAGTTGACGTACACGCCAGCGAGCCACTTCATCATGTCGTTGTACTTGGCCACAACGTCGTCGTAATCGAGCGTATCGCCCTCGACGGCGCGATACTTGGGGCCGACCTGCTTCTTGGAGACCTCGTCAACGCCGCCGTTGAGTGCGTACAGCAGGCACTTGGCCAGGTTGGCACGGGCGCCGAAGAACTGCATCTCCTTGCCGATGCGCATGGAGGACACGCAGCAGGCGATGCCGTAGTCGTCGCCGTGGTAAACGCGCATGAGGTCGTCGTTCTCGTACTGGATCGAGGAGCTGGCGACAGAAGTCTTGGCGCAGAACTTCTTGAAGTTCTCGGGCAGACGGGTCGACCACAGAACGGTCATGTTGGGCTCGGGGCTGGTGCCCATGTTCTCGAGCGTGTGCAGGTAGCGGTAGCTCATCTTGGTAACGAGCGTACGGCCGTCAACACCCATGCCGCCGATGGACTCGGTGACCCACTGCGGATCGCCGGTGAACAGGGCCTGGTACTCGGGGGTACGGGCAAACTTGACCATGCGGAGCTTCATGATGAAGTGATCCACGAACTCCTGAATCTGTTCCTCGGTGAAGGTACCGTTGGCAAGGTCGCGCTCAGCGTAGATGTCGATGAACGTGGAGGTACGGCCGATGGACATAGCGGCGCCGTTCTGCTCCTTGACGGCAGCGAGGTAGGCGAAGTACATCCACTGGATGGCCTCCTGCGTGTTGGTAGCAGGGTTGGAAATATCGAAACCATAGGTCTCGGCCATCATCTTAAGCTCGCCGAGGGCGCGGATCTGCTCCTGCAGCTCCTCACGATCGCGGATGTTGTCGGCGGTCATGACCGTCGGGGTGGAAGCCTTCTGGGCCTCCTTGTCCTTGATCAGGTAGTCGACACCGTACAGGGCGACACGACGGTAGTCGCCGATGATGCGGCCGCGGCCATAGCCATCGGGCAGACCGGTGATGATGTGGGCCGAGCGGCAAGCACGCATCTCGGGGGTGTAAACATCGAAGACGCCGGCGTTGTGGGTCTTGCGCTCGAAGGTGTAGCGCTCGACAACGTTCTCGTCGACCTTGTAGCCGTGCTGGCTGGCAGCCTGGCAAGCGATGCGGATACCACCGTTGACGTGCAGCGCGCGCTTGAGCGGCTTGTCGGTCTGGAGGCCGACGATAGTCTCCTTCTCGCGGTGGGCGTTATCGATGTAGCCAGCGGGGTGGCTCACGATACCCGTGACGATCTTGGTGTCCATATCGAGGACACCGCCCTGCTCGCGCTCCTTAAGCAGCAGGTCGAGAACCTCGCCCCACAGCTCCTTGGTACGCTCGGTCGGACCGACGAGAAACGACTCGTCGCCCTCGTAGGGGGTGTAGTTCTTCTGGATGAAGTCTCGGACGTCAACTTCTCCCGTCCAGATGCCTTCCTTGAAGCCTTCCCATGCCTCCTGCATTGTGTAACCACGCTCCTAGTTACGTGTAATGCGGCGCTCTCTCACACCGCTGCTTATTGAATTCTTGAATGTTCGGCTTGCACTACCGGCTTCTTCCGTTCTTCACCACACGCTGGTGCAGAGAAAACGTTTGTCCACCTTGGAACTACAACCCAAAACCCAAGATTTCACCCGTCTGAGAAGGATAACATAGCGACCCTCTCCATCTGGGCTGTTATATGTTTCTTTTTTTATATCATAAGGGCGTTTTTTACAAATCCGCAGGAAACGCGAGCGCGAACAACTACCGTTCACCGATTTGTATGTTATTTTTCCTTGCCTTTGTACGACGTTCGCTCTAGCTGTTATGCCAGCTTTAGCAGGGTAAAGTGTCCCAAAGACCCTACAGAAACTGCAGGGCGGCCACGGGATCCCCCGTGGCCGCCCTGTGGCGTAGCTAGTTTTTAGCTTTGATTGCCGTTTGGCATTAGGCGGCTGCGGAGGCCTTGTCGGTCGTTGCCTTGCCGTTGCTCTGCTGGCCCTCAAAATGCTTGTAGCACCAGCTGGTGACCAGCGGGGTCAAAATAGCCGTCACGATTGCGCAGGCAGCAACCTGTGCCGTAGCCGTCGCGAGCACGGCGCCGCCGTACATGGCCCCGTTGACGCTTGCCATGGCAGCAGGCGTGGCCACATTGGCTCCGGCGCAGCTCGAAATGGCCGCACCTGCGACACCCGTACCACCCGTGAGCTTATCGACCGCGATGACGGGAATTGCAAAGACCACCGAGCAGATCACGCCGAGCAGAATACCGGGGAGACCGCCATTAATGAGCTGGCCAAAGGTCATGGTCGAGCCCATGGCAAAGAAGACGAGCACGATGATGGCGGAAAGTGCCGGTGCCATCATCTTCTTAAAGCTGGGGAACAGGTTACCTAGAATAATGCCGACGACGATCGGCAGGATGGCACCCACGAGCGACCAGCCGATCGGAGCCTGGCCGGCAGCGCCGAGCACAATCATCGTGACCGGAGGGCCGACAACGAGCGTGGTGATGGCGACAGCGCCACGCTCGGCCTCGTTGCCCATGGTGCCCATCAGACCAGCGTACATAGCGTTGTTGGCGCCGGTGCAAGCCGCCAGCATCACCATGGCAGAGATGCCAAACAGGTTGTCGTTGAACACATAAAGGATGAGCAGCGACACGGCAACGACCACGATCTGCTTGACAGCGATGATGATGGCGCCGCGTGCAGCGGCGGCGGGAGCACTCTTAAACGAAATCGTCGTACCGACGATGAGCAAAAAGGCGCCAACGAGCGGGCCTGCACCCTGCTGGGTCATGCCAAGCGTAAAGCTACCGAGCGTTTTAAACAGGTCGGGGAATAGCGTGTTGAGCAGGCAGCCCAACAGAAGCGGCACCAAGATATTGGCGCCCGGGATGGAGGACATCTTAAAGAACGGCTCCTTTGCCGCCGGCGCCTCCACCGCAGTCGATTCACTCATATATATCTCCTTTGGATGCATGCGAATCGTAGCCGCACGCGCCTATGTCAGAAAGAAGGCGACAACCCCGAGTCGCCAGGGTCGCCGCCAAACGATCACCGCGGGGTATTACCCGTCCAGAACGATGCCGCCGTCGCAGTCACCAATCTCGCCGTTCACGAAGCTGGCGAGGTCGGAAGCGAAGAACAGCACCATCTGCGCAGGCTCGCTAGCCTGGGCGGCGCGGCCCAGAGGAATACCGTTGATGATGCGCTGAGAGTTCTCGTCAGAGAGAATCGAGGTCATATCGGTCAACGTGAGCGACGGGCACACAGCGTTGCAGCGGACGCCGAACTTGCCGCCTTCCTTGGCGACTGCCTTGGTTAGACCGTTAACACCGGCCTTGGAGCTCGCGTAGGCAGCGGTGCCAAGCAGGCCGCCGCCGATCTTGCCAGCAACAGAGCTCACGTTGACGATAGTGCCGGCATGGGCCGCCTTAAAGTGCGGGTACACGGCATTCATCATGGTAAACGTACCATTGAGGTTGATGTCGATGGTGCGACGCCACTCGGTGTCATCGATCTCGTCGAACTTCTTGGTGCTGATGACGCCAGCACAGTTAATCAGGATATTGGTTTGAGGCAGGTCCGTAAAAATCTGCTCGACAGTCTCGCGCGCCTTGGGTGCATCAGCGACATCGAGCTGATAGAACTTGTTGCCCTCGCCAAGCTCGGCCACTGCGGCCTCGCCCTTAGCAGCGTTCCTTGCGATGAGCGCGACGTGTCCGCCGCCCGCGACGATGCCCTTGGCGATCTCGAGGCCAATGCCCTGAGTGCCGCCCGTGACAATCGCGGTCTTGCCCGTGAAGTCAAATGCCATGACTCCATCCCCCTTTATATAAGGTGTCTCCTCGCGGGAAGTTGGAGCATCGCACGTGGCGATTATATGAGTCCCAGTCGTCATGGTGGTGACAACCCCTCGCCTAACCGCGTGCATAATAGTTCTTTGAAACGCTTCAGCAATTGAATGATTTTAAGTCTTAATGCACTCTTAATATTGCCTAGCGGCCAAGTAGATTTTTTGGGACATGCCTAGAAATCTACCGAATGGGATGGTTGAGCTGGGGTATCATCTTTCACCGGAAATAGTTTCTAGTGTTAGGGGTTTTCGGTGGAAGATACCGATTTCCGTGAACTTGGGCGTCAGCTCCTTACCGAGTTCGGCAGCATGCATCAGCGCATTTCGCGCTTTGCGGACAAAGCCCTCGGCGGCGAAATGGCCGTCATGCGCGCCCTCATACTCGCCGGCGGTTCGCTCACGCCGAGCGAACTCGCTGATCGCGCCTGGGTCTCGAGTGCCCGCATCGCCAATATCCTACGCGCTCTCGAAGCCAAGGGCTGGGTCGAGCGCGAGCACTCAAAGACCGACCGTCGTCGCGTACACGTCACGGTGACCGACAAAGGATTCCAGGATCTCGAAATCAAACGTCGGGAATTCGAGAACCGCACTGCGGCTTTCCTCGAGCAGCTCGGCGAAACAGATACCCAAGAGATGGTGCGTCTTCTAAGGCGTGCCAACGAAATTATCGACCGCAATCAAGAAAGGAGAGATGCCGAGTGAGGATTCTCAAGCTCTTTAAAAAGCATATCCTGGCACTGTTCGCAGCTATCGTGCTTATCGTAATCAGCTGCAACGCCGATCTGGCACTGCCTACCTATATGAGCGACATCGTCGACGTGGGCGTGCAGCAAGGCGGCATCGCGTCGCCCGTACCCGACACCATCCGCGCCGAATCGCTCGACGACCTCGAACTCTTTATGAGCGCCAAGGACGCCAAGGCTGTGGAGGCCGTGTTTAGCAAGGCTGACAAAAACGACATTCGAACGTACGAGGGCACCGAGGAAGAGCGTGCCGATGGAGGCAAGATTGCCGACATTATGAGCCTGCCCGAGACTGTCGTCCTTTCGCTCGACCAGGGCATCGACGCCGACTCCATGGGCGACATGATGGGCTCGTCCAGCGAGAAAGACGACAACGCTGCCCAGGCCATGCCCACCCCCGAGCAAATGGCAGCGATGACGCCCGAGCAGCTCGCCGATATGCAGCAGAAGGCCGCAGCGGCGCAGAACATGCAAAAGCAGATTGATGCCGACGGCGGTAAGATCACCATGAAGAGCCTGCGTCTGGGCGTTGAAGGCGGCCTAATCGACCAGGGCGAGCTCGTCGAGGGCGCCAACCAAATGGCAGACAAAATGGGCTCCATGTCGGGCTCCATCGTGACCCAGCGCGCCGTGACCTACGTACAAGAAGAGTACAAAGCGCAGGGCATCGACCCCGCCGACGTGCAGAACGCTTACCTGAGCCGCATGGCGACCACGATGTTTGGGCTGTGCCTGGTGTCGCTCGTCGCCACCATTCTGACCGGTGCCGTGGCGTCGCGCACCGCCTGCTCCATCGCCCGCGACCTGCGTCGCGAGACCTTCAACAAGGTTATGCACTTCTCGCCGGCCGAGGTGGGCAAGTTTAGCCAGGCCTCGCTCATCACCCGCTGCACCAACGATATTCAGCAGATCCAGATGGCCGCAACCCTGTTTATCCGCATGTGCCTGATGGCCCCCGTCATGGGCATCGTCGCCGTCATGCGCGTCCTGGCCAACCACACCGGTCTGGAGTGGACCATCGCTGTGGCCATCATCGCGGTTTCGGCCGTTGTCGGCGTGCTCATGGGCCTCACCATGCCCAAGTTCAAAAAGATGCAGAGCTTTGTGGACCGCGTGAACCTTACCGCCCGCGAGCTGCTCGACGGCCTTATGCCCATCCGCTCGTTCAACCGCGAGGAACATGAGCTCGAGCGTTTTGACAAGGCTTCGCTCGACCTGATGACCACGCAGCTCTACACCAACCGCGCCATGAGCTTTATGATGCCGCTCATGATGCTCGTCATGAACTGCATCACCGTGCTTATCGTCTGGTTTGGCGCGCAGGGCGTGTCCGACGGCGTGATGCAGGTCGGCAACATGATGGCGTTTATCTCCTACACCATGCAGATCGTTATGGCGTTTATGATCCTCACCATGGTTTCGGTCATCCTGCCCCGTGCCGAAGTCGCAGCCGAGCGCGTGGAAGAGGTCATCACCTGCCCCACCAGCATCAACGACCCCGCCTCGCCCAAACTGCCTGCCGCCAGCGCGCCGCGCGGTGAGCTCACCTTCCGCGACGTGAGCTTCCAGTATCCCGATGCCCGCGCCGATGTCATCAGCGGCGTGAACTTCACCACGCATGCCGGTCAGATGCTCGGCATCATTGGCTCCACGGGTTCGGGCAAATCCACGCTCGTGCAGCTGATTCCGCGCTTATACGACGTCACGGGCGGCAGCATTTCGCTCGACGGCATCGACGTGCGCGACATGACCCTTTCCGAGCTTCGCCGCCGCATTGGTTACATCCCGCAGCAGGGTCGCCTGTTCTCGGGCACCGTCGAGAGCAACCTCAAGTTTGCCGGCGACATGGTGAGCGATGATGACATGCACCGGGCGGCACGCATCGCCCAAGCCGAGGACTTTATCGCCGAGCGCGAGGGCGGCTACGACTCCCCCATCAGCCAGGGCGGCTCCAATGTCTCGGGCGGTCAGCGCCAGCGCTTGGCCATCGCCCGCGCCCTGGCCAAAAAGCCCGAGGTTGTGGTGTTCGATGACTCGTTTAGTGCCCTCGACTACAAGACCGACGCGCGCCTGCGCGAGGAGCTGGCCAAAAACGTTACCGACGCCGCACTCGTGGTCGTGGCCCAGCGCATCGCGACCATCATGCACGCCGACCAGATTATCGTGCTCGACGACGGCCACGTGGTGGGCACCGGCACACACGAGGAGCTGCTGCAGAGCTGCCCGGCGTACCTGGAGATCGCACAGTCGCAGCTTTCCGCCGAAGAGCTGGGGCTTACCCAAGAAGAAATTGAAGCCGTCACGGAAGGAGGCGAGCGCTAATGGCAGACGAGACCAAGACTCAGATTCCCAAGCCCACCCGCCAGCGTGGTCCCATGGGCCGCATGGGCGGCATGCGTCGCGGCGAAAAGGCCAAGGACTTTAAGGGCACCATGAAGCAGCTGCTCGGCTATATCGGCCAGCACAAGATTGCCGTGTTTGCCGCCGTCACCTTTGCCGTGTGCTCGGTCATCTTTAACATTGTGGGGCCCAAGGTGCTCGGCCAGGTTACCACCAAACTGTTCGAAGGCCTGGTTGCCAAGGTCAACGGCACCGGCGACGTCGACTTTAACTGGATCGCCAAGACGCTCGGCTTTTTGCTCTGCCTGTATCTGGCAAGCTCTGTTTGCAGCCTCATCCAGGGCTGGCTCATGACCGGCGTCACGCAAAAGATCTGCTATCGCATGCGCAAGGAGATCGCCGCCAAAATCGCCGTCGTGCCGATGAGTTACTTTAACGGCCACAGCAAGGGCGACGTACTCAGCCGCATCACCAACGATGTCGATACGCTGGGCCAGTCGCTCAACCAGAGCGTGACGCAGCTCATCACGTCGGTGACGCAGATTATCGGCGTGCTCGTCATGATGCTATCGATCAGCCTGCCGCTCACCGGCGTCACCGTGCTCACGCTGCCGGCAGCCGCAATTATCTTGATGGTGATGATTCACTTCTCGCAGCCGTACTTCCGCGAGCAACAGCAGGTTCTGGGCGCGGTCAACGGCATTATCGAGGAGGACTTTGCCGGCCAGAACGTCATTCAGGTGTTCGACCGCGCCGAGGCCTCGATCGAGGAGTTCGACCGTCAAAACGACCGGCTCTTTATTAGTGGCTGGCGCTCGCAGTTCCTGTCGGGCCTGATGATGCCGCTTATGAGCCTGGTAGGCAACATGGGCTACGTGGGAGTCGTCGTGGTGGGTGCGCAGCTCGCGCTGACCGGCAATGCCACGCCCGGCGACATCCAGAGCTTTATCCAGTACGTGCGCAACTTTACGCAGCCGGTGCAGCAGCTGGGCAACGTAAGCAACACGATGCAGTCGATGGCAGCTGCCACCGAGCGCGTCTTTGAGTTCCTGGCCGCGCCCGAGGAGGAGCAGAAGGCCGACGCACAGATTCCCGAAAAGCGCCCCGGCCACGTTGAGTTTGACCATGTCAAGTTTGGCTACACGCCCGACAAGACCATCATCCACAACTTTAGCTGCGAGGCGCAGCCCGGCCAGACCATCGCCATCGTCGGCCCCACCGGCGCCGGCAAGACCACGCTCATTAAGCTGCTGCAGCGCTTCTACGATGTGGACGGCGGCTCGCTGCGCGTCGAGGGCATCGACGTGCGCGACTGGGACCGTGCGGCACTTCGCAGCGAGTTTGCCATGGTACTGCAGGATACCTGGCTGTTTAACGGCACGATCCGCGAGAACATCCGCTACGGACGTCCCGATGCAAGCGATGACGAGGTCGAGGCCGCTGCACGCGCCGCACGCTGCGATCACTTTATCCATACGCTCGCCGGCGGCTACGACTTTATGATTAACGAGGAGGGCACCAACCTGTCGCAGGGTCAGCGCCAGCTCGTGACCATCGCTCGTGCCATTTTGGCCGACCGCCCGGCGCTGATTCTGGACGAGGCGACCTCCAACGTTGACACTCGCACCGAGGAGCTTATTCAGCGTGCCATGGATGCGCTGATGCAGGGCCGTACCAGCTTTGTCATCGCGCACCGCCTGTCCACGATCCGCAACGCCGACGTGATCTTGGTAATTCGCGACGGCGACATCGTCGAGAAGGGCACGCACGACGAGTTGCTCGCCCAGGGCGGCTTCTACGCCGACCTGTACAACTCGCAGTTCGACGAAGCGGCGTAAATACTGCCGCAGGGAACGGATGACGCCCGAGAACGGGGGCGCAGGACAACCTGCGCCCCCGTTTTTGCTCTGCGACCCTCAAACCGCCTCCCCTGGGACCTGATTGACAGCCCCTTCGAGGCCCCGTGGGCAAAAAATGGCAAATATGAGTACTGTTACCCTTTTAGTAACAGCCAAAACAGCCCCAAATGCCGTTTTCACGGCTTACATGCGGTCGCGCGCGCAGACGTGGTGTAAGAGCGTCCTGAGGTCCGTCGCTGCAAGTCCCGATGTTACTCCTTCTTGAGACCGCGCCTCTCGACTATCTCGTCCACTATCTCC
>CABVAC010000003.1 GCA_902496275.1 uncultured Collinsella sp. | reverse complement strand
GCGGGCCGTGTTCCGCTATGCGGTTGTCAATTTGCGAAAGAAATTATGCGTCACCGGCCCCTTTGTGGTGGTTTTGGCCTTAGCCCGTCCCCTGCTGCTAGACCGTGATGACGTTGTCCATTGCCCGGTACTTGGCGGGGACCTCGCCTGCGGTAATAATCGTTGCGTCGCGGAAGTCCGCGAACTTGACGGGTGCCACCATGCCAAATTTGCTGGCGTCCGAGATTACGAAGCGTTTGGCGGTATGGCGCATCGAGATACGCTTGACCTGCGCTTCCTCGATATCCGGTGTGGTGAGACCTTGCTCGGCGGCGATGCCATTGGAACCCCAAAAGCCACAGTTGAAGTTGTAGCGGTCTAAGGTTGCCAAGGCATCGGGGCCAACGAGCGCCTCGGTCTCGGGTTTGAGCTCGCCGCCCAGCACCACGGTACGCATGCCGCGCAAAGCAAGGCGCTGAGCATGGGCCACGGAATCGGTCACATAGGTGACATCTTCAAGGTATGGAAGATGCTCGATGAGCCTGAGCGTCGTCGAGCCCGAGTCGATGTATACAAAGCTCTCAGGCTCCACAAGCGCCGCCGCACGGGCGCAGATACGCTCCTTGTCATCGTTATGGAGGTCGCTGCGCTCATTAAGCGTTAGGTCGCGCGTCACGTGCGCGCGCTCAAGACTCGTCGCCCCACCGTGGACCTTGGCGATGCGGTGCGCTCGGTCGAGCGTCTGCAGGTCGCGCCGAATGGTAGAAGCCGTCACGCCCAGGGCCTCAGCAAGCTCTGGCACAGTAACCGAGCCGGCTCGCTGCACCATCGACACGATCGCGTTGAGCCTATCTTCCGCAAGCATCGCTTACTCCTCCTCGGGGTACACAACTCCCCAGTCGGCGCGGAGCTTGGTCATAAGCTCCATAACATCAGAAGCATAGCCCAGAAGCTCACGCTTCGAATCATCGCCGGCAACGGCCTTCTCCAGGTCGGCCATCTCGTAGCACAGAGCGTATGCCTCGGTGCCAGCGTGGACCTCCTCACGGTGACCGTCTGCAGTCCACACGATGGTCGCATGGTCGGCGCGCGGATACTCGTTGACCTCGATATAGCACTTATCGAAACTGATGACCGAGCGCTTGGGCTGCTTGGAGTGGAGCGTAAGGCTCACCACGCCCAGCTGCTGTTCGGCATTACGGCAGACGATGCCGCCCGCAACGTCGACACCGGTCTCACAGGTGTTGCCCAGCGAGACAACCTCAGCGGGCTGGCTCGCCATAAAGAGGCGCATGACGGAGAGCGCATACACGCCAATGTCGAGTATGGCGCCGCCTGCAAGGCTACGGTTGTAGAAACGATTGGTCAGATCGCCGTACTCCTTGTAGCTGCCAAAGTTGAGCTGAGCGAGGTTCATGTGGCCAAAGTCGCCGGCATCCATGCGACGGCGCAGCTCCTGATACAACGGCATGTGGAGCACCGTGGTGGCGTCCATAAGGACCACGTTGTGCTCGTCGGCTATGGCACGAGCCTCGTCGAGCTCGGCGGAATTGAGGGTAATGGCCTTCTCGCAGAGCACGTGCTTGCCAGCTGCCAGAGCGGCTCGCAGGTAGGTGATATGCGTGTTGTGCGGCGTGGTGATATAGACTGCGTCAATGTTCGGATCGGCGTAGAGGTCTTCGACCGTTTCATAGACCTTCTCGATGCCATATTGCTCAGCAAAAGCCTGAGCCTTGGACAGCGTGCGGTTGGCGACGCCCGCAAGCTTGCGACCGGCAAGAGCGAGAGACTGGGCCATCTGGTTGGCGATAACGCCGCACCCGATCACAGCCCAACGAAGCTCGGGAGCCGTAAAGATATCATCGGGGAATGGCTTGTCCTGGACCGAAGTGAACGCTGCTTTTGCGGCTGCTTCGGCGTCGAGCGGAGCCTGTTTGGAATCTGCCATTATGTGCCTCCTGAGTCATCGGAAGTCCTTCATTTCCAACAGCCTTATATTCGCACAAATGCGCGCGCATTTGCTTGTATTTGCGTGTTTATTTGTTTATCGGTCATTATTTAACCATAGTTAGCAGATATTTGCGCGGCCATGCGCATTATCGCGCAAGGCTATGCGCGTAAATGCGCATGCGACGATCCTTATGAAACATAAAAGGGCGGAACACCATAGCCATAAAAGACAGAGTAGGCTGTATTACTCCACCCCTCTGGGGGGCGCAGCCATCAAAGGACTGTTCCAAACTGCCGGCAGATAGGGACTTCCCTAACTGCCGGCACATAGGGAACGTCCCCAGCTACCGGCGTTTCAACGGCACTCATTTAAGCCTGTCCCCAATGAATGCCAAGCGACGACCACTCATTTAAGTCTGTCCCCAATGAGTATGTCCCCAATGACTGCCAATCAACGGCCACTCATTTATGTCTGTCCCCAATGAGCCCCCAATGAGTAGGGATAGAAAAAGGCCCGGGTGCCGTGGCATCCGGGCCTTTGCTAGCAACTTGATGTTGCGGGCAGCTTAGAACTTGTGGCCGCACTTCTTGCAGACGCGCAGCTTGTTCTTGCCGTCCTTCTCGTGACCGACGCGGGTAACCTTACCGCACTCGGGGCAAACGAGATTGACGTTGGAGGCGTCGATGGGAGCCTCCTGCGAAACGATGCCGCCCTGCTGGTTGGCAGCGTTGGGCTTGACGGCCTTCTTAACGACCGAAACGCCCTCGACAACGACCTTGTTCTCGGCGGGGAGAGCACGCAGGACAACGCCCTGCTTGCCGCGATCCTTACCAGAGAGAACCTGGACCTTATCGCCCTTCTTGATATACATATATCTCCCCTAACTACAGGGTCTCGGGAGCGAGCGAGACGATCTTCATGTACTTCTTGTCACGAAGCTCGCGAGCGACGGGCCCGAAGATACGGGTGCCGACGGGCGAACCATCGTTGTTGATGACAACGCAGGCGTTCTCATCAAAGCGAATGTAGGAGCCATCCTTGCGGCGGATCTCCTTAACGGTGCGAACGACGACGCAACGGACAACGTCCTTCTTCTTGACGTTGGCGCCAGGGGTAGCCTCCTGGACAGCACCGATGAACACATCGCCGATGCCTGCATAACGACGCTTGGAACCGCCAAGCACCTTGATGCAGCGAATCTTGCGAGCGCCGGAGTTGTCGGCGACGTTCAGCATGGTTTGCATCTGAATCATGGTAGATGTTCCTCCGAACTAAGAACCGAAGAGAGGTGCGCAGCCTTTATACGGCCCGTGGTATGCAAGCCAGGCATACGCACATCTTCGGAAACGTACAAGTCGTAAGAGCGACTGCTTATTTAGCGCGCTCGACGACCTCGATGAGGCGCCAACGCTTCATCTTGGACATAGGACGGGTCTCCATAACGCGGACGGTGTCGCCCACGCCAGCCGTGCACTCCTCGTCGTGAGCGTGCAGCTTCTTGGAGCTGGTCATCATCTTGCCGTACTTGGGGTGACGCTTGCGCTCGGTGATGGTGACAACAATGGTCTTGGCACCGGAGACGGAGGTAACGACACCCGTACGGACCTTACGCGAGTTACGCGAATCAGTCATGTTCTCTCCTTAGGTCCTACTCGGCGACAGCGGACTTCTCCGCTGCGATCTCGCGGGCGCGCTGCTCCGTGAGGACGCGAGCGATGTCCTTCTTCACGGTGTTGACGCGAGCGGTGTTGTCCAGCTGGCTGGTGGCCATCTGGAAACGAAGGTTAAAGAGCTCGGCACGCATTTCCTTCAGCTTCTCAACGAGCTGAGCGTCCGAGAGCTCACGAATCTCTGCGGGCTTCATTAGTTCTCCTCCTTGGCGGCGGCGGCGTCCTCAGCAGCCCACTTGGCCTCGAGAGCGGCCTCCTCAGCCATCTCCTTCTCGATGCGCTGCTCAGCGTTCTTAGCAGCAACAATCTTGGTCTTGATGGGGAGCTTGTGCTGCGCAAGACGCAGAGCCTCGCGAGCGACCTCCTCGGGAACACCCTTGACCTCGAACATGATGCGGCCGGGCTTGACGACGGCCACCCACTCCTCGGGGTTACCCTTACCAGAACCCATGCGAGTCTCAGCAGGCTTCTTGGTGATGGGCTTATCGGGGAAGATCGTGATGTAGACACGACCGCCACGCTTCATGTAGCGGGTCATGGCAATACGAGCGGCCTCGATCTGACGGTTGGTGATCCAATGGGCCTCGAGAGCCTGGATACCAAACTCGCCGAAATGCAGCTCGGTATTACCCTTGGCCTGGCCCTTCATGGAGCCACGCTGCACCTTGCGGTGAAGAATACGCTTAGGGGCAAGCACTACTGACCCCTCCTCTCGGAGTTACGACGACGAGGACGGGAAGAGCCCTCGAGTGCAGGGTTGGGAACAGGCTGGCCCGGGAGCTTCTCGCCCAGGTAAATCCAGACCTTCACGCCGCAAGCGCCCATGGTGGTGCTGGCGACAGCCGTGCCGTAGTCGATCTTGGCACGGAGGGTGTGCAGAGGCACGCGACCCTCGCGGTACCACTCACGACGGCCCATCTCGGCACCGCCGAGACGACCGGAGCACTGGATACGGATGCCCTTAGCGCCGGCCTTGCAGGCGGACTGGACAGCCTTGCGCATAGCGCGACGGAAGGCAACGCGGCCCTCGAGCTGCTCGGCGATAGACTGAGCAACGAGGTTGGCGTCGAGCTCGGGGCGCTTGATCTCGACAACGTCGACGGAGAGCTGGCCCTTGGAGACGCCAGCGACCTTCTCGAGCTCGGTACGGAGGGTATCGATCTCGGCACCCTTCTTACCGATGACAACGCCGGGGCGAGCAGTGAGGATGATGACCTTCACCTTGTCGCCAGCGCGCTCGATCTCGACGCGGGAGACAGCTGCGCGGGAAAGACGCTTCTCGAGGTACTTACGAATCTCGAGATCGTTACCGAGGGTCTTAGCGTAATCCTTCTCTGCGAACCAGCGGGAGCGCCAGTTCTCGGTGATGCCAAGACGGAAGCCGGTGGGGTAGACTTTCTGACCCATACAGCTTTACGCCTCCTTTCGAGGAGCAACGACGACGGTGATGTGGGAAGTACGCTTCAGAATGCGAGAAGCGGAACCCTTGGCGCGGGGACGGATGCGCTTAAGCGTCGGACCCTCGTCAACATAGGCAGCGGCGACAACCAGGTTGTCGGCACGCAGACCGTTGTTGTTCTCGGCGTTCGCAACGGCGGAACGGAGAACCTTCTCGACATCCACGGCGACGGCGCGGTCGCAGAAGTGGAGGATGTCGAAGGCCTGAGCGACAGGCTTGCGGCGGATCAGATCGACCACCAGGCGGGCCTTGCTGGGGGAAACACGCACGTACTTAGCGACGGCGCGAACCTCGGTGGCCTCAGTTTCAATAGACTTAGTTGCCATTTACGGTTAACCCCCTATTTGGCCTTGTGGCCACGGAACGTACGAGTCGGCGCGAACTCGCCGAGCTTGTGACCAACCATGGACTCGGTAACATACACGGGCACATGCTTGCGGCCGTCGTGGACGGCGATGGTGTGACCAACCATCTCGGGGAAGATGGTGGACGCGCGGGACCAGGTCTTCACGACGTCCTTCTTGCCAGCCTCGTTCATCGCGGTGATACGCGAGAGAAGGCGAGTCTCCACGAACGGGCCCTTTTTGAGACTTCTGCTCATAAGTGCTTTCTCCTAAAACTCGGTATCCGAAATTACTTCTTACGGCGACGAATGATGTGCTGGTTCGAGACCTTCTTCTTCTTGCGCGTACGAAGGCCCTTCGTCGGCTTACCCCAGGGGGTAACGGAGGGACGACCAGAGGTGTGGTTCTTGCCCTCGCCACCGCCGTGCGGGTGGTCGACAGGGTTCATGACGGTACCGCGGACGGTCGGGCGCACGTTCATGTGACGCTTACGGCCGGCCTTGCCGATGACGATGTTGGAGTGATCGGCGTTGCCGACCTCACCGACGGTGGCGCGGCAGGTAACGAGGATGCGGCGCATCTCGGAGGAAGGCATACGGACGATGGCGTACTTGCCCTCCTTACCCATCAGCTGGCAGGAGTTACCGGCGGAACGGGCGATAGCAGCGCCCTTGCCCGGCTGGAACTCGACGGCGTGGATGAGCGTACCGACGGGGATGTCGGCGAGGGGCAGAGCGTTGCCCGGCTTGATGTCGGCGTCAGAACCGGACATGATGGTCTGACCGACCTCGAGGCCCTTGGGGGCCAGGATGTAGCGCTTCTCACCGTCAGCGTAGTGCAGCAGAGCGATGCGAGCGGAACGGTTCGGATCGTACTCGATCGTGGCAACCTTGGCGGGCACGCCGTCCTTGTTGCGCTTGAAGTCGATCACGCGGTAACGACGCTTCACGCCGCCGCCCTGGTGGCGGGTGGTGATGCGGCCGTTGTTGTTACGACCGGCCTTCTTGGGCAGGGGCTCGAGAAGAGACTTCTCGGGCTTGGTGCAGGTGATCTCGGAGAAGTCGGAGATCGTCTGCCAACGCCTACCAGCGGAGGTCGGCTTAAGGTGCTTTACAGCCATTACAATCCCTTTCAATAGGAATCCGTTAGCCATCGCAGACAGGGATTCGAGGTTCTGCCTCGGGTGCGATGACACCGGACGTATACACGGTTCCGGGCGTGTCCATTTTATACGCCCAAAACCTTGAGCTCCCGCCTCCCCTATTTGGGAGGCATGAGCTCACTCAACAGCAGCGAGTCTTAGGCCTGGTTGCCAAAGACCTCGATGGTGTCGCCCTCGGCCAGCGTGACGATGGCCTTCTTCCAAGAACGGGTCTTGCCGGCGACATAGCGCACGCGCTTGGTCTTGGGCTTGACCGTCAGGGTGTTCACGCGAACGACCTTGACGCCGAAGATCTCCTCGACAGCGTCCTTGATCTGATACTTGTTAGCATCCTTGGCGACCTCGAACGTGTACTTGTTCAGCTCCATGCCGGAGAAGGAACGCTCGGACACGATCGGACGGATGATGATCTCGTGGGCGGTCATTTATGCAAGCACCTCCCCGAAGTGAGCGGCGATGTCGGCGGGCATCAGCACAGCGTTGTTGTTGACGAGATCGTAGGTATTGGCCTCGTCGGCAGTGATGATGAACGTCTTGGGAATGTTGCGGAACGACAGGTAGGCGTTGACGTCCTCATCGCGAACGATGATGGTCAGACGCTTGCCCTCAAGGCCGAGAGCCTTGAGCATGGCGACGGCAGCCTTGGTGGAAGGCTTCTCGAAGCCGTAGTCGTCGACGAGCACGAGCTCGCCATCGGCCAGCTTGGCGGACAGCGCGGAGCGCATAGCCAGCTTGACCTCCTTGTTGTTCATACGCTTAGCGTAGGAACGGGGCTTGGGGGCGAAGACAACGCCACCGTGACGCCACTGGGCAGCACGGATGGAGCCCTGACGGGCACGGCCGGTGCCCTTCTGACGCCAAGGCTTCTTGCCGCCACCGGAAACCTCAGAGCGACCCTTAGCAGACTGGGTGCCCTGACGCCAAGAGGCCATCTGGCACTTGACGATGTGGTGCATAACGTGGATGTTCGGCTCGATGCCGTACACCTCAGCGGCGAGCTCGGCCTCGGCGACCTTCTTGCCCTCGCTGTTCTTTACTTCAAACTTTGCCATTTAAGTGTTCTCCTTGGTATGACGCTGGGCTAAATGGGCTGGGCCCTTAGGCCATACGGATGGCGACGAGACCATTCTTGGCACCCGGGACAGCGCCCTTGACCAAGATGAGGTTCTGCTCGGCATCGATGCGGACAACGGAAAGGTTCTTGACGGTAACGCGCTCGTTACCCATGTGACCGGCCATCTTGACGCCCTTGAGGACGCGCGCAGGATAGGCGCACTGACCGATAGAACCGGGGTGACGCTGGAAGTGAGAACCATGCGTCATAGGACCGCGGCGCTGACCCCAGCGCTTGATGCGACCCTGGAAGCCCTTACCCTTGGAGGTACCGATGACGTCGACCTTCTCGACATCAGCGAAATCAGCGACGGTGACGACCTCGCCGACCTTGTGCTCCTCGCCGTTCTCGACGCGGACCTCACGAAGGAAACGGACAGGCTCGACGCCAGCCTTAGCGAAGTGACCAGCCATGGGCTTGTTCACGTTCTTGGCCTTGATGTCGCCGAAACCGATCTGGACGGCGTCATAGCCGTCGGTTGCCTGAGTTTTAACCTGCGAGACAGCGCAGGGGCCAGCCTGGATGACCGTGACGGGAACGACGTTGTCGTCCTCGTCCCAAACCTGGGTCATGCCAATCTTGCGGCCGAGAATCATGCTGATCAAGATATGATCCCAACTCTCGCGTGGTCTTGGGACAATGCGTACACCACCGAGCGTACGCCCCTAGAGGACCACTACTTACACGACGTGCTCCCCAGCCTTGTATTGCGTCCGGACTACCTGACAACCCTATTAAGCAGGCATTTTGTCCAGCCAGAATACTCCCCTGGTTTCACACAGCTGTTTAGTATACACGGCTGCGGGCGTATCCATCGAGATTCATATTTCACTCACATTGTTTACGCAGGTAAAGTGCGTGGAGTCGCCTGGGCTTGGCAGAGGGGCGGCGAAATATATTAAGTTTGCTGCTCTACAGTCCTGCGCAAGACGGAAAGCACATTAAGTGCTTTCCTTTGCGTGCGGAACTCGCGACAAACTTAATATATTTCGCCGCCCCTCTGCCAAGCTCGGGAGACGACACGTTGATGTCTGCTTAACTCTGCTCGTTCAGGCTAATGACTTTGTTGGGGGTCCACTATTTGCTGGAGGGTGAACTTGCATTGGGACGGTTCACCTTCTGCTTGTGGCTTTGCCTCATCGAAATCGAAGATCATGATGGCGCAGTTGGGGAGTTTTGTTGGGAGCTCGAAGCCCTCTGGGGCTGCGGCCTTGATAAATTGGCGGCTGGCGCTGCCGTGGCTTACTGCTAGAAGGGTTTCGATGCCCTCGGAGCCCATGATATTGGTAAGCGCATCCACCATACGTTCTTGCAGCGCCTGGCTTCCTTCTCCTCCGAAGGGGACCAGGTCCTCGCCCGGATCCCAGACGTCGGTGGGCAGCGCGCCGTGCGGGCCTTCTTCGAAGGAGCCGTAGCAGCGCTCGATAATGCCTTCGCAGGGCTCGGCTGCTGCGTCCGGGCCGAGGAGCTCGCATGCGACGAGACTTGCCGTGTCCATGGCTCGGCCTAAGGGTGATGAGACCACTTTGTCGGGGACGACGCCGTGGGCCTTGAGCCATGCGGCTGCCATTCCCGCTTGTTTGCGGCCCAGGTCGGTCAACGGTGAATCGCAGCGGCCCTGGACCAGCTTTTTGACGTTGAATTCCGTCTGGCCGTGGCGGAGTAGGTATAGGCGCTTCATGCTCTCCCCTTCTGTATAACTTGCTTTGCCGGCACAGCCCTACTCGTGGGTATGCCCTACGTAGTCTTCGTCGATCGTAATCTTGGCAATCGACTTGGGGTATTCCGATTCGACCCTCTGGGCCAACGTGTGCTTCAGGTCCTCGGCGTCCATGCCCATATCCGAGGGTCGCACGCAGTCAAAAATCACATTGGTGTGCGTAGGGCCCGGCACACAGCGTAGGTCATGAATCGAGAGGCGGCTATCGATCTCTTGAGCCATAGCGTTGATGCGCAGGCGCATGCTCGCCACCTTAGGGTCGTCGGTCACGATGGGGTCGTAATGGAGCGTGACAATCATGCCGTCTTCGACCCTAAACGACTGCTCGATGTTATCGAGCGTGTCGTGGCTTTCCAGCGGGCTGGCCTCGGCCGCCATCTCGGCGTGCGCACTTGCAAACTTCCTGCCCGGGCCGTAGTCGTGAACCATCAAATCGTGAACGCCCAAAACGCCGGGATAGCTCATGATCTTGTCTCGAATGTGCTTGACCAGCTTAGGATCGGGCGACTGGCCCAAAAGCGGGCTCACCGTATCTTGAATAAGTTCAAGGCCGCTCCAGCCAATATAGGCGCCAACGGAAAGGCCAACCCATGCGTCAAGATTGATGTGCGTCACCTGCGAAACAATCGCACATGCCAGCACGGCGCCTGTGGCAAGGACATCGTTCTTGGAATCCTGCGCGGTCGCATGCAGCGTCTCGGACTCGATACGATCGCCGAGCTTTTGGTTGAGGGCCGCCATCCAGAGCTTTACGACCATCGAAAGCGCCAGGACTGCCACCAGGGCAAGCGAGAACTCGACAGGTTCGGGGTGAATGATGCGCTCAACCGAGGACTTCACCAGCTCAACGCCGATCAGCAGCACGAGCGCCGCCACGACCAGACCCGAGAGATACTCGTAGCGGCCATGTCCGTAAGGATGCTCGGGGTCCGCCGGCTTGCTCGCAAGTTTAAAGCCCAGCACGCTCACAATGTTTGAGCTGGCATCGGACAGGTTGTTCATGGCATCCGCCACGATCGAAACCGATCCCGACAGCACGCCAATTGCGCCCTTCGCAGCGCATAGTGCCACATTGGCGAGAATACACACCACGCCCGTCAACGTGCCCACGCGCGCACGGTCGCCCTGCGCACGCTTAACAATCCACTCGACCATCTACATCCGCCCCCACGGTGCTATCTATATATCTATTGCTCAAACGGATTGTAGTGTAGCCACTTTGCCCCACAGATACAAAAAGGCCGCAACCCACACGGGCCACGGCCTTAGAATGTGGCAAAGGAATCGTCCTTGTGTCGCACAGGTTTACGCGCTTGCTTCGGCCACGCTCTTCGAGGTTTCGGGTGAATCGGCCCCGTCTTCTGCCGCCTGTCCCTGCGCCGGCACCACGCCAAAGCAGTAGCTCAGCGCCGCAGACACCGCAAATGCCACACCGCCGGCAACGCAGCACCACAGCAGGTTCGAGATGCCGCCCGTGGCAAAGCCAATGACCATAAGGACATTCGTCATGCCGATGGTATAGGCCGTAACGTGGCCCACGGCCGCAACAAGGCCTCCGACGGCGCCGCCAATGGCCATGCACGTCAGGCACCTGCCATATTTAAAGCCGCAACCGTACAGCGCCGGCTCGCTTACGCCGCCAAGAATACCCGAGATTGAATAGCCCAGCATGAGTGCCTTCTCGTCCTTATCCGCAACGCGGAGCGACGCGCCAAAGGGCATGCCCCAAACGGCGAACGTCGCCATCGTCGCGGCGATCAGGATGCACGAATCCGTTCCCACACTCATAAACTGAGCATAGGCAAGCGATAGGACAACGTTGCTGACGCCTGCAATCTTAAGAAACTCCCAACCCGCGGCAAGCCCCATGAGCGTGAGCAGCGACACGATGCCACCGGAATTGCCAAGCATAAACATAAGCTGGCCCAACAGCATGCCCAGATAGCTGCCCGCCGGCGCCGTGATACACAGCGAAACCGGAACCATGACAAGCATGGTTGTAAACGGAACAAACGAAAACGCCACGGCCTTAGGGATAACGCGCTTAAAGAAACACTCCACTCGCCATAGCACGGGCACCGAGATGAGAACCGGAATAACAGTCGTCGTGTAATCGTTGACCGGCGCGGGAAGCAGACCATACACGGAAGTCATCGATGCCCCCGTCGTCGATGCGGCATCGACGAGCTTAAGCAGATCGGGCGCAATCAATACGCCGCCCAGCATCATGCCCAGCTGCTCCGAGCAACCGAGCTGGCGGGCGGCCGCCCAACCAAGATAAATGGGCAAAAAGTAGTAGCCGGCGTTATAGAGCCAACTGTAGAACAGGCGATAGATATCGGAATCGGCAGACCACAGGCCCAGCATGCCTTCGCCCATAATGACAGCGACGGTGCGGAACAACGCCGCGCAGACAATAAACGGCAGCGCCGACATCATGCTTTTGGACAGATAGTCCACCACGGCCATGGCGTTTGATGAAACCGACGTTGTAAACGAGGTGTTAGAAACTTGTAGCATGGAACGCCTTTCCCAATATGACATGCGGGCTGTCCCTTTGTCACATCGTGCGGTACTGACCGATTGCGCGGTACTTTTCGTAGCGGAGGTTTGTGAGGGTCGCGTCGTCGAGCTGCCCAAGCGTAT
Organism: uncultured Collinsella sp.; assembly: GCA_902496275.1. GTDB lineage: Bacteria > Actinomycetota > Coriobacteriia > Coriobacteriales > Coriobacteriaceae > Collinsella. The sequence continues at coordinate 87,716 of CABVAC010000003.1, read as the reverse complement.
CGAAGGCATCAAATGCCGAGGACATGACGGCACCGGCGATCTCCTCATGCGACAGGCCCCTATCGTCAACAATGCCGTCGATGATGCCGAGCGCCAACAGATCGGGGGCCGTGAGCTTAAGCGCCTCGGCGGCCTCATTCGCGCGCTCGGTATCCTTCCACAGAATCGACGCACAGGCCTCGGGGCTAACGACCGAATAGGCCGAGCTCGAGAGCATCAGGATGCGGTCGGCCACGGACAGCGCCAGCGCGCCACCAGAGCCGCCCTCGCCTGTCACCACCGAGACAATCGGCGTCTTAAGGCCGCTCATCTCCATGAGGTTCTGGGCAATCGCCTCACCCTGGCCGCGTTCCTCGGCACCGATGCCGCAAAACGCGCCCGAAGTATCGACCAGGCACAGAACCGGTCGACCAAACTTTTCGGCCTGGCGCATCAGGCGACGCGCTTTGCGGTAGCCCTCGGGATGTGCCATACCAAAGTTGCGACGCATGCGCTCTTTGGTCGTGGTGCCGCGCTCGATGGCGATGACCGTTACGGGGCGTCCATCTTTCCAGCCAATGCCAGCCACCACAGCGGCGTCGTCGCCAAAGTAGCGGTCGCCGTGCAGCTCCACAAATCCATCCAGGCCCAGCGAGATCATCTCGCCTGCCGTGGCGCGATCTGCCGAGCGGGTCTGCTTGACAATCTCGAGCGCGGTTTTTGGTGCGGCCGAGCGCTTGAACAAGTGTCCCAGCTTTTTGCCGCGGCGACCCGTATGCACGATCTCATGCGGTGCCCCCAGGCCGGGCGCGTGCCCTTCGTGCAGCGCCAGCAGCTCGCCTACCGTGAGCGCAATCTCGCCACGCGGAACAACGGCATCGCAAAAGCCGTGCTCCAGCAAAAACTCGGAGCGCTGGAATCCCTTGGGCAGGCGCTTGTGCATGTTCTGCTCGATCACGCGCGGGCCGGCAAATGCCGTCAGGGCATCGGGCTCGGCCAGGATAATATCGCCCTCCATGGCAAAGCTCGCGGTTACGCCTCCGGTCGTGGGGTCAGTGAGCACCGTGATATACAGGCCGCCCGCCTCGCTATGGCGCCTAACCGCCGCAGAGATTTTGGCCATCTGCATGAGCGAGGTCACGCCCTCCTGCATGCGGGCGCCACCCGATACGGTAAAGCCAACGACCGGCAGTCCCAGCTCGGTCGCACGCTCAAATGTGCGGCAGATCTTCTCGCCCACCACGGAACCCATCGAGCCCATCATAAAGTTGGCGTCCATAAAGAAGAGCGCCGTATCGCAACCGCAGATTTTGCCCCTGCCGCACACAACGGCATCGCGCTCGCCCGAACGTTCGCTCACGCTCTTGAGCTTGTCGGCATAGCCGGGAAACGAAAGGAAGTCCTCCGGCGCCAGACTGGCATCCCATTCCTCAAACGTGCCCTCGTCAATCGTCATGCGCATGCGGTCGCGCCCGCTCACGCGAAAGTGTTTGCCGCAACGAGGGCAGACCTCGAGGTTGTCGTGCAGGCGCGCCTCATCGATCACGCGGCGGCACTCCGGGCACTTGATAAACACGTGGCGCGCGGGAAACTCGGCGCACGACTCGGTCATCGGTCCCTCGAGGACGTTGACCGTCTTCGCTTTTCTATTCATCAGCATAGAGATGCCCCATCAGATCGGTGTGATACATGCCCGACAAGAACTCGTCGTTTGCCAGCACGTCGAGCTGAAGCTCGCTGTTTTCGCTCACGCCCTCAATCACGAGCTCGCCCAGGGCCGAGCGCATCTTGCGAATGGCGCCGTCACGCGTGGGCGCACACACAATGAGCTTGCCAAGCATGGAGTCGTAGTACGGCGGAACTTTAGCACCGGTAAACATGGCGGAATCCCAGCGCACGCGCGGACCACCCGGCACACGCAACGCGGTGACCGTTCCGCATGACGGCAGAAAGTCCGGCGTTTCGGCATTGATGCGGCACTCCATGGCGTGGTTGCGGACCGGCATGTCCTCCTGCTCAAAGGGCAGAGGCTGGCCGGCTGCCACGCGCAGCTGCCACTTGACCAAGTCGGTATCGGTCACAAACTCCGTAACCGGATGCTCCACCTGCAAGCGCGTGTTCATTTCCATAAAGTAGAAATTGCCGTCGTCCGAATACAGGAACTCGATGGTACCGGCTCCTTCGTAGCCGACGGCACGAGCCAGGTCACGCGCTGCCTTGTGCATGCGAGCACGAATGTCGTCGTGTCCGTCGAGGCACGGCGCGGGGCTCTCCTCGATTAGCTTTTGGTTGCGCCGTTGCACCGAGCACTCGCGCTCGCCGAGCGAAAACACATGGCCCTGCTTATCGGCCATAATCTGTACCTCAACGTGATGCGCCGGCGCGACGAACTTCTCCATGTAGCACTCGCCGTCGCCAAAAACGGCCTCGCCCTCGGCGCGTGCTTCAATAAAGGCCTTTGCCGCATCTTCCACGCGCTCGACCTTACGAATACCGCGACCGCCGCCGCCCGCACGCGCCTTAATAAGCACGGGGCAGCCAATGCGCTCAGCCTCGGCCGTTGCCTCCTCGGGACTTTTGAGCAAATCGCAGCCCGGCACGATGGGCACGCCCGCCGCGGCAGCCGTTCGACGTGCGGCGTCCTTGTCGCCCATGCTGTCGATCACCTTGGCCGAAGGACCAACAAACGCCAGGCCATACTTGTCGCAGTCGCGCACGAAGCTCGCCTTCTCGGAGAAAAAGCCATAGCCGGGATGAATTGCCTTAGCTCCCGACTTTACGGCACAGGTGAGCACAGCATCGTCGTTGAGGTAGCTCTCGGCAAGACGCGGACCGCCGATGCAATACGCCTCGTCGGCAAGCTGCACGTGCAGCGCGTCCGCATCGGCCGTGGAATAAACGGCGACGGTCTTGATGCCCATATCGCGGCACGCGCGGATAACACGGACCGCGACTTCGCCGCGGTTGGCGATGAGCACTTTGTCGAACATGAAGCCTTCCTTAACTTTCGTGCATGAGTGCAAAAGACATATCGGCGCGGCAGCAAACCTCACCGTTGACGCTCGCAGTACCCGTCGCAAAGCGGAACGGCCCGCGCGCACGCGTGATGGTGCACACCAGATCAACCGTGTCGCCCGGGCGCACCGGACGCTTAAAGCGCACCTTGTCCAGACTCGTGTAGAACGGCGTCGCGCCGCGCGCCTCCTCATCGCCCATCAGCAGCACGCAACAGTTTTGGGCGAGCATCTCGCACTGAATCACGCCGGGGACCACCGGGTTTCCCGGAAAATGCCCCTGCAAAAAGTACTCGTCGCCCGTAATCGTGATCTTGCCGTGGGCTTCGTCGCCCACCAGCTCGGCCTCGTCGAGCAAAAGCATCGGTTCGCGATGCGGCAACAGTTCCTTAAGCTCTTCTTTGTTCATGGATATCACCTATCCGATCCTCATGAGGCAGCTGCCAAACTCCACGAGGTCGCCGTCGGCCACGCAGATCTCGAGCACCTCGCCATCCGCCTCTGCCGTCACCTCGTTGAGAACCTTCATGGCCTCGATGATGCAGAGCGTCTCGCCGGCCTTGACCTTAGAGCCCACGCGCACAAACGGCTCGTCGCCCGGCGCCGGGGCAGCATAGAAAACGCCGACCATGGGAGCGGTCACCTCGGTGCCCTTGGGCTCCGGTGCGGCGGCAGGTGTCTGCGCGGCGGGCTCCGGTGCGGCAGGCGCGACTGTGGGAGCTGCAACTGGAGCGGCCATAGCGCTCGGCATGGGCATGGGCACGGCAACCGGCTGTGCGGCGCTCGCGCGCTCGAGTTCGACCGCGGTGCCATCGGGCTCCTCAACGCGCACGCGCGTGAGGCCGCGGTCCTCCATAACATCGGCTATCTCGGCAAGTCTTTTGGAATCCATGCTCTAGCTCCTCGTATATCTACGCAGCGCGATGGCGGCGTTGTGTCCGCCAAAGCCCAGGTTGGTCGAAAGCGCCCAGGTAAGGTCGGCGCGAACCGCGCGATTGGGCGTGTAGTCAAGATCGCAGGCGGGATCGGGCGTGTGGTAGTTAATGGTCGGCGGCACCACGCCCTGCTCGAGCGCCATGGCGCAGGCCATGACCTCGATGGCGCCCGTGGCACCGATCATGTGGCCGGTCATCGACTTAGTCGACGAGACGTGCGCGGCGCGCGCCGCGTCCTCGCCGAGCGCACGCTTAATGCCCGCCGTCTCGGACGAATCGTTGAGCTTGGTAGATGTGCCGTGGGCATTGATGTAGAGACCCTCGGAAGGCTTGACGTCGCCCTCGGTCACCGCCAGCGATATCGCGCGGGCAATGCCGGCAGCCTCGGGATCAGGGCTCGTGATGTGATAGGCATCATCGGTGTTGCCGTAGCCCACGACCTCGGCATAAATGTGCACACCGCGCGCCTGCGCATGTTCCATGCTCTCGAGCACGAGCACGCAGGCGCCCTCGCCCATCACAAAGCCGTCGCGGTCTGCATCGAACGGACGGCAGGCCGTCGCGGGATCGGGGTTGGTGGTCAATGCGCGGCAGGACGTAAAGCCCGCAACGGCATCGGGGATAATTGCGGCCTCGGCGCCGCCCGCGAGGATCGCGTCGGCATAGCCGTGCTTGATGGCGCGGAACGCCTCGCCCACCGCATGGGCCGAGGTTGCGCACGCGGTCACCACGGGCAGGGTCGGGCCCTTTGCCTTGTGGCGGATTGCGATATTGCCCGATGCCATGTTGGGGATCATCATCGCGATCATATAGGGCGATGCGCGACGGGGCCCACGTTCGGCAATCGTATGGACGTTGTCGACGAGCGTCGTCATGCCGCCCACGCCCGAGCCCACGTAGACGCCCAGGCGCTCGCGATCGATGGCGCCTTCGACATCAAAGCCCGCATCGTGCATGGCTTCGTCCGAAGCCGCCATCGCAAACTGAACGCAGGGGTCGAGATGCTTGGCGTCACGCTTGCCAAAGTACTCGTTGCCGTCAAAGCCCTTGACCTCGGCCGCCACCTTAACGGCAAACGCATCGGTATCGAAGTGCGTGATCGGGCCGATGCCGCACGTGCCGGCGCACATGGCCGCCCAGGTGGCAAGCGCGGTGTTGCCGAGCGGCGATACGGCACCGATGCCGGTGATTGCAACTCTCTGTTCCATCATGGTCTCCTCATCCAAGCCGTTCTTCGGCCCTGATTTCTACATCGCCATTCCGCCGTCAACGCGTACGACCTCGCCCGTAATGTAGGCAGCCGCATCGCTCACTAAAAATCGCACCACGCCGGCCACTTCCTCGGGGCGCGCCATGCGCTTTAGGGGAATCTGCTCCTCGGTTGCCGCGCGAACCTTCTCCGAGAGCTTTGCCGTCATATCCGTCTCGACAAACCCGGGGGCAACCGCGTTCACTCGTACGCCGCGGGGCGCAAGCTCGCGCGCCACCGCCTTGGTAAGCCCTATCACGCCCGCCTTGGAGGCAGCGTAGTTGGCCTGCCCGGCATTGCCCATCAGGCCCACGACCGAGCTCATGTTGACGACGCAACCGCCGCGCTGGCGCATAAAGGTCTTGGTGAGCGCGCGCGTCATGTTGAATGTTCCCTTGAGATTGACATCGAGCACGCGATCGAAGGCGTCATCGCCCATGCGCATGAGCAGGCCATCGCGGGTGATGCCGGCGTTGTTGACGAGCGCCCAAATGGAGCCAAAGTCGTTGAGGACCGCTTCCACGCACGCGTTGACGGCAGCGGGGTCGGCCACGTCGCATTGATATGCGCGTGCCGTGGCGCCAGCCGCCTCGCAGGCTTCGCACGTCTCGCGCGCCGCATCGACGCTACCGGCATAGACGACGGCGATATCAAAGCCGTCCTCCGCCAGACCGACAGCGCAGGCGCGGCCGATACCCCGCGAGCCACCCGTGACCAGCGCCACACGACGTGAGTCGTTGCGCTCGAGCGTGCCGTTATTCAAGTTGCCCATGTCATTCCTTTCGGGTTACAGCCCTGTGGACTATGCAAGCTCGTCGGCAATAGCTGCGACCTGCTCGGCCGTCTCGCACGAATACACACGAACGTCGCTCAGCGTACGCTTGACCAGGCCGGACAGCGTTTTGCCGGGGCCGACCTCAATAAATGTGTCGATGCCTTGATCCTGCAGAGCATGCAGCGTATCGACCCAGCGTACGGCATGGCTCACCTGGTTGGCCAAGACATCCGATGCCGCTCGCGAGTCCGCCGGATAGGGCGCCGCCGTCATGTTTGCCATGACCGGAATCAGCAGCGGAGACGGTGCGTGGCCGGCTTGGATATACGTCGCCAGCCCCTCAGTCGCCTCGGCCATATAGGGGCTATGAAATGCACCCGACACCGCGACCTTCATGGCGCGGCCGCCAGCCTCTTTTACTAGGACGTCGAGGGTCTGCAGCGCATCGGGCGCTCCGGCCACAACCGTCTGCTGGGGACTGTTGTAGTTGACCGGCCAGCAGTCCTCGCCGGCCTGCGCAGCCAGGTTCTCGACTTGCGCAGCATCAAGTTTGATGACGGCGCGCATGCCGCCGGGGTGACGCTCGGCCGCCGTGGCCATCAATGCCGCGCGCTCACACACGAGCTCAAAACCCGCTCGCGTATCGAATGCCCCCGCAAAGGTGAGTGCAGCGACCTCGCCCAGCGAGAATCCCGCACAGGCGGCAGGCACCACGCCGCGCTCGCGCAGGGCGACGGCGACAGCCAAGTCGTGCACGAACACGCAAGGCTGCGTGTTCTCGGTCTGCGAGAGCTCCTCCTTGGAGGCGCTCCAGCACTGCTCGCTCGTCCCCGGGCGCACCTCGTCGGCAATGGCGAACACCTCGGCGGCCGCCGGCGATGTCTCGATCAAGTCGACGCCCATCGCGGGGTGCTGGGCACCCTGGCCGGCAAACAGAAACGCTACGCTACCCATGCGGACGCACCCTTCAGAACGCGCTCGGCGCCATCGACCAGATCGTCAACGATTTCGCGTGCGCTCTGGCGCTCGCTAACCATGCCGGCAATCTGTCCACACAAAAACGAACCCTCTTCGTAGTTGCCGTCCTTGGCGGCCTTACGCAGCGCACCGGTTCCCATAGCACCGAGCTCCTCGGCACTCGCGCCGGAACCCTCGCTCTTGGCATAGGCGTTGGTGAAGGGGCTCTTGAGGGCGCGCACTGGATGTCCCGTCGAGCGACCGGTCGCACGCGTTGAAGTGTCGTTGGCCTTCAGGACCATCTCTTTGTACTGCTCCGAGACGGTGCACTCGTCTGCGACCAGAAAGCGCGTACCCACTTGCACGCCTTCGGCGCCCAGCATAAAGGCGGCCGCCACGCCGCGGCCGTCGGCAATACCGCCGGCGGCCACGACGGGAATGTCAACCGCATCGACGACCTGCGGCACCAGTGCCATCGTCGAGGTCTCGCCAATATGGCCGCCCGATTCGGTACCCTCGGCAACAACCGCCGTGGCTCCACGACGTGCCACGAGGCGCGCCAGCGCCACCGAGGCAACGACCGGGATGACCTTGATGCCCGCCTCGTTCCACGCCTTCATGTACTTGGCGGGATTGCCGGCGCCCGTCACGACGACCGGCACTCGCTCGTCAATCACGACCTGTGCAACCTCGTCGGCGAACGGGCTCATGAGCATGACGTTGACGCCAAAGGGCTTATCCGTCCTGGCGCGCAGCTCGTGAATCTGGTCGCGCAGCCAGTTGGCGTCGGCGTTCATGGCCGCAATGATGCCTAAGCCACCCGCCTCGGACACTGCGGACGCCAGCGAGGCATCGGCAATCCAGGCCATACCGCCCTGGAACACGGGCTTTTCGATGCCGAGCAGATCGCAGAGAGGAGTCTTGAGCATCTCTACTTCTCCAATGCCGCCTCGACCGTATCGGCGAACTCGCCGACCGTCTTGGGGTTCTCCTCGGTATCGAGCTGGATGCCAAACTCGTCCTCGACGGCAACGAGGATCTCGACGGTGCCCAGGCTGTCGAGACCAATCTCCTCGAGCGTGGACTCGGGCTTCATCTCGACATCGTCAAGACCGGCGGTCTCGCGGATAACGTCGCAAACGCGCTCGAAGGTCTTCTGATCTGCCATGGTAGTTCTCCTTTGGTTGTGCCCTAGGGCGTTTTTATTTCCTATGTGCGACTACTTCCAACGAAGCAGATAGCCACCTATATCCAGGCCGGCGCCAAATCCAACCAAGGCGATGGTGTCGCCTGTGTGAAGTGCACCGGCGTTTGCCAGCCGGTCGAGGGCAAGCGGAATGCATGCGCTCGAAATGTTGCCGGTCTCGCGCAACGTGCGAACCACGCGCTCGTCCGGCACGCCCAGGCGCTTGACCGCCTGGCTCAGGATTCGTTCGTTAGCCTGATGGAATACAAAATGATCGATGTCTTCGACCAAAATGCCCGCATCGATCGCAAGCTTATGGACCGTGTCGCAGATGGCGTTGACGCCGAACTTGAACACGCGGCGGCCATTCATGGACAGCACACTCGCGCTATCTGCGGAAGCCTTAAACGGCGAGGTACCGACCAGACCGGGAACGCGCAACGTCTCGACGTCGGGCGCCGTCGAAAGCTCAACGGCAAGGGGGTTGTCTCCCCCAGCTTCAATCACTGCGGCGCCTGCCCCATCGCCAAAAAGCACGCAGGTGGCACGGTCGGTCCAGTCGAGCGCGCGCGTCATCTGCTCGGCAGCAACAACAAGCACGCGCTCGGCACGGCTGCGAGCGATATAGCCCTCGGCGACATCGAGCGCAAATACGAAGCCGGCACAAGCCGCCGAGACATCGAAGGCAGGGCACGTCGCGCCTAGTCGCTCAGCAACGGCACACGCCTCAGCGGGAACAAGGTGGTCACCCGTCGTCGTCGAGCAGACGATCAGATCCAGCTGGCTCGCGTCGATTCCGGACACCTGGAGTGCCCGCTCGCTCGCCGCTACTGCAAGGTCGTCAAGTGACTCGGTGGTGCAGACGTGGCGGCTCTTGATACCTGTACGAGTAAAAATCCACTCATCCGAGGTATCGAGGAACTCAGACAGCTCGTCATTGGAAACACTGCGCTCAGGAAGTGCCGAACCTGTTCCAAGAATCGTGAAACCCATCACTAACCTCCTTTGAGTTGTTGACGTGTTTACATCGACCAAGAGAGGATAACGCATTTCAGTCTTTGTTGACGTGTTAACATTAAATTGTCCAAATGCGACAAAGGCTTCACATTGTGTCTATCTCTCGACACCATTGCGTCATTCACTTATTCAATAAGGAGGTAGCAGCCGCTATGGATGCCCAATTAACGATTGTCGACGTAACCGGATCGACCAACGATGACCTGCTCGAGGCAGGAAAACAGGGTGCGCTGCACGGCACAGGACTTGCCGCCCGCGCGCAAACGGCAGGACGCGGCCGGCGCGGCCACAAGTGGGATTCAACCGCCGGCAACCTATTGCTTTCGATTGTCCTGCGTCCATGCGTTAATCCCGCAAAGTACTCTGGTCTTGCCGCCGTCAGCGGCCTAGCGGTGCTCGAAGCACTCGAAAAGCAGGGTCTTGCAAACGAGATTGGCCTCAAATGGCCCAACGACCTGGTCGCGCGAGGACGCAAGCTCGGCGGCATTCTGGTCGAAGCCGCACGCGATAACGAAGGCAACCCCTTTGCGGTCTGTGGCATCGGCGTCAACGTGAACTATGTGCCCACGGAGGTGCCCGATGGCGGCCTGCCGGCAATCGGTCTCTCGGACCTTAACGAGAACGTTCCTGCTGTCGACATGCTCCTCGATGAGGTCTATCACGCAGTTATAGACGCTGTAGATGCCTGGGCAGAACGCCTCAACGCCATGGAAGAAAACACCGGATCGCTCGCGCCCGTCCACGGCGAATATGTCGCTCACCTCAATTGGATTGGAAAGCACGTTATCGCCCGCTCCCCTGCCGGTGACGAGCAGGCGCGAGGCATCTTTAAAACCGTCGATACCTTTGGACGCGCGTGCATCGAAACAGAAGACGGCTTGCGATCCTTCCATTTTGAGGAGGCGTCGCTGCGCCCCTTGGGCGAATAGGGCGCCGCAGCCACCTACTCAGCAGCATTACCAGGCGGTCAAAACCCATCATGCAAAACAAAAGAGCCCCGCTACCGTAATGGCAGCGGGGCTCTGTAAGCTATGAGCGATATCGCTTAGAGCTTGATGTCGATGTCGACGCCAGCGGGGAGGTCGAGACGCATGAGCGAATCAACGGTGCCCGAGGTGGGGTCGAGGATGTCGATGAGGCGCTTGTGGGTGCGCATCTCGAACTGCTCACGGGAGTCCTTGTTCACGTGCGGCGAGCGGATAACCGTGTACAGGTTGCGCTCGGTGGGCAGGGGGACAGGACCGGAAACGCGAGCACCGGTCTTCTGAGCGGTCTCGACGATGAGCTTCGCGGACTGATCGACGACCTCGTGATCATAGCCCTTGAGGCGAATGCGGATCTTCTGGGTAGCCAACTTAAACCTCCAAAGAGTGCGAGAGATGTTCTCGCGGATTACGTAACAGGGAGCTCGAACTTAGGCGTTCTTGCTCATGACCTCGTCCACGATGGACTTGGGCGCGGGCTCATAAGAGTCGAACTGCATCGTGTAGGATGCACGGCCCTGGGTCTGGGAGCGAAGGTCGGTAGCGTAACCGAACATCTCGCCCAGCGGCACCTTGGCACGGATGAGCTTGCTGTTCTTGCGATCCTCCATGCCCTCGATCTTGCCGCGGCGACCGGAGAGGTTGCCCATAACGTCGCCCATGTACTGCTCGGGGGTCTCGACCTCGACAGCCATGATCGGCTCGAGCAGCTGCGGATCGGACTTCTTGAGAGCGTCCTTGATAGCCATGGAACCGGCGATCTTGAAGGCGGCCTCGGAGGAGTCGACCTCGTGGTAAGAACCGTCGAACAGGGTGACCTTAACGTCGAGGACCGGGAAGCCGGCGATAACACCGGTGTTCAGGGCCTCCTGGATGCCCTTGTCGATGGACGGGATGTACTCCTTGGGCACGACGCCGCCGACGATAGCGTTGACGAACTCGTAGCCGAAGCCCTCCTCCATCTTCTCGAGCTTGATGACGGCGTGGCCGTACTGACCGCGACCGCCGGACTGACGGACGAACTTGCCCTCAGCCTTCTCGACGTCGTGACCGGCGGTCTCGCGGTAGGCAACCTGGGGCTTACCGACGTTAGCGTCAACCTTGAACTCGCGGAGCAGACGGTCGACGATGATCTCGAGGTGCAGCTCGCCCATGCCGGCGATGATGGTCTGGCCGGTCTCGTGGTTGGTGGACACCTGGAAGGTCGGGTCCTCCTCGGCGAGCTTGGTCAGAGCCAGGGACATCTTGTCCTGCTCGGCCTTGGTCTTGGGCTCGATGGCAACGTCGATAACGGGCTTAGCGAACTCGATCTTCTCGAGGACGATCTCCTTGCCCTCGGCGCACAGGGTGTCACCGGTGGTGGAGTTCTTGAAGCCGACGCAAGCGACGATGTCGCCGGCGGCAGCGTCGTCACGGTCGATACGCTCGGCGGCGTTCATCTCGAGGATGCGGCCGAGACGCTCGCGCTGACCGTTGGAAGCGTTGACCACGTAGGAGCCGGACTCGGCGCGGCCGGAGTAAACGCGGACGTAGGTGAGCTTACCGACGAACGGGTCGGTCATGATCTTGAAGACCAGGCCGGAGAAAGGCTCGTCGAAGGAAGGATGACGCTGGATCTCCTCGCCGGTGTCCGGATCGGTACCGGTGACGGCCTCAACGTCGAGCGGGCTGGGCAGGTAGTCGACGACAGCGTCGAGCAGCTCCTGAACGCCCTTGTTCTTGTAGGCGGAGCCCACGAAGACGAGGTTGAGCTCGTTGGCCAGAACGCCCTTGCGCAGAGCAGCCTTGAGCTCCTCGACGGTGAAGTCCTCCTCCATGAGGATCTTCTCCATGAGCTCGTCGTCAAAGCTGGCAGCAGCGTCGAGGAGCTCCTCGCGCTTGGTGGCAGCGATGTCGGCAAACTCAGCCGGGATCTCGTCCATCGGCTCGGGGTAGGTCATGCCCTTCTCGTCGGCCTTGAAGTCCCATGCAGTCATGGTAACGAGGTCGATGACGCCCCAGAAGTTGTCCTCGGCGCCCATCGGGACCTGAGCGGCCACGGCGTTGGCGTCGAGACGATCCTTCATGGTCTCGATAGCGTTGAAGAAGTCAGCGCCCACGCGGTCATACTTGTTGATGAAGGCGATGCGGGGGACGTTGAAGGTAGAAGCCTGACGCCAAACGGTCTCAGACTGGGGCTGAACGCCGGCAACGGCGTCGAAGACGGCGACAGCGCCATCGAGGACGCGCAGGCAGCGCTCGACCTCGGCGGTGAAGTCAACGTGGCCCGGGGTGTCGATGATCTGGATGCGGTAGTCCTTACCGTCCTTGTTCCAGAAGCACGTGGTAGCAGCGGAGGTAATGGTTACGCCGCGCTCCTGCTCCTGAACCATCCAGTCCATGGTGGCAGCGCCCTCATGGACCTCACCGATCTTGTGGGTCTTACCGGTGTAGTAAAGAATACGCTCGGTCGTGGTGGTCTTACCGGCATCGATGTGGGCCATGATGCCGATGTTACGGGTATCGGAAAGCTTGTACTTAGGCTTAGCCATGTTAGTTCCTTACCTTAACTTACCAACGATAGTGAGAGAACGCGCGGTTGGCCTCGGCCATCTTGAAGACGTCCTCACGCTTCTTGACGGAAGCGCCAAGACCGTTGGAGGCGTCGAGGATCTCGTTAGCGAGACGCTCGGCCATGGTCTTCTCCTTGCGAGCGCGGGAGAAGTTGACGATCCAGCGGATGCCCAGAGCGGTGGAACGACGGGAGTTGACCTCCATCGGGACCTGATAGGTAGCGCCACCGACACGCTTGGGCTTAACCTCGAGCGTGGGCTTGACGTTGTCCATAGCCTTCTTGAAGGTAGCGAGAGCGTCGCCACCCTCGGACTTCTCGGCAACGATCTCGAAAGCGGTGTAAACGATGCGCTCAGCGGTGGCCTTCTTGCCGTCAAGAAGGACCTTGTTGATGAGCTGAGTCACCAGGCGGTTGTTGTAAACGGCGTCAGGCTGAACCTCACGACGATTAGCTGCTGCACGACGCGGCATGTGAAATCTCCTTAAGTGTCTACCGTGCGGCGCTTAGGCGGCGCACGGCGAAAGTATCAAAACGTTATCTGGCTTATTTAGCCTTGGGGCGCTTAGCACCGTACTTGGAACGGGCCTGCATACGGTTCTGGACCGGAGCAGCGTCGTAGGCGCCACGGATGACGTGATAACGGACACCAGGGAGGTCACGGACACGACCGCCGCGGACGAGCACGATGGAGTGCTCCTGCAGGTTGTGGCCCTCACCCGGGATGTAAGCAGTAACTTCGATGCCGTTGACGAGGCGAACACGGGCAACCTTACGAAGAGCCGAGTTCGGCTTCTTGGGGCTCGTGGTGAAGACGCGGGTGCACACGCCGCGCTTCTGGGAGTTGTGCTGCAGAGCAGCGTTCTTGGACTTCTTGGGCACGGAACGACGGCCCTGGCGAACCAGCTGGTTAATAGTAGGCAAAGCGTACTCCTTCTCGAATGATTCCAGCTTTCTGTAAAGTGCAACGGCTTGAATCGAGGGGTCAGCATCCCCCTACGAAACACGCAGTTCGATAGGATACGTGCCGTTAGCTGTGCCGTCAACAGACCACGCCGCCGGGCGTATCCCAAAATAGCCATATTTCCGCAAAGCCTCCATAAAAGGAATCCCCGCCTGTGCGCGTGGGCGGATTCCCGGGCCGGGCGGCACAGGGGTTAAGTTTGCTGCTCTACAGTCCTGCGCAAGACGGAAAGCACATTAAGTGCTTTCCTTTGCGTGCGGAACTCGCGACAAACTTAAACAGCGGGCGGCCCGTTCCGGGAATCCGACGTGCTCGTCGGGGTAACGTTCCTCATCAAAAAAGACCCGCTCCCCTGTTGGGAAGCGGGTCTTTGGAAGGACGGTTAACGTACTAGGAAATTATTCCTCGTCGTTGTCCTTGGCCTCTTCGGCGTCGTCGGTGTCCACGAGCTGGTTGAGCAGCTCGTCGAGGGACGCCATGTCCTCGTTGATGGCACCGTTAGCGGGAGCCTTCTTGTCGTCGATCGGGGCGCCCAGGAGCTCCTCGTCGGCGTCGGCGTGATGCGTCGGCGCGGCGGAGGTGCCCAGCAGGATGTCGTCCGGACCGTCGGGGCTAAAGACCATCTGCAGCAGCTGCGAGAGGTCTTCCTCGTCGGCAACGTCGTCGTTGTTCTCGAGGATGTAGAGCAGATCGTGGGCCTCGAGGCCGTCACGGAGCTCCTCGATCGCCTTGGCACCGATGCCATCGATGCGCAGCAGATCCTCCTCGGACTTGCCAACCAGGTCGCCGACCGTCTCGATGCCAACCTCGCTGAACTTGTTGGTCCAGCGCTGCGACACGCCCAGGTCGTCGAACAGGTACAGACGAGCCTTCTCGGCGGAGATGGTGTGGCCGTTGCGGGTGAACGAACCGTCAGCACCACCGAACTCGTCGTAGCCGGCCCAGTCGAGCTGCTGCGGAAGCTGCTCGTCCAGGTCCTTGAGCTCCACAGGAGCCCACTCGGGCAGCGACTTGGCGTTGGGCGAAGCCGGACCGTCGATGTCCACGTAGCCGTCGGCCGTGCGATACGTCAGCTTGGCGTTGGCGTACGGCTTGAGGCCGGTACCAGCCGGGATCTTCTTACCGACGATGACGTTGGACTTAAGATCGAGCAGGTGGTCGACCTTGCCCTCGATGGCAGCCTCGGTAAGGACGCCGGCGGTACGGATGAACGAAGCGCTCGACAGCCAGGAGTCGATGTTGGACGCGACCTTGAGCGTACCCAGGATGACGGGCTCGGCCACGGGGGCCTGACCGCCCAGACGGGCAACGCGCTCGACCTCGTCGGCGAACTCGTAGCGGTCGACGTACTGACCAAGCAGGTACTTGGAATCGCCGGGGTTGGTGATCTGAACGCGACGCAGCATCTGACGTGCGAGCACCTCGATGTGCTTGTCGTTCAGGTCGACGCCCTGGCTGGTGTAGACGTCCTTGACGCTCTCGACGAAGGTGTGCATCGTCGACTCGATGTCGGTCAGCTTGCGCAGGTTGCGGAAGTTGACGAAGCCCTTGGTGATCTGGTCGCCGGCACGAACCTCGCAGCCATCCTCGATCTCGGGCATAAAGCGCACAGATGCGGGGACGCGACGCTCGTCGAGGACACGGGTGTGATCCTCGGAGTCGGTGAGCGTCAGCACGTACTCGGACTTCTCGGGCTTGATCGAGAGGTGACCGGAGTACGGAGCCAGCTCGGCCTCGCGACCCAGAATCTTCTCGTTGACGTTGCCGACGATATCGAACATACGGCTGACCGTAGGCAGACCCTGCGTAATATCGTCGACGCCAGCGACGCCGCCGGAGTGAATGGTACGCATCGTAAGCTGCGTACCGGGCTCGCCGATGGACTGGGCGGCAATAATGCCGACCGCGGTACCGATGGCGACCGGACGACGGGTGGAAAGATCCCAGCCGTAGCACTTCTGGCACACGCCGTACTTGGAGCGGCAGGTGAGCAGCGCGCGAAGCTTGACCTTCTTGAGGCCCGCATCGACCATCTTCTGGATGTCGGCGACCTTCTCGATGTAGCCGTCCTGCTCAAAGAGCACGGTGCCATCGGGGGCCACGACGTCCTCAATGAAGCAACGGCCGACGAGGTCGGTGTTGAGGTCGGTGGTGCCGGGGATGATGAGGTTGTAGGTGACGCCCTCGTGCGTACCGCAGTCCTCCTCGCGGACGATGACATCCTGGGCCACGTCGACCAGACGACGGGTCAGGTAACCAGAGTCCGAGGTGTGGGATGCGGTATCGACCAGGCCCTTACGGGCGCCGTAGGTCGAAATGAAGTACTCGAGCGGCAGTAGGCCCTCGCGGAAGTTCGCCTTAATGGGAAGGTCGATCGTCTCGCCGGACATGTCTGCCATCAGACCACGCATGCCGCCGAGCTGACGCAGCTGGGTCTTAGAACCACGGGCGCCGGAGTCGGCCATCATGTACAGCGGGTTCTCCTCGTCGAACATGTCGAGCATAAGCGCTGCGACCTTGTCGGTACAAGCGGTCCACTCGTTAACGACTTCGATGTGGCGCTCCGTCTCGTTGATGAAGCCCTCCTCGAAGTACTCGTTGATCTGGTCGACGTTGGCCTGGGCGCGATCGAGCAGCTCCTGCTTCTCGGCAGGGATGAGAGCGTCCCACACCGAGATGGTGAGGCCGGCGCGGGTAGCGTAGTGGAAGCCGGAGTACTTGATGGCGTCGAGGATCGGGCCGACCTTGGCCTCGGGGTAACGATCGCAGCAGTCGGCAACCAGCTTGGCCACGTCGCCCTTGACCATCTTGTAGTTCATGAACTCATAGTCTTCGGGCAGGCACTGGCGGTTGAAGATGATGCGGCCGATGGAGGTCTCGAAGCGCGCGGTCTTGTTGCCGGTGACGTCGTAGTCGACAAACTCGTTCTTGCCGTTCTTAACGCGGAAGATACGGGTGCCGTCCTCGTTGATGACATTGGCGTCGGCAGCGGACACGCGGACCTGAATCTTGGCCTGCATGTCGACCTCGGAGCGGCAGTCATAGGCGTGCAGCGCGTCGTCGAAGCTGGCGAACACGTGGTTCTCGCCCGGCAGACCGTCGCGGACCTGGGTCAGGTAGTACACACCGATGATCATGTCCTGCGAGGGGATGTTAACCGGCTTGCCGGATGCCGGCGAGCGCAGGTTGTTCGCAGAGAGCATGAGCACGCGGGCCTCGGCCTGAGCCTGGCTGGACAGCGGCACGTGGACAGACATCTGGTCGCCGTCGAAGTCGGCGTTGAAGGGCGAGCAGACCAGCGGGTGCAGGTGGATAGCCTTGCCCTCGACCAGCACCGGCTCAAAGGCCTGGATGGACAGACGGTGCAGGGTCGGTGCACGGTTGAGCAGCACGACGCGGCCGTCGATGACCTCTTCGAGGATATCCCACACAAAGGTGGCACCGCGGTCGATAGCGCGCTTGGCGCCCTTGATGTTCTCGACCTTGCCAAGCTCGACCAGGCGCTTCATGACGAAGGGCTTGAAGAGCTCCAGCGCCATGGTCTTGGGCAGACCGCACTGGTGCAGCAGCAGCTTGGGGTCGGTAACGATTACCGAACGGCCGGAGTAGTCGACACGCTTGCCCAGCAGGTTCTGACGGAAACGACCCTGCTTGCCCTTGAGGGCCTCGGCGAGCGACTTGAGCGGGCGACCGCCACGGCCAGAGACCGGGCGACCACGACGGCCGTTGTCGAACAGGGCGTCCACGGACTCCTGGAGCATGCGCTTCTCGTTATTCACGATGATCGCAGGGGCGTCCAGGTCGAGCAGGCGCTTGAGTCGGTTGTTACGGTTGATCACGCGACGGTACAGGTCGTTGAGGTCGGACGCGGCGAAACGGCCACCGTCAAGCTGGACCATCGGGCGCAAATCGGGCGGAATGACCGGAATGACGTCCAGGATCATGTTCGCGGGGCTGTTGCCGCCCTTCAGGAAGGCGTCAACGACCTCGAGGCGCTTAACGGCCTTCTCGCGCTTCTGCTTCTGGGAGTCCTCGTCGGCGATGATGGCCTTGAGCTTCTCGGCCTCGGAGGGGAGGTCGATGGCAGCGAGCAGGTCGCGGACGGCCTCGGCACCCATGCCGCCCTTGAAGTACATGGAGTAGTAACGGGTCATCTCACGGAACAGCGGCTCATCGGAAATGAGGTCGCGCTCGCTGAGCTTCATGAAGGCGTTGAAGGCGTCCGTGCGGAGCTGCTTCTCGTCCTTGCACTCTTCCTCGATGTCGACGATGCCAGAGGCGATCTCCTCGGGGGTCAGCGGCTCCTCGTCGGAGAACTCGTCAAAGTTCTCGGGGTTGCCCTGCTCCTTGAGGGACTCGATCTGGCGGGCGCACTCGGCATCGATCTCTTCCAGATCGGCGGCGAGCTCCTCGCGCAGGTCGTCGGCGTCGGCCTCGCGGGCCTCATAGTCAACCTCGGTGATGATGTAGCTGGCAAAGTACAGAACCTTCTCGAGGTCCTTGGACTTGATGTCGAGCATACGGCTCATCGGGAAGCTCGTGGGGCTCTTGAAGTACCAGATGTGGGACACGGGAGCGGCGAGCTCGATGTGACCCATGCGGTCGCGACGCACCTTGGCCGAGGTGACCTCGACGCCGCAGCGCTCGCAGACGATGCCCTTAAAGCGGATGCCCTTGTACTTGCCGCAGGAGCACTCCCAGTCCTTGGCGGGACCGAAGATCTTCTCGCAGAACAGGCCGTCCTTCTCGGGCTTGAGGGTACGGTAATTGATGGTCTCCGGCTTCTTGACCTCACCGTGCGACCAGGAACGGATCTGGTCGGCGGAGGCAAGGGAGATCTTTACCGAGTCAAAATCAGTAGCTTCGAAATCTGCCACAGTCAACTACTCCTTATCAGTGGTCGTGGCGGCGACAGCCTCGGGTGCCTCGGCGGTCTCGGCATCCTCGGCCTCGACGTCGGCGTCAACGCCGGCGAGCGCAGCCAGGTCGTCGAGAGCAGAGGTCTCCTCGGCGGTCACAGGGGCGGAGGCGTCCTCGTCGGCATCGTGCATGGGCTCGATGTCCAGTGCGAGGGAGCGAATCTCCTTGACGAGAACCTTGAAGGACTCGGGGATACCCGGGACAGGAACGTTCTCGCCCTTGACGATGGACTCGTAGGTCTTGACACGGCCCACGGTATCGTCGGACTTGACGGTCAGGATCTCCTGCAGGACGTTGGAAGCACCGTAAGCGTACAGTGCCCAAACTTCCATCTCGCCGAAGCGCTGGCCGCCGAACTGAGCCTTGCCGCCCAGAGGCTGCTGGGTAACCAGGCTGTAAGGGCCGGTCGAACGGGCGTGGATCTTGTCGTCGACCATGTGGCCGAGCTTGAGGATGTAGGACGTACCCACGGTAATGGGCTCGCGGAACTCCTCGCCGGTGCGGCCGTCGAACAGGCGGGTCTTGCCGCGCTCGTCAAGCTGGGTGACGAACTCGGGGCGCATGTGATCGCCAAAGGCAGCGGTAGCCTTGTTGAGCATGTTCTTGTTGGCACGACGGATGACCTCGGCGATCTCGTCCTCCTTGGCGCCGTCGAAGACGGGCGTGGCGGTGAAGAACGGACCGGGGACGTACTTGTCGGAGTCGGCCTGCTCGGTATCCCAACCGCACGCAGCAGCCCAGCCAAGGTGGCACTCGAGCAGCTGGCCGACGTTCATACGCGAAGGAACGCCCAGCGGGTTGAGGATAACGTCGATCGGGGTACCGTCAGCCATGTAGGGCATGTCCTCGACCGGCAGAACGTTGCAGATAACACCCTTGTTGCCGTGGCGGCCGGCGATCTTATCGCCCTGCTGGATCTTACGACGCTGGGCGACGTAGACGCGCACCTGCTCGTTGACGCCGGGGGCCAGGTCGTCGCCGTTCTCGCGGCTAAAGCGGACGACGTCGATGACGCGGCCGTAAGCGCCGTGAGGCATCTTAAGGGAGGTGTCGCGGACGTCGTGGGCCTTGGCACCGAAGATGGCGCGCAGCAGGCGCTCCTCGGCGGTCAGAGCGCTCTCGCCCTTAGGCGTGACCTTGCCGACCAAGATGTCGCCAGGGCCGACCTCGGCGCCGATGCGGATGATGCCGTCCTCGTCGAGGTTGGCAAGCATGTCCTCGGAGAGGTTCGGGATCTCGCGGGTGATCTCCTCGGGGCCGAGCTTGGTGTCGCGGGCGTCGATCTCGTGACGGGTGATGTTGATGGTCGTCAGCAGGTCCTCGGCCACCAGGCGCTCGGACACGACGATACCGTCCTCGTAGTTAAAGCCTTCCCACGGCATGTAGGCCACGGTGAGGTTCTGACCCAGTGCGAGCTCGCCGTGATCGGTCGAAGGACCGTCGGCCAGAGGCTCGCCCTGCTCAACGGTGTCACCAACGCGAACGAGCGGACGGTGGTTGATGCAGGTGGACTGGTTGGAGCGCTGGTACTTGGCCAGGTGGTACTCGTCCATGCCGCCGGCATGCTTGACGATGATCTTGGCGGCGTCGGCAAAGATGACCTCGCCGGCGTTCTTGGCCAGGGTGACCTCGCCGGAGTCCAGAGCGGCGCGACGCTCCATGCCGGTACCGACATAGGGAGCGGCGGGGTGAACCAGCGGCACGGCCTGACGCTGCATGTTGGCGCCCATCAGCGTACGCTTGGCGTCATCGTGCTCAAGGAACGGGATCAGCGTGGCTGCGACGGAGAGCATCTGACGCGGCGAGACGTCCATGTAGTCGACGTCCTCGACGGGCACGTCGGCGGGAGCGCCGAAGGAGCCGTCGAAGTCGCGGGTACGGGCGATCACGGTGTGCGGACGGACGATCTTACCCTCGGCATCGGTCGTGATGAACTCGTTGGTCTTGGGATCGAGCGGCGTGTTGGCCGGCGCGATGACGTGCTTCTCTTCCTCGTCAGCGGTCATCCAGTCGATCTGATCGGTGGCAACGCCGTTCTCGACGCGACGGAACGGGGCCTCGATGAAGCCATACTCGTTGACGCGGGCGTAGAGGGCGAGCGAGCCGATCAGGCCGATGTTGGGGCCTTCGGGGGTCTCGATCGGGCACATGCGGCTGTAGTGCGAGTTGTGAACGTCGCGGACGGCCGTCGGCACGTTGGTGCGGCGGCTGGAGCCGGACTTGTGGCCGGCAAGACCACCAGGGCCGAGTGCGGACAGACGGCGCTTGTGGGTCAGACCGGTCAGGGGGTTCGCCTGGTCCATGAACTGCGAGAGCTGCGAGGAACCGAAGAACTCCTTGATGGAGGCCACGATCGGGCGGATGTTGATGAGCGACTGCGGGGTGATCTCGTCAATGTCCTGGGAGCTCATGCGCTCACGGACGACGCGCTCCATACGGCTCATGCCGATACGGAACTGGTTGGCGACGAGCTCGCCGACGGTGCGGATACGGCGGTTGCCAAAGTGGTCGATGTCGTCGACCTTGAAGCCCTGCTCGCCGGCAGCGAGGGACAGCAGGTAGCGCAGCGTCGCGACGATATCCTCGTCGGTGAGCACCGTGACCTCTTCCTCGGTGGTGAGGTTGAGCTTCTTGTTGACCTTGTAACGACCGACGCGGGCCAGGTCGTAGCGCTGCGGGTTAAAGAGCAGACCCTCGAGCAGGCTGCGGGAAGCGTCCACGGTGGGAGGCTCACCCGGGCGCAGACGACGGTAGATCTCGATGAGGGCGTCCTCGCGAGTGAGGGCGGTGTCGCGCTCCAGGGTACGCTTGATCACATCGGAGTTGCCGAGCAGCTCGATGATGTCGTCGTTGGTGACGGCGATGCCAAGGGCGCGCAGGAACATCGTGGCGCTCTGCTTGCGCTTACGGTCGATGGAGACCATGAGCTGGTCGCGCTTGTCGACCTCAAACTCAAGCCAGGCACCGCGGGACGGGATGATCTGGGCCTTGTAGATTTGCTTGCCCGAATCCATCTCGGAGCTGTAGTACACGCCCGGGGAGCGGACGAGCTGCGAGACGACGATACGCTCGGTACCGTTGATGATGAAGGTGCCCTGATCGGTCATCATGGGGAAGTCGCCCATAAAGACGAGCTGCTCCTTGATCTCGCCGGTCTCCTTGTTGGTGAGACGGACGTCGGTCAGAAGCGGGGCCTGATAGGTCATGTCCTTCTCGCGGCACTCCTCGACGGTGTGCGCGGGGTCGCCGAACTGATGCTCGCCGAAGGTAACCTCGAGAACATGGTTCTGGCTCTGGATGGGGCTGGATTCCTTGAACGCCTCACGAAGGCCCTCGTCCTTAAAACGCTCAAAGGATTCCCTTTGAACAGAGATAAGGTTGGGGAGCTCCATGGCCTCCGGGATTTTCCCGAAGCTGACGCGCTTGCGCTCAGTGGCAGTGTATGCGTAGGTCACCAGGTTTTTCCTCCTTCACGGAAATGCTCGGTGGGTTGGCGAGGCATAGCTTCGCCAGTTATCGCAACCTAATAGTTTATCAGGTAGCGACCGTTGGGCAAGAAAAGCCTTGACGCGATTGAGTTTTTGGAGTAGCAAAGTTTTTCGACAGAAAATGCGCAGGTAGATGCATGTATATCGAACACCTGTTCATATATTTTCTGTGAACAGAGAGTCGGCAATCGCAGCTCTTATAAAAAACGGGCGCGAACCGAGGTCCGCGCCCGTAAATGTCGATGCCCGAAGGCTTACTTGCGCATCAATCCGCCGCGCTCGTCGATGGCGTCCCAGAAGGCACTGGCAAAGCGGGGGTCACTTGCAGCCATGAGGGCGTTGGTGGCCATCCAGCCAGAGGGAGTGCCGGTGTCGTAGCCCGACAGCGGGTCGATGACGACGGCATACATGGCCTCGCGATCGAGCGAACGGGCCATTGCGTCGGTGAGCTGGATCTCGCCGCCCTTGCCGGCCTGCTGATCTGCCAGCAGGTCCATGACCAGCGGGCTCAGCAGATAGCGGCCGACGATGTACAGGTTGGACGGAGCAGCCTCGGGAGCGGGCTTCTCGACCAGACCGCCGATACGCCAGACAGCGCCCGGCTCTGCATCGGCAACGTCCTCGGCGCCCTCGAGCGAACCGACGCGCTCGCCGGCGATAACGCCGTAGCGGCTGACTTCCTCGGGCGAGCAAGCAGCGACAGCGATAACCGAAGCGCCACCGTGCTCCTTGGAAACGGCGAGCATCTTGTCGCAGATGTCGCGGTTAGGTACAACGTAGTCGCCCAGAAGAACCAGGAAGTTCTCCCCTGCCACGGCGTCGGCAGCAGAGCGGATAGCATGGCCGAGGCCCTTGGGCTCGTACTGATAACGGAAGTCGACCGGCATACCGCCAGCGTGGGCGACGGCATCGGCATAGGCGTTCTTGCCGCGCTCGCGCAGCAGGTTCTCGAGCGAGCGATCGGGCTGGAAGTAGTTCAGTAGCTCAGGCTTACCGGGAGAAGTAACGATGATGGCGTCGTCGACTTCCTCGGGGTCGAGCGCCTCCTCGACGACGTACTGAATGACGGGCTTGTCGAGCACCGGCAGCATCTCTTTGGGCGTGCACTTGGTGCCAGGCAGGAAACGCGTGCCAAGACCGGCGGCGGGGATGATTGCCTTCATGTTATTCAAAGATCCTTTCGCAGGCGCAAAAGCGCCCCATGCGTGCGGCACACAGCCGCAGACCAAATTGCGATACCCAAGCATCTTACCGCTGGAACTATATGTCGCTACAAGGCAGAGACAATTCTTCAGCAGGTCAACGCAAATTATTGCTCGAATGGTGCAATTTTATTGCCCAACGGCAGGGCACCCGATACGACGCAAATCACAGAATATGGCAGTTTGGGCAACCGATGCCGAGGGACCGAAAAACAAAAAAGGCGGGGCTCGCAATGCGAACCCCGTCTTTAAAGAAATCTGGCGAGAAAGCCTGATTACTTGAGGGTGACAGCAGCGCCAGCAGCCTCGAGCTTCTCCTTGGCAGCCTCGGCGTCCTCCTTCTTGGCACCCTCGAGAACAGCCTTGGGAGCGCCCTCGACGACCTCCTTGGCCTCCTTCAGGCCAAGGTTGGTGAGCTCACGGACGGCCTTGATGACCTGGATCTTGTTGTCGCCGAAGCCCTCGAGCACGACGTCAAACTCGGTCTTCTCCTCGGCCTCAGCAGCGCCAGCAGCGGGAGCGGCGACAACAGCGGCAGGAGCAGCGGCGGAAACGCCGAAGGTGTCCTCGATAGCCTTGACGAGCTCGGAAGCCTCGAGAAGGGTCATTTCCTTAAGAGCATCGATGATCTCATCGGTGGTAAGCTTAGCCATTTCTAAGTCCTTTCGGTTTCCGTGTCTGTGCACGGAGATCAGTTAAAACACGGCGCGAATGCGCCAGGGGTGCGGCGTTGCCGCCGCGGGTGAAAACAGCGACTAGGCTGCCTTCTGCTCGGAGACCTGCTGGATCGAACGAGCGAGACCAGAGGAAACGCCGTTGACGCAGACAGCGATGTCGCGAGCGAAACCGGAGATGAGACCGGCGATCTGGCCGAGAAGCTGATCCTTGGTGGGCAGCTCGGCGATAGCCTTAACATCATCAGCGGAAACGGCCTTGCCGTCGGAGATACCGCCCTTGATCTCAAGGACGCCCTTGGACTGAGCGGAGAAGTCCTTAAGGGCCTTAGCGGCCTCGACCGGCTCGGACTCGTAGAACACATAAGCGACGGGGCCGGCGAGAATCTCGTCGAGCTCGGGCTGCTCCTGGTTCTTGAGAGCGATCTTGACCAGGTTGTTCTTGTAGACCTTCATCTCGGCGCCGCACTCGCGAAGCTGATGACGCAGCTCCTGAGCCTGCTTAACCGTCAGACCGTTGTAGTTGACGACGAACAGACCGGCGTTCTCGGCGATACGGGACTCGATCTCTGCAACCTTGTCGATTTTGTACTGCTGGGGCATGAATTACACCTCCTCGAATTCTTTCCGGGCACGGTCCGCCACAAGGACGTGACGGGGGCATGTCCAAAAAGAAAGCCCCCGCGCTGCATGAGCGACGGGGGCGAGAAGACATATCTACTCGACCACCTCGGCTGGCGGGAAGTCCCATTAAGCTCGCGGGTAAGGCCCGTTTGCGCCGGCTGTCTCTGGCAGCGGATTCGTGCGTGAACCGAAAGTATTATGGCGGGGACCCCGGCGTCGGTCAATGGAAACCCTGGCTGCACACAATTCCACCATCCGGCACGCGTCGCCGAAGGCCAGGCGCAAGGTTTTCGCTCGGTCAAGTCCTGGCTCGCACGAAGAGTACATTAAGTGCTCTTCGGCTCGTGCGGAATCTACGAAAACCTTGCGCCTGGCCTTCGGCGGCGCGTGCCTGCGTTGACTTTGGGCAGCCAGGGTTGCCGTTGGCCGGCGCGCCCCACTCATAATGCTTGGGTCGGTGGGCTGATGTGTTGCGTCCCTGATGGCTACAGGGTTGAAACGAAGTTGGACAGGCGGCGGAGGCCTTCGTCCAGATCTTGGTCGGAGACGCAGTAGCTTAGGCGGATGTGGCCTTCGGTGCCGAAGCAGTTGCCGGGGACTAGGGCCACGTTGGCTTCCTCGATGGCTTTGATGCAGAAGGCTTCGCTTGTTAGGCCGAATTGTTTGATGCTCGGGAAAGTGTAAAAGGCTCCTGCGGGCTCTACCGCGTCGAGGCCCATGGCGTTTAAGGCTGCGAGCACGCGTTTGCGGCGGGCTCGGTAGACTTTGAGCATGGGGGTTGGGTCGACGGTCAGGGCTCGGGCTGCGGCGTCCATTTCGAAGGAGACGGCACTCGATACTAAGTATTGGTGAGCCTTGGCGATCTCGGCGATGACGGGTGCCGCTGCCGCGAGCCAGCCCAGGCGCCAGCCGGTCATGGACCAGGGCTTGGAAAAGCTCTCGATGACTACCGTCTGCTCACGCAGTTCCGGGTGGCGCTGGGCAAAGCGCTCGTAGCCATCCACGTAGACTAGGCGGTTATATACGTCGTCGCAGATTACGTAGATGCCCGCCTGCTCCGCTACGCGCGCCACGGCGTCGAGTGACGCCGCGTTGAGGATGCAGCCCGTAGGATTGTTGGGCGTGCAGATGACGATGGCCTTGGTCGCCGGCGTCACGCAAGCACGAAGTGCGTCCTCGTCGATCTGAAATTGCGCAGGCTCCGTATCCAAAAAGACTGCTTTGGCGTGGTTGGCCACGACGATGCTTTCGTACAGGCCAAAGGCCGGCGTGGGGATGATGACCTCGTCGCCGGGGTTGAGCATAGCCATGAATGTTGCCGACAGGGCTTCGGTCGCGCCGTCGGTTAGGATGACCTCGTCGGCCGAAAACGTAAGGCCCGCGTCCCCCATGTAGGCAGATAACGCCTCACGCAGGGCGGGGCGCCCGTTGTTGGGCGGATAGTGCGTGTCACCGCGGTCCAGTGCGGCGGTCACCTCGGCGCTAATCACATCGGGCGTGGGAAAATCGGGCTCGCCAAGCGCAAGCGCAATGCACCCCGGGTGCTGGGCGGCGAGCGCGTTGATTCGGCGGATACCGGAGGGCTTGAGCGTGGCAAGCGAGGTATTCATGGGCAGTCGCATGGCGTTCCTTTCGTAAGGGTTGCACTAGGATAGCGCGGCGGGGCGCCGCCGGACGGTGTAACCTAAACGGAAACCAACCGGAAAGGAGGCAGCATGGAGCCGACCGCGCGCAGCGATGTACCAAAAACGCTGCAAACCATTGCGTATATCAGCATTCCCAATAGTGCCGATCTTGAGTTTTTGCTCTGGGACCTGCAGGATGCCATCGCCGCCTATGCACAGCTTTCCGGCACCGCACTCCCCCGCCCGGTCGACTTGAAGGCAAATGACGCCGGCAGCGTTGCCGATGGCATCGTGCTGGCCATTGAAGATGTGGCTGACGATGAGACGTTGACAGCCATCGAGCAGGCGCTTGAGCGCTTTGGCGGTACGGGAACGCGCGTCTATGCCGCGATTCGAGCCGCACAAGAGAGCACTGAGCAGGCGCGTGGGACCGCCGTTCGCCTGCACAAGGCATGTGAGCGCCATGACCAATTGTGGTGTGGCGGCGTTGCCATCTGCGCCGGCAGCGGCATCGCAGCGCTTCGCCATTCCCCACGCATGGGCCTCTTGCGCCGACCATTTTCGGAAGCGATAGATAAGCTTGTGGGCGCTGTGCGCATGGGCTGCTCCGTCGAGCATGCACAGCGACTTGGCGGCGGCAATGCCGCCAACGTCGACACCGACGGCATGGTTTGCGCCGAGCCAGCCGTGCCCGCGCCGATCTGGCGAGGCGTTCTGAAACGTCTGGGCGCCCACGCTCAAACAAAAATCTAAATTAAATTACAGCCCAGTCAACGGCCTCGCGCCAGCGCTCGACAAGGCGTTCCAGGCGCCATGCCGCATTGGCGGGACTTGTCGACGGCAGAACGATGGCCGGCAGCCCGGTGCGTTCTTGTAGATAGCGCTTGTAGAGCCGACCTGCCGTGCCGCCGTTACAGACAACGACCTCGATAGGAGCTGCGCCGGTAATACGCTCGGCATGCGCCGGAACGACGTTTTTGATGCTCGCGTCGCTTGAACCCTTGATGTCGCAGCTCTCGATTACATCCCACAGGGCCACACCGCCGTTGAGCAGCATAACCCGCTTGGCGGCAATCGAGGCATCGAGCGTCGCGAGCTCGCCGCTCGCCAAAGAGTCTCCCTCGTTGGGCGGCACGGGCACACCGAGGCACGCGGCCATCACGCGCCAAAAGCGGTTCTGCGGATTGCCGTAGTAGAAGGCATTGGCGCGCGAGAGCACCGAGGGAAACGACCCCAGCACCAAAACGCGCGAGTGCTCGTCAAACACGGGCTCAAACCCATGCTCAATATGTTGATAGCCCTCGTCCGGCGCGGCCACGAGCTATGCCCTCAGCAGATAGCGCACCTCGTAGGGTGCAAGCTCAAGGGAGCCCAGCAGCTCGACCGTGGGCACGTCGTCGGCAAGCAGGTCGACGAAGGAGCCGTTGAGTTCGCCGGCTCCAAAGGTGTAGGGCTCGTTCACGGCATTGACCGCCACGAGCACCATCGCGTCGTCGCAGGCGCGCTCGAACAGCAGCTGCTTGTTCTGGATCACCACGTTGCGATAGGCACCGTAGTTGAGAGCACGGGCAGCCGCGTCGTCGGCCGAGCGAAGGTGCGCAAGCTGCGTGATGAACGCCGTCAGCTCGTTGGGCGCAGGCTCATTGAGCGCAGGTCGCAGCGCCCAGTCGCCATCGGGGCCACCCTTTTCGCCGGCAATTCCCCACTCGCTGCCATAGTAGACGCACGGGATGCCCGGCATGCCAAAGAGCATGCCATAGGCGGGACGCAGACACGACTTGTCGGTGAGGATACTTGCCAGGCGCGGCACATCGTGGTTGTCGACAAACGACAGCAGATGTTTGCCGCGGTAGATGCACCACGGATCGCCGCCAAACTGGCGGTGCAGCGAATGGGCGATCTCGAACATGTTGACCGAGTTAAAGCTGGAGTACAGGCCCTTGTAGCACTCGTAGTTGGTGCAGGAGTCGAGCATCTCGTCGTTGACGATTTGGTTGTAGTCGCCGTGGAGCGTCTCGCCGATCAGCACAAAGTCGGGCTTGAGCTCACGGGTAAAGACGTGCAGGCGGCGCATAAAGTCGCGGTCGAGCATATAGGCAACGTCCAGGCGCAGGCCGTCGACGCCAAAGACCTCGGCCCAGCGGCGCACGGACTCGAGCAGGTAATCGACCACAGCGGGATTTTGCAGGTTGAGCTTCACAAGCTCAAAATGGCCTTCCCAGCCCTCGTACCAAAAGCCATCGCCATAGCAGGAATCGCCGTCAAAGCTAATGTGGAACCAGTCCTTGTACGGCGAGTCCCACTTGCGCTCCTGCACATCGCGGAAGGCCCAAAAACCGCGGCCGACGTGGTTGAAGACGGCATCGAACACCACGCGGATGCCATGGGCATGCAGCGTGTCGCATACGGCGGCAAAGTCGGCGTCCCCACCCAGGCGACGGTCGATATGGCGCAGGCTGCGTGTATCGTAGCCGTGGCTATCAGATTCGAGCGGTGGGTTGATAAGCACAGCGCCAACGCCGAGTTCCTGCATGTAGTCGGCCCATTGGGCGACCTTCATGATAGGAGCATCGGGGTTGGGCGCGGCGTTGGCAGCCTGGGCGAGCTCATCCTCGGCAACGGGCGCGGCGTTTTCGCGCGGAGCCCCGCAAAAGCCCAGCGGATAGATCTGATAGAACGTCGTCTCGTATGCCCACATAACAGCCTCCCGGTAAGCTCAACACAACGACATCCATTGTATGCCCAGCTTGTATCCTCTCCCCCAAAATAAGTTGCGGTGGAATAGTTCCTGCTTGGACCTTCAGAGGCCTTAAACAGGAACTATTCCACCGCAACTGATGAGGAAACGTGATTAGGCGACAGACTTTGCGCGGCGTATGGCCGGGAACATCACCGTGATAGCGAGGATGACGCCCACGACGGCAATCGACCCGCCCGCGAAGCCGATCCAGGCGATACCGGGACCCGAAACCACGGCTCCGCCGATCGCGGTACCCGTGCCAATGCCCAGATTGAACAGGCCCGAGAAGATCGACATGGCAACGGCCGACGAATCTGCCGGCGTGTGCTTGATGAGCTCGGCCTGAAACGCCACGTTAAAGGCCGTGGCGCAGCAACCCCACAGTGCGCAGACGGCAAGCACTGTCACGAGCGACGATGCGGCCGGCCCCATGAGCAGCAGGGCCACCGGCACGCCGGAGAGCGTGATAGCCAAGAACGGGAAGCGATGCCCATCGAACAGGCGGCCGAACAGCCAGCTTCCGAGCAGACCGGAGCAGCCGAACGCCGTCAGCGTCATGGTGATAGCGCTTGCGTCGACATGGGCGACCTGAGCCAGGAAAGGCTCGATATAGCTGTAGCTTGCGTAATAGCCGGTCGCCATGAAGACCGTGACTGCGTAGAGCGCGATGAGGAGCGGGTTCTTGAGCAGCTCGGGCAGCTGTCTGACGGTAAAGCGCTCACCCGCCGGCATGGCCGGGAACACCGCTGCCTGGTAGACGGCCGCGATGGCTGAGAGGCCCCCGACCACGGCAAACGTCATGCGCCAGCCCACGGCCAAGCCAATGGCGCGACCGAGAGGCAGGCCAAAGATCTGCGCGATGGACGAGCCCGTAGCGATCATGCTGATGGCGAGCGCGCCGTGGCGAGTGTCGACCAGGCGCGAGGCCATAATCGAGGCGACTGACCAGAACACGGCATGTGCGCAAGCGACCACCAGGCGCGCGCAGACCAGGATGGGATAGGTCGGCGCCACAGCGGACAGGAACTGACCGAGCGAGAACACGGCAAGCACGCCCAGCAGCATCCGCTTAAACTCGAAACGCGAAGCGAACACCATGAGCGGCAACGACAGCAGCATGACGCCCCAGGCATAGACCGAGATCATGATGCCCGCCTGGGCCTCGGTGAGCGAGAACGACGCGGCGATATCAGTCAAAAGGCCGATGGGCATAAACTCCGACGTGTTGAACACGAACGCACAGCAGGTGAGCCCGACGAGTGGGAGCCACTGCCTGAGCGTGATGCCGTCTTGCCTTGCCTGACTCATATATAACATCTCCAATCATTTTGAGCGGAGGCGATTATATAGCAACGGTCCCGCATCCGTCAGTAACGGACACGGGACCGAAACAATTCGATACACAGAGGTTGCGCCGTCAATAAATAACTAAGCCAACCCCAGCAATATGCCCGCCGAATGCACGACAAACGCCACGATCCAGGCAACGGCGACCTGAAACGCGAATACGGCCACGGCATAGCGCGCGCCCAACTCGCTCTTGACGGCGCCGATTGCCGCCACACAAGGCGGGTACAGCAACGTAAAGACCAAGAACACGTAGGCGGTGAACGGCGAAAACATGGTCGACAGTGCCGCGGGCGACGTAGCACCCAAAAGCACGGTGAGGGTCGAGATGACGCTCTCTTTGGCAATAAGTCCGGTGACGAGCGCCGTGGATGCGCGCCAGTCACCAAAACCGAGCGGGGCCAACACCGGCGCGATGATGCTGCCGAGGCCCGCAAGCAGGCTTTGCGACTGGTCGGCGACCACGTTAAAGCGGATATCGAACGTCTGCAGGAACCAGATGACCACCGTAGCGGCAAAGATAATGGTAAAGGCCTTGGTGATGAAGTCCTTGGCCTTATCCCATGCCAGCATCACCGTCGTCTTGACGCTCGGCAGGCGGTAATTGGGGAGCTCCATGATAAACGGCACCGGGTCGCCCTTAAATGCCGTGCGGTTGAGCACCAAAGCCGCGACGCAGCCGACCACGATACCGATCAGATAGAGCGAGACCATGGCGGGAACCGTCGCCTGCGGGAAAAACGCCCCGCACAGCAAGCCGTAAACCGGCAGCTTGGCTGAGCAGCTCATGAACGGCGTGAGCATGACCGTCATCTTGCGGTCGTGCTCGGATGGGAGCGTACGGGTCGACATGATAGCCGGCACGGTGCAGCCAAAACCGACGAGCATGGGCACGAAACTGCGGCCCGACAGGCCAAAGCGACGCAACACCTTATCCATGACAAAGGCCACGCGCGCCATGTATCCGGAGTCTTCCAGAATGGAGAGGAACAAAAAGAGCACGACGATAATCGGCAGGAAGGTCAGCACACTGCCCACGCCCGTAAGCACGCCGTCGACAGCCAGCGAGCGCACCACGTCGTTGGTGCCGAACGCTTTGAGACCCGCATCGGCCGAGGCGATGATGGCAGCGATACCGTCCTCCATAAGTCCCTGCAACGCCGCGCCGATCACGCCAAACGTCAGCCAAAAGACGAGGCCCATGATCACCAGAAACGCCGGAATGGCTGTGTAACGACCTGTCAGGATGCGGTCGATCTTGACGGAGCGCACGTGCTCGCGGCTCTCATGCGGCTTAACGACGCAACGCCCGCACACGTCGCCGATAAAGCTAAAACGCATATCGGCCAGCGCAGATAGGCGGTCGGTGCCGGCCTCGCCCTCCATCTGGGTAATGATGTGCTCGATGGCGTCGAGCTCGTTGCGATCCAGGTGAAGCGCCTCGGTTACCAGCTCATCGCCCTCGACCAGCTTGGTCGCCGCAAAGCGCACCGGGATGTGCGCCGTCACGGCATGGTCCTCGATCAGGTTAGCAATACCGTGGATGCAGCGATGCAGCGCACCGCCGTCCGGACCGTCGGGCGCGCAAAAGTCCAGGCGACCGGGGCGCTCGCGGAACCGCGCCACGTGCAAGGCATGATCCACCAACTCGCCGATACCCTCGTTGCGGGCAGCACTAATGGGAACAACGGGCACGCCCAACAGACTCTCGAGCAGGTTGACGTCCACGGCGCCGCCGTTGGCGGTCACCTCGTCCATCATGTTGAGCGCGATGACCATGGGGCGGTCGAGCTCCATGAGCTGCAGTGTCAAGTACAGGTTACGCTCGATGTTGGTAGCGTCAATGATGTCGATGATGGCGTCCGGGCGCTCGTCGAGGATGAACTGACGGCTCACGACCTCTTCGCCTGTGTACGGCGACAGGGAGTAAATGCCAGGCAGATCGGTAACGCTCGCCTCGGGATGGTTACGGATGGTGCCATCTTTGCGGTCGACAGTCACGCCGGGAAAGTTACCGACGTGCTGGTTGGAGCCCGTCAGCTGGTTGAATAACGTGGTCTTGCCGCAGTTTTGGTTGCCGGCGAGGGCAAAGTGCAGCGGCGCGCCCTCGGGCACGGCCGTCTTTGCCGCACGGGGCGAATACGTCCCCTCGCCAAGTGCCGGATGCTCCGTCGTGCCGATTGCGGCGTTAGCGCGCGGACCTGTATCGGTGTCGTGAATACCCACGAGCTCGATGCGAGCGGCATCGTCCTTACGCAGTGTCAACTCGTAGCCACGCAGGCGGATCTCGAGCGGGTCACCCATGGGGGCGTACTTCATCATGGTGACTTCGGTGCCCGGCGTTAGGCCCATGTCCAAAATATGCTGTCGGAGTGCCTGGTCGTCCGATGTCACCGATGCGACGACGGCGTCCTTTCCAATCTCGAGTGTATCGAGCCTCACGTCCGTGTTCCTCCCCCGGCGCCCACAGGGCGTTGCATTTATGTTCACCATGGCTAACCGTTTGCCATGGCTAACCAATTTTAAGCTTACATGATAGCGCGAACACACAACGACGTTCAATCGACAGATCGCCGCGATGGGAATTCTGGGCCATTGCTTCCCAGACGGGCCTGCTGCGGAAACCGCATCCCACTCTGGAACACCTAAACGGGATGAGCTTTCCGGTTGAGGCATCTTGCGGAAACTGCAGCCCGGAATCGGCGCTCAGACTGGGATGCAATTTCCCAATGGGGCCCTCGGGGAAACTACAGCCCGGAATCTGCTCTCGAAACGGGACGCGGTTTCCCCGAGGACCGAAACAGCCGCCCGCCCCTCGACAAAATGATCCGTTCCCTCCGTCGCATGCGGAACATCCAAGGAGTGTCCCAGGGTGCCGGCACAACAGGAACGTCCCCAGCTGCCGGCGGCATTTCGCCGCAACAGCAAAAGCCCGCGCTGGCAACAAATGTCACCTGCGCGGGTTTGGTGGGCGCTCACAAAGGCACGTTACAGAGGCCCACGTCAGTTATGGATTACCGAACGGCACCGGCACGCGATGCCTCCGTCGGCTTACCAAGCGATGAAGCTTGCCGCAGTCTTAGACTATCGGCGCAATGCCGGCAAAGTGCAGATACAGCGAAATGATTGCCACGACAATGACCACCGCTGCGATCAGCTTGTCGTGCAGATGCGGAAGCACCGGTTTACCGCGGCCTCGCTCGCCCAGTATATAAACGGGAATGGCCGGAGCAAAAAGAATCGTCGTGATCATAACGCCCTGAAGACCCGTCGACCACACCAGGAACAATGTGTAGATGAAGCCGAGCGTACCGAAGAAGCGGGCTTTGCCGACGCTGGGCGCATGCGGCCCGTCCAGATGCTCGTTCTTCCAGCCAATCACCATGTAATAGGCAGCCGAGCAGACATACGGAACCAGAATCGTGTTGACTGCGCAGCTATAGAAGAACTGGTAGGTGCTCGCCGCCACATACGACACGATCAAGAAGAGTTGCGTGATGCCGGAGCTCACGAGAACCGTTACCACCGGGGCGTCGTGCTTGTTCGTCTTGGCAAACGCCAGAGGGAAGGATCCCTGGCGCGCCGCCTCGAACGGCGTCTCGGACGCAATGATGACATAGCCCAGCAGCGCGCCGACCAACGAAAGGATAACGCCAAGGTTTACGATGGCAGCACCAACCGGACCGATTGCGCACTCGAGAATTCCCGCCATGGAGGGCGTTGCAAGCTGTGCCATCTCCTCGCGCGGCATAATGCCGAGCGACAGCATCGAGATGATCAGATACAGCGTGAATACAGCCGCAAATCCGAGCGCCGTCGAGCGGCCGACGTCACGCACGTACTTTGCACGGCCCGAGATAACGACAGCGCCCTCGATGCCCGTGAAGACCCAGACAAGGGCGATCATGGTCGAGACAACCTGCTCGCCAAAGCCAGGACCAGCCGGCTCTCCCCAGAAGTTGTCCATAAAGATATCGACGTTGAACTTACCCAGGAGCACGATACTCAGCACAAAGAGCCCCAGCGGCACCAGCTTCGCCAACGTGACGATCGTGTTAATGCCCGCAGCCTCCTTAACGCCACGAAGCACAAGGGTGGTAAGGAACCACAAAAACACGCTGGCGCAGACGATAGAAAGCAGGTTGTTACCCGCGCCAAACGCAGGGAAGAAATAGCCCAGCGCGCTAAACAGCAAGAGCGCAAAGCTCACGTTGGAAAGACATGCGCTGATCCAGTAGCCCCAAGCGGAGTTGAATCCAATGTAATCGCCAAAACCGGCCGCAGCGTATGCATAGATGCCGCCGGTCAGGTCGGGACGGGCCTGAGACAAACCGTTGAACACCATCATCAGCGCAAAGACGCCAATAAAGCAAATTCCCCACGAGACGATAACCGCACCGGTATTTGCCCCACCTGCTGCCATATCGCCGGCAAGCGAAAAGATGCCGCCACAAATACTGGCGGTAATGACCATCATGGTCAGACGAAAGAGATCGAGGCCATTAGGGTCGATAATCTCATCATTTTGAGCTTTAGAGGCCATTGTATGTGCACCCCCTTCATCATGTATCGAACGAAAGATGGCCCGGACGTCCCGAATCGGGTGCCGGGCCATCGGTCAAGCGATCATCAGACTGTTACAGCTACCGCGTTAGAAGCGCAGCGACAGGCAAGAAAGGCCGCCGTCGACCTTGCGATACTCGGAGGTGTCAACGACGAGTGTCTTGTAGCCCAGATCCTGCACGGCCTTGAGCACAGTCGGATAGCCCTCGGCAACGATGACCGTACCGTTGACCCAGATGCAGTTGGCGCCGTACGCCTCGTCCTCGGGCACGACGATCTTGTTGTACTGGGCAAAGTCGGGCTTATCGATGAACTCACCAGAGACGAGCATGTTGTTGTCCTCGATGTAGTTGACGCCCGTCTTGAGGTGCAGGACCTCCTCCAGCGGAACCTCAGAACCCTCGAGGCCCCAGCCCTCGAGAATCTCACAGAACTGGCGGATGCCCTCTTCGTTGGTACGAGCGGAGCGACCGACGTAGAAATGGTCACCGACCATCATGACGTCGCCGCCGTCGAGCGTGCCCGGAGAAACGATGTGCTTGACATGCTCGTCGTCAAAGAAGCGACGGACGGCCGGCTCGATCTCGTCCTTCTCGCCGTTGCGGCTATCGGCACCGGGGTTGGTAATGATGGCGCCGCAGCGAGTGATGACGGCCGGATCTTCGACGAAGCAGCTGTCGGGATACTGCTCGAGTGCCGGCAGCACCGACACGTCAACGCCGCACTGCTCGAGCGCATGCTCGTAATCGTAGTGCTCCTCGATGGCGCGCTCGTAGATGGGCTGGCCAAGCTCGGGGGCACTCGTGATGCCATTGCTCAGGGACTTGCCGGGGCGGCGGATGATGACGTGGCTGAACTTGGTCATGATGATCCTCCTTGGATCTCTTAGCAGAGAGCGGGACTTCTTCGCGCCCGCCTTCCTTTCGATGGCTTTATCT
Source organism: uncultured Collinsella sp. (assembly GCA_902496275.1). Classification (GTDB taxonomy): domain Bacteria; phylum Actinomycetota; class Coriobacteriia; order Coriobacteriales; family Coriobacteriaceae; genus Collinsella. Next base: position 51,985 of record CABVAC010000003.1, on the reverse strand, counting down.
TAGGGCGGTTTTCCTGTTTTGTATATTGTATACAATCCTGAACGGTAGGTATTCTTCGGTAAGCGTATTCTTACGTATCGGCGCAAAGTAGCATGATTTAGCTGGTCGTTCTATAATTCAACTGAGCTATTCAAGTGAAACGTATTTGCTTTTAGAAATATACCGTTAAGGAACATAGGCTCATGGAAACGCTCAGAAGGCCCCTGAAAGACCACGTATACGACTACATTTCGAGCCGTATTGACGCCGGCGAGCTTTCGGCCGGCGACCGGCTGAGCGAGCAAGCGATCTGCGACGCCATGGGCGTGTCGCGCACGCCGGTCCGCGAAGCGCTCATCCAGCTCGCAAGCGACGGTTATCTGGACAATCTCCCCCGCCGCGGATTCCGCGTCCGTGGGTTCGATCAGCAAAACGCCGTTGAAGTCTTTGAGATTATGGGGCCGCTCGACGGGCAGGCCGCATATCTCGCCTGTCCGAACCTAACCGACGATGACATTACGCAGCTTAAATTTCTCGTCGGCTCCATGGACCTCGCGATCCAAGGCGGTCTCATCCGAAAGTACGACGACATTCAGCGAGACTTTCATCTAACGTACTTCAACCGCTGCGGCAACGACCGTCTGCGCGATATGATCTCGCAGCTCGAGCGCTGCTTTATCAAGCGCGATTACGAGACTGTCGACCAGGAGACGGCGTGCAAACTGCTCAATAAAGCCAACAACGAACATGCTCATATTCTTGAGTTGTTCGAAGCACGAGATGCGACGGGCGTGCGCGACTACGTTCGCGATGTCCATTGGAACACAGAAAACGCCCAGTTCACCGTCTGGTAGGAAACGATGCCCTTGCGGAAAGCGCGTCCCGTTATTCCCGCTCGAAACGGGTCGCAGTTTCCCAACGGGGCCCCTCGAGGAAACTGCGACCCAGAATTTGAGCTCGAAACGGGATGTGGTTTCCAAATCGAGGCCCTATGGGAAACCGTGTCCCACCTTGAAGGGGGAACTGGGATGCAGTTTCCAGACGGGACATCAAAAACAAAGTTGCGGTGGAATAGTTCCTGGATGGGCTGGTTGATGCCCCAGATCGGAGCTATTTCACCGCAAGTTATTGAAGGGCTGGGATGCCCGTCCTCTTACAGATGGCGCTCCAGAAAGCGGAAGGCTAGGCGGATCCAGGGACGGACTGCCACCTGCTTGTCCTCGTTGTCGACCGCGGTGTTGGCGTTGCCGAGCGAAAGGCCGTGACCACCCTGGTCGAAGACGTGCATCTCGCATGCAACGCCCTCCTCGGCCATGCGCTGCGCAAACGGGTAGACCTGCGCGATCGGCGCCGTCTTGTCGTCGGACACGCCCCACACAAAGGTCGGTGGCATCTGACGCGAAACATGCGTGGTGGGGCAGATGTCGGCCAGATGCTCGTCAGTTGCCTCGCCGCCCGTCACCATCGACAGGTAGTCGTTGAGCAAATCGCGCCCCGTCTTGCCGCCCGTCTTGGGCACACGCAAGTCAATGCGCGGATCGCGCGTCTGCATGTCGCGCACATAGGCAAAGTCGAGCAATGGATAGCCCAGCACCACGGCATCGGGACGAATGTCGTCCGGACGCGCCCCGGCAAGTGCCGCAAAGGGGCCGGTCTTCCACTGTGTTGCCAGCGAGGCGCAAATCATGCCGCCAGCAGAAAAGCCCACGACGCACACGCGCTTAGGATCGACATGCCACTCGTCGGCGTTGGCGCGCACCGTGGCGACCATCTTGGCAAGATCTGCCTGGGGGTGCGGAAAGCTCACGTCACCCGTAGAACTCGTGACATAGTTGAGCACAAAGGCCTGGTAACCGTGATCCAAAAACGCAAACGCCACAGGATCCTGCTCATGCGGAGCGATATGCGTAAACGCACCTCCGCCACAGATAATCACCGCGGGGCGGCGGCCATTCGGTTTATCGGGCAACGGCTCGGCACCCAAATACGTAAACGTCGCCGGATAATCCTCGGTCGGCTCCTCGCCCCACAGCGCATGGTTCTCGACAATCATATGTGCTCCCTTCGCGCAAATTATGCGCCCTTGTTTTTCGCCTTCAAGCGTACCCCACTTGAACCCGTGGCGCAGAAACACTCCGGCAATAAGTTTCCCTTCAACTGATATATCACATAATCCCAGTTCAGAGGTATCGTTGAGCAGCGTAGAATAGGGGCGTTGACCAAGCCGCGAAACACATGTGAAACGTTTCCGGCAAACCAAACGCGCGATATGCGCCTATTTAAGTTGGAGGCAACTATGGGTCTGCTCGATTCGCTTAAGTCCACCTTCACCTCGACCGGCGAGGCGTCCGTTCCGCCCGCAGCAAGCTTCGCTACCCGCGAAGGCGTCATCTATGCCCCCGTCAACGGCGTGCTCGTCAACCTGAACGAGGTTCCCGACGAGACGATCGCCTCGGGCATGCTTGGCCAGGGCTATGGCATCGAGCCCATTACCGGCACCATCTATGCGCCCGCCAACGGCCGCATCGGTGCCACCACTGTCACCAACCACTCCATCGGCATGATCACCGAGGACGGCCTGCGCGTGTTCATCCATGTTGGCCTGGGCACCGTGGAAATGAACGGCAAGGGTTTTGCCCGCTTTGTCGAGATGGGCGATGTGGTCAAGGCAGGCCAGCCGCTCATCAGCTTCGACCGCGAGGCCATTAAGGCCGCTGGTCACGAGGACATCGTGACCGTCATCGTCTCCGAGCTCGATCGTCTTAAGAGCATCGACCATGTCGGCGAGTCTGGAACGCTTATCGGCGGCAACCCGCTCGTCAAGCTTGGCGACCCGCTGCTGGTTGCCAAGACCAAGTAGCCAGGCCCCACGCCACACAGCCAAAAGGCACCTCGTCAAGCGCCCGCGACCATTTGGCCGCGGGCGCTTTTCGTTTGAAAAACCATCCCGCCAATGCTTTATCTGTATAGCTCAAATGAGCCGAGCTGCTAGAATATCGAACTGTATGGATAACTATCATTCAACCGTTATGGGAGGATACGTGAACCGCACCAAAATCGCGCAGCTCTATGCCGATGCCGAGTCGCTCGGCGGCCAGACCGTCACCGTCGCCGGCTGGGTCAAGTCCGTCCGCGACATGAAGAACTTTGGCTTTGTTACGCTCAACGACGGCAGCTGCTTCCGCGACCTGCAGGTCGTCATGAACCGCGAGGCACTCGACAACTACGACGAGATCGCCCATCAAAACGTCTCGGCCGCACTCATTTGCACCGGCACCGTCAAGCTGACCCCCGATGCGCCCCAGCCTTTCGAGCTTTCTGCCACCTCCATCGAGGTCGAGGGCACGAGCGCCCCGGATTACCCGCTGCAGAAGAAGCGCGCAACCGTCGAGTTCCTGCGCACCCAGCAGCACCTGCGCCCGCGCACCAACCTGTTCCGCGCCGTGTTCCGCATCCGCTCTGTCGCGGCTGCCGCCATCCACCGCTTCTTCCAGGAGCAGGGCTTTGTCTACGTCAACACCCCCATCATCACCACGAGTGACTGCGAGGGCGCCGGCGAGATGTTCCGCGTGACCACGCTCGACCCCAAAAATCCGCCCCTCACCGAGTCCGGCGAGGTCGACTGGAGCCAGGACTTCTTTGGCAAGCATGCAAGCCTCACCGTGTCCGGCCAGCTCAATGCCGAGAACTTTGCCATGGCCTTTGGTGACGTGTACACCTTTGGCCCCACCTTCCGTGCCGAGAACTCCAACACCACGCGCCACGCCGCCGAGTTTTGGATGATCGAGCCCGAGATGGCCTTTGCCGACCTGAACGACTACATGGATAACGCCGAGGCCATGCTCAAGTACGTCCTCAAGGACGTCATGGCAACCTGCCCCGACGAGCTCAATATGCTCAACAAGTTTGTGGACAAGGGTCTGCTCGAGCGCCTGGACCATGTCGCCAACTCCGACTTTGCCCGCGTTACCTACACCGAGGCCGTCGAGATCCTGGAGCAGGCAGTCGCTGCTGGCCACCAGTTTGATTACCCCGTCAGCTGGGGCATCGACCTGCAGACCGAGCACGAGCGCTTCCTGACCGAGGAGCACTTTAAGCGCCCGACCTTCGTGACCGACTACCCGGCCGAGATCAAGGCGTTCTACATGCGCATGAACGAGGACGGCAAGACCGTCGCCGCCGCCGACTGCCTGGTTCCCGGTATCGGCGAGATTATCGGCGGCTCCCAGCGCGAGGAGCGCCTGGATCTGCTCGAGGCCCGCATCAAGGATCTGGGCATGAATCCCGAGCAGTACAAGTACTACCTTGACCTGCGCCGCTACGGTTCCTGCAAGCACGCCGGCTACGGTCTGGGCTTCGAGCGCTTGGTCATGTATCTGACCGGCGTGGGCAACATCCGCGACGTCCTGCCGCACCCGCGCACCGTGGGCAACGCCGACTTCTAATCGTCGGACGCTAGCTCGCGTCGCCACACGCCAACGCTCATCGCATAAGCGTCTCTCGACATCGGTCGAGAGACGCTTTTTTCAACAGCATCCGTCAAGCTTTTGGCAAGTTTTTGGTCAGTTGAGTAGGGCTGTTGAAAACTCAACCCGCCGTTTGCCGACGACTACCGACCGCCCAGAGCGCCCTGCGCCCCTGGGAAAGCCCCGCGTCCTAGGCTCCATACCGTCGCCACCCAAAACGGAAAGGACGTGGGCACGATGACCGAAGCCGCTGTTGAAACCTACGACACCACGACGAGAGGCGCCGCCTCGATGGCAGCCTATCGCGCCGTTCGCATCCTGCAGCTCTTGAGCGAAAACACCGGCGAAGACAAGGCCATACTTTCCGATGAGCTGATCCGGCGCCTCTCCCATCCCGACGACCCCGCCCGCATGCCCATCTCGGCGGCGCGGCGCAGCATCTACACCGCCATCTCCGCGCTTCGCCATGCCGGATACGAAATTGAGTACAAACGCGGCGTGGGCTACAAACTTCTTACCCGCCCGCTCACCGATGAAGAGATCATCCGGCTCCACGGTATGGTCATGCGCAACCGCTCCACGCCTATCGCTATCCGCAAGAGCATGGCGCAGCACTTAGTTGCCATGGCGAGTGCCGACGTTCGCGGCTACCTCGATACACCCGAACCCGTTCCGAGCGCAGGCAGCAAGGCTACCAAGGCAACACGCACGCCCATCAAGCGCATCGACACGTGCGAGCTCGTCGAGCAGGCCATCGACCATGGAACCACGGTGAGTTTTGATATTTCGAGCGTCACGGCACGTGGCGAAACCGAAGTAGCACGGATGACACTCCGCCCCTTTGCCATCAGGCAGCGCGATGGCATCTCGTATTTGCTGGGAACGGTCTATGACGCCCGAGGTGCCGATGACACGCTGCGCACCGTAGAGATTGGCCGCATGAGAAACGTCACCACACGTCTCCTCGACGGCAAGAAGCTCTTCGCCGCCCTCGACGAGGAGGACGACGCCTCCTCCGTCGCATAAGACCCTCCGCCGCCCATTCGACTACCCGTACCGCCCATCCGATTCTGTATTAAAAAACCCGCCAGGCTGTTGTAAAAATGGACATCAGCGCTACTATAGTTCCACTTGCACTTTGTCCCAGTGCAGTGTTTCCAGCCATTTTTATACTGGGGGTAATGATATGAAGGACATCGCCATCAGTCGCAGGAGCCTTCTGGTCTCCGCCGGCCTGCTCGCGCTCGCCCCGCTCGCCGGATGCGGCGGCAACTCTGGTTCCGGCTCTGCTGCCGCCGGTTCCGACTACACCATCGGCGTTCTGCAGCTCACCGAGCACTCCGCGCTCGATGCCGCCAACGACGGCTTCGTCAAGGCCATCAAGAAGAGCGGTCTCAAGGTCAAGATCGACCAGAAGAACGCCCAGAACGACCAGTCCACGTGTAAGTCCATTGCCGACAAGTTCGTAGGCGACGGCGTCGACCTGATCTATGCCATCGCTACGCCCGCCGCGCAGGCTGCCGCCGGCGCCACGGCCGATATCCCCATCGTTGGCTGCGCCATCACCGACTACGCCGCTTCCGGCCTGGTCCAGGACAACGACAAGCCCGGCACCAACGTCACGGGCGCTTCCGACCTCACCCCGGTCGCCGAGCAGCTCGAGATGATGCAGAAGGTCTTGGCCGACGTTAAGAAGGTCGGCCTGCTCTACTGCACCGCCGAGTCCAACTCCGACGTCCAGATTAAGGCCGCCAAGAAGGAACTCGACAAGCTGGGCCTCGAGTACACCGACTTCACCGTCTCGAGCTCTAACGAGATCCAGTCCGTTGTCGAGTCTGCCGTGGGCAAGGTCGACGCGCTGTACTCCCCCACCGACAACACCATCGCCGCGGGTGCCTCGCAGGTCGGCCAGATCTGCAAGGAGAACAAGCTCCCCTTCGTGACTGGCGAGGAGGGCATGTGCAAGGCCGGCGGTCTGTTCACCCTCTCCATCAACTATGAGGACCTGGGCTACGCCGCGGGCGAGATGGCCGTCAAGATTCTGAAGGGCGAGGCCAAGCCCGAGGATATGCCGATCAAGCACCTCTCGAGCAAGGACCTGGTCGTCGTCAAGAACGACGAAATGGCCGAGGCCTTGGGCATCGACCTCTCCGCTCTGGACGCATAGCGGCATGCGCGGCGATGTGCCTAGGGCCCATACTCGCGCCGTTGCCGTGCTATTCAATATCTGAGCCACAGGGGCGGACGCCAAAGACCGGCGTTCGCCCTGCTTGTTACGGATGAGACAAAACATCCGGCCGCAGCTCTTTTATGCAGTGTTACCGCTATTATGGAAAATCACGTGTCCACCCTATCCTAGGAGGTATGAAGCATGCTCATTGCATTGCAGGGCGCCGTTTCGCAGGGCGTCCTCTGGGGCATCATGGTGCTCGGCGTGTTTATCACGTTCCGCCTGCTCGACATCCCCGATATGACCTGCGACGGCAGCTTTGCCCTCGGCGGCTGTGTTTGCGCCGTGCTCATCGTCAACAATAACGTCGACCCGCTGCTCGCCGTGCTGGCCGGCATGTGCGCCGGCGCCATCGCGGGCGCTGTCACGGGCATTCTGACCACCGTCTTCGAGATTCCCGCGATCCTCGCCGGAATCCTCACCCAGATCAGCCTGTGGTCCATCAACCTGCGCATCATGGGTAAGTCCAATACGCCCATTCTTGCCAAGGGCACCGTGTTCTCGGCCGTCAGCAATATGACCGGTCTGCCGCAGTCCACCGTTGCCATCATCTTGGGCATCCTGCTCGCCGCGGCTATCGTTGCCATCCTGTATTGGTTCTTTGGCACCGAGATCGGCTCGGCGCTGCGCGCCACCGGCAACAACGAGTACATGATCCGCGCTCTGGGCGTCAACACCAACTCCACCAAGATGATCGCCCTCGTGCTCTCCAACGCCCTCATCGGCCTTTCGGGCGCGCTCATCTGCCAGAGCCAAAAGTATGCCGACATTGGTATGGGCACCGGTGCCATCGTTATCGGTCTTGCCGCCATTGTTATCGGCGAGGTGCTCGGCCGTCTGCTGCCCGGCGGCCTCACGCAGTTTAGCGTCCGTCTTGCCTCCGCCGTCTTTGGCTCCGTGGTGTACTTCCTTATCCGCGCCATCGTGCTGCAGTTGGGCATGGACGCCAACGACATGAAGCTGCTCTCCGCCGTAATTGTCGCTGTGGCCCTGTGCGTGCCCGTGGTTTGGGAGCGCTATAAGCTCCGCAGCTCCTACACGAAGGGAGATGAGGCAGATGCTTAAGCTCTCGCACGTCAAGAAGACCTTTAACAAGGGCACCGTCACCGAGAAGCGCGCGCTCACCGGCGTCGACCTCACCCTGAATGACGGCGACTTTGTAACCGTGATCGGCGGCAATGGCGCCGGCAAGTCCACGCTGCTCAACATGATCGCCGGCGTGTACCCGCTCGATTCGGGCGTTATTGAGCTCGACGGGACCGATATCTCGCGCCTGAGCGAGTCGCAGCGCGCCAAGTACCTGGGCCGCGTGTTTCAGGACCCCATGCGCGGTACCGCTGCCGACATGCAGATCGCCGAGAACCTGGCCCTCGCCAAGCGTCGCGGCCAGCGTCGCGGCCTTTCGTGGGGCGTCACCAAGGCCGAGAAGGACGAGTACGTTGAGCTGCTCAAGCGCCTGGACCTTGGTCTGGACACACGCCTCAATGCCAAGGTCGGCCTGCTCTCGGGCGGCCAGCGCCAGGCACTCACCCTGCTGATGGCCACGCTCACCAGGCCACGCCTGCTGCTGCTCGACGAGCACACCGCGGCCCTCGACCCCAAGACGGCCTCTAAGGTGCTTAACCTGACCGAGGAGATCGTCGACGAGAACCACCTGACCACGCTTATGGTCACGCACAACATGAACGACGCCATCCGTCTGGGCAACCGTCTGATCATGATGCACGAGGGCCACGTGATCTACGACGTGGCGGGCGATGAGAAGAAATCGCTCACCGTGGCCGACCTGCTGCAGAAGTTCGAGGAGGTCTCGGGCGGCGAGCTCGCCAACGACCGCATGCTGCTGAGCTAAAACCTGCCAAAGAGGGACAGGTTTATTTTGGCAGGTTTTATCTGCACAAACGTCAAAACCGCCGCAAAGGGACAGGCGCCCTTGCGGCGGTTTTCGCATATCATGTCGATAATCCAGCGTCAGCAGGGACCACTGGTCAAGAACTAAGGAAACTGCCTTGAGAAGATCTCTTCCCCGCCGTGCAAACCTTATACCCACCAAGAAGCCCGTCCGAATTTGATCGGACGGGCTTCTTGGTGGGTATCATGGTTGGACGATCATGAGGAGGTTTCCCTACATGGAATTGTTTGAGCCAATTCTTCATTTCTTTGCACAACGATGGGTCCACAACATCATCTGGGCAGGTATCTTGGCCATCGGCACCGCCGTTGCCGCCAAGGTCGCGTCCAAGACCCTGCACCACCTGCTTAGCCGCGACGATAACCCACTCCCTTCATCGAGCATCTTCATCAACATCGCGCGCGCCATCATCTGGATGATCGGCGGCAGCTTTATCCTCGACAACTGCTTTGGCATCAACGCAAACGCCCTCGTCGCCGCTCTTGGCGTCGGCGGCATCGCCATCTCGCTCGGCTTTCAGGACACGCTGTCAAACCTTATCGGTGGCATGCAGGTGACCTTTATGGGCATCATCAAGCCCGGCGACAATATCGAGGTTGGCGGCGTGTCGGGCGTGGTCCAGGACATCACCTGGCGCCACACGACCATCGAGGACGCCTGTGGGCAGACCATCATCGTCCCCAACTCCAACATCTCCAAGAACACGCTCGTGCATTTGATGCCCTTTGGGCGCGTTGCCGTGCCCGTCGCGGTCAAGGACACGTCCAAGTGGGCTTCACTGGACGCGCTGGCAGATGAACTCACCGACGCCACCAAGGCCGCCGTGCTTCCCATCTCGAGCTTTGACAAGGAGCCGTATGTGCTCTTTAACGAGATCGGCGACTTTGGCATCAAGGGCAAGATCATCTTTATCGTCAGTGACGACAGCACCACCTTTACGGCAGCCGACGCCTGCATCCGCGCCATCGCCCCCATCATCGCCTAAAACCACCACAAAGGGGACAGGCACCTTTGTGGTGCTTTCGCATCGTGGTACCATGGTTCATATCGTTGTTTAAACGACTAAGGGAGTAGACACCATGGAAGAGGCCTATCGTCAAGCACGCAAGCGCGGCGAGCAGGGACGTCGTCGCGCCATCAGCCAAAGCGAGCACCCGTACCTTACGGACCTCGACAGCCTCGTTGCCCAGCTCCCCTTGGGTCAGCGAGAGAGCGTCGGCCTGAGGGACATTCCGCTCGAAATGGTCGTCGGCACGGTTACCAAGGGCCGTCAGTCTGCCTTTTCGTGCAACTTTATGCCCCTGTTGCCATTTAGCACCGAGTTCGCCCGCAAGTGGTCCAACCTCTACGACATCCAGGTGACCGAGGGCTATCGCGACCCCATCATCGTCACCGAGTTCATGCATCGGTTCTATGTCCAAGAGGGCAACAAGCGCGTCAGCGTCCTCAAATTCCTGGATGCCCCAACGGTTTCGGCCAAGGTCACCCGTCTCTACCCCGGCAAATGGGATTCCGTCGAAAGCCGCCTGTACGGCGAGTTCTGCGCGTTTTGGCGCGTCTGTCCCCTATACGAGATCGAGTTCTCGCGCGAGGGAAGCTACGAGACACTCGCCAAGATGCTCGGTCAGAACCTTATCGAAAAATGGCCGCAGAAAAAGGTCGACTACCTGCGCCACACCTTCTTGCTCTTTAAGCGCGCCTACCTGCGCGCCGGCGGCGACCATCTGGATATTACTCCCGCCGACGCAATGCTCGTATACCTCAACGTGTACAACCAAGACCGTCTGCTGGACACGCCGACGGATATCGTCGTAAACCGCCTGTGCAAGATTTGGCGCGAGCTGGTCATTGCCGGCAAAAGTGATGAGGAGAAGGTCGATCTTGTCGAGGCACCGAGCGTCGATGAGGAGGAGTCACCCTCCAAGTCCACCTCCGGCGTGTTCAACTTCTTTATGGGCAAGACCGTTTATTCGGCGGCTAACCCTCTGCGCATCGCCTTTATCCATGAATTCCCCTGTGCGACGTCGAGCTGGGACAGTCTGCACGACCAAGGGCGTCAGTATCTCGACGAGCACTTTGGTGGCATCGTGCGCACCGAGGCGTTCGAGGACTGTCACGATCCGGACGTGTTCTACGCCGCCGTGGAGACCGCCGTCAAGCACGGGGCGAAGGCCATCTTCTCGACTTCACACCGCCTGATGGAATATACGCTCAGGGCCGCCGTTGAGTATCCCCAGGTGCGATTCCTCAACTGCTCCATCGGCCTTCCCCACCAAAGCGTGCGTTCGTACTTTGGCAAGATGTACGAGGCCAAGTTCCTGCTGGGCGCCCTTGCCGCCAGCATGGCGGACAACCATCGCATTGGTTACCACGCATCGGTCTTCGCCTCGGGCGCACTCAGCGAAATCAACGCCTTTGCGATTGGCGCCTCGTTGCTCGATCCCCGCGCGCAGGTAATCCTCACCTGGGGCGATGTGCCCGCCGGCGGTCTTGCCGAGGCCATGTGCCGCGAAGGCGTGAGCGTCATGACCGGCGCTGACATGTCAAAGTCGCTCGAAGACCCTACGGCCTACGGACTCCACCGCCTGGTCGATGGCAAGGTTACCGGCATTGCCATGCCGGTATGGAACTGGGGTCGATACTACGAGCTTATCGTGCGCAGCTTGCTGCATGGCACGTGGGACGAGACCAGCGACGACAGCCAGGTTCGCGCCGTCAATTACTGGTATGGCATGAGCTCGGGCGTCATCGACATTCGCTACGCTCCGGGCCTGCCCTATCAGACGCGCAAGCTCGTGCAGCTGCTCCGCAATGGCATCGTCGAGGGCTCCATCAATCCATTTGGCGGCGAACTCCATAGCCAAGACGGCGTGGTGCAGATCGAGGGCTTTCCTCCACTGCCGAGCACACAAATCGTCGAGATGGACTGGCTGGCCGACAACGTGGTAGGTGCCATTCCGCAACCCAACGATGAGCCGAAAGTCCACGCCCTATGAAAATACTTGCCGTAGCCGATACCGAAGAACGATGCCTTTGGGAGTGTTTTCGCAAGGAACGCTTTGAAGGTGTTGACCTGATTTTGTCAGCTGGCGATCTGGACCCGGACTATCTTGAGTTTTTGGTCACGGTCATCAACAAACCGCTCATCTACGTGCGTGGCAATCACGATGACCGCTACGCACGTCATGCACCGGGCGGCTGTATCTGCGTCGAAGACACCGTGTACGTGTATCGAGGCGTCCGCATTGCGGGGCTTGGCGGCTCCATGCGCTACCGAGACGGTGCCAACATGTATACCGAGCGCGAGATGACCAAGCGCATGCGCAAGCTCTCCCGCAAAGTGAGGATGGTCGGCGGCTGCGACATCCTGCTCACTCACGCGCCCGCCGCCGGCATGGGCGACTTGGATGATCTGCCGCATCGGGGATTCGACTGCTTTAACACAGCGGTTGAGTCCTGGAGCCCCGACTACATGGTGCACGGACATGTGCATCAAAGCTATGGTCCAGATTTTCAGCGCGAGCGGCAACACACGTGCGGGACAACGATCATCAACGCCTGCGGCTATACGCAGTTTGAGCTGGACGAGGCGCGCTACCCCATCCGTGGATGGCAGGCAGCCTGGCTCAATTCGCAAACCATGCGCCGCGAGCTCAAGCGCCACGAGGCAATCGAATCCTCAACCGCCAGAACACCCTGGTAACCACTTTTAAGGCTTGACGCTGCGCCGGCCCCAAGCACCCCATCTCGCCCCTCAAGCCGTCGCTCGCATACCAAAGTACGCATCGCTCCTCTTTCGGGGCGACCTGGGGCACTTGGAACCGGCTCGCTGCGATGCCATAACATTGACGTCTAAGTGCCCAAACCACCACAAAGGTGCCTGTCCCCTTTGTGGTGGTTTGGGCGCGGTAGCAAGAAACCCGGTCCTGCACGAGGCAGAACCGGGTTTCTCTAGCAATGCTTGCTTTGCTCAGGCAGTAACTGTTAGTTACTCAGCCAGGAAGTCACGCTGGACAGCGGGATCGACCTTGACGCCAGGGCCCATGGTGGAAGACACGGAGATGGACTTGACGTACTTACCCTTAGCAGAAGAGGGCTTGACGCGCAGAATCTCGGTGTACAGGGCAGCGTAGTTCTCGACGAGCTGCTGCTCAGAGAAGGACTTCTTGCCCAGGGGCACGTGGCAGATGCCGTAACGGTCGGCGCGGTACTCAACGCGGCCGGCCTTGAGCTCGGAGACCATCTTGGCGACGTCCATGGTCACGGTGCCGAGCTTGGGGTTCGGCATAAGGCCACGGGGACCAAGGATCTTACCGATGCGGCCAACCTTGGCCATCATGTTCGGCGTAGCGATAGCGGCGTCGAAATTGATCTCGCCCTTCTGGATCTGGGCGACGAGCTCGTCGGAACCGATGATGTCGGCGCCGGCAGCCTCGGCCTCGCGGGCCTTCTCGCCCTCGGCGAAGACGGCAACACGAACGGTCTTGCCGGTGCCGTGGGGCAGGGAGATGGAACCACGGATGTTCTGGTCAGCCTTACGAGTATCGATGCCCAGACGGAAGTGGGCCTCGACGGTCTCGTCGAACTTGGCGGTGTCGAGCTCCTTGATGAGCTTGGCAGCCTGAAGGGGGGTGTAGAGCGTGGCGCGGTCGATCTTCTCGGCAGCGGCGTTATAGCTCTTACCATGCTTAGCCATGTGCATTACCTCCTGTGGTTAAACGGGCGTGAGCCCTCCCACATCGTATCGTGTGCCCTATTGCACACATATAACGGGCGCCCCGGTCGGAGCACCCGTCATTACCTAAAGAAATCGCTACTCAGCGATGGTGACGCCCATGGAGCGGGCGGTACCGGCGATGATCTTCTTGGCGGCGTCAATGTCGTTGGCATTGAGGTCCGGCATCTTGATCTCGGCGATCTTGGTGAGCTGCTCCTGGGAGAGCTGACCAACCTTGTCGGCCTGCGGCTTAGCGGAACCAGACTTGAGGTTCAGCTCCTTCTTGATGAGGTGAGCCGCCGGCGGGGTCTTGGTGATGAAGGAGAAGGACTTGTCCTCGTAGACAGAGATCTCAACGGGGATGATGTCGCCCTTCTTGTCCTGCGTCTCGGCGTTAAAGGCCTGGCAGAACTGCATGATGTTCACGCCAGCTGCGCCCAGGGCGGGGCCGACGGGAGGAGCGGGGTTAGCGGCACCAGCAGGAATCTGGAGCTTAATGACGTTGGCAACCTTCTTCTCAGCCATGGTCATTCCTTTCGAATCACGAGTGTGAAGTACTTGCTATATCGTAAGCACGCACGTGTTAGAAGCACTCCTGAGATGAGCAGTCACAGAAGAAGCACGCTCGCGCGAACGGACGAAAACTTAAGCGATGACAGCGACCTGGTTAAAGTCGAGCTCGACCGGCGTCTCGCGGCCAAAGATCATCAGCGTGACCTTGAGCTTGCCAGCCTCGGTGTTAACCTCGGAGACCTTGCCATCAAAGTCGGTAAGCGGGCCATCGGTGACGCGGACGGACGTGCCGACCTGAATATCAACCGAAGTGCGCTTGGGCGAATCGCCCTTACCGGGACGACGAGTCATCTTGTTGTACTCGTCGCGGGAAAGCGGAGCGGGCTTGCCGTTGCCGCCCAGGAAACCGGTGACGCCAGGCGTGTTACGAACACACGTCCAAGCATCGTCATCCATCTCCATGCGGACCAGGACATAACCCGGGAAGATCTTGGAATCCTTGGTCTCACGCTTGCCACCCTCTTTAATCTCGGTGACACGCTCCATAGGAATCTCGATATCAAAGATACGGTCCTGCATGCCCATAGTCTCGATGCGATGCTCGAGATCGGACTTAACGCGGTTCTCGTATCCAGAGTAAGTGTGAACGACGTACCAACGCTTAGACATGGTTTAGCCCCTCAATCCAGAGAACAGAGCAAGAGCCTCGCCAAAGCCAGCATCGAGCAGAGCGATGACGACGCCGACGACGATCAGAAAAGCGCAAACGACGACCGAGTAGTTCACGAGCTCCTTCTTATCAGGCCACGTGACACGCTTCATCTCGGACTTGACCGAAGCGAAATACTTCTTGGTGCGGGCGAAGAAACCAGGCTTCTCGTTCTTCTTGGACTTCGCAGCCTTCTCGTTCTTCTTGGCAACGGCCTTCTTGGCCTCAACCTTGGAGTTGGCGGCAGCGTTGTTGGCAGGCGCCTGCTGCTGAGCCTTCTTCTTGTTCTTCTTGTTGGCCATTTGGGTTACCTCCGCGCAATGCGCTTATACATGAGTAAACCGTAAGCCCCCAATTGGGAGCTTACGGAATAATGACTGGCACGCCAGGAAGGACTCGAACCCTCAACACTCGGTTTTGGAGACCGATGCTCTACCAATTGAACTACTGGCGTATGTGACTAGAGACTAGCGAGTCTCTTTGTGCAGCGTGTGGTGACGGCACCAGGGGCAATACTTCTTGATCTCCATACGATCAGGCATGGTCGACTTGTTCTTGGTGGTCGTATAGTTGCGGCGCTTGCACTCAGTGCACGCAAGAGTAACTAGAGTACGCATGTATCCTGAACCTTTCATTTCCGCCCCGTACGGGCACGAGTTAATACTTTATCAGCTCTACGTAAGTGCTGTCAACGAAAACCTCGAATCAATTGGTTCTCGGTGAACCCATTCATATTTGGAACACATCAATGGAGCCAACGAGATCTAATCGACGGTGCACCCAGGACCATTAATCGATCCTCTCGACACCAGCAACGGCTCAATATCCATTGCAGAAAAGAACCCGGCACCCATATAAGTGCCGGGTTCTCTAAGTCAGCTATATCAGAGAGTTAATTTACTCAATGATCGTGGAGACGATGCCCGAACCGACGGTGTGGCCACCCTCGCGGATAGCGAAGCGCAGGCCCTCCTCCATGGCGATCGGGTGAATGAGGTCGCCCTCGATGGTGATGTGGTCACCAGGCATAGCCATCTCGGTGCCCTCGGGGAGCTTGACCGTACCGGTAACGTCGGTGGTACGGAAGTAGAACTGAGGACGATAACCATCGAAGAACGGGGTGTGACGGCCGCCCTCCTCCTTGGTCAGAACGTAGATCTCGCCGGTGAACTTGGTGTGCGGGGTAACCGAACCGGGCTTGCAGAGAACCTGACCGCGCTCGATGTCCTCGCGCTTGATGCCGCGGAGCAGCAGACCGACGTTGTCGCCAGCCTCGCAGAAGTCCATGGACTTACGGAACATCTCGATACCGGTAACGACGGTGTTCTGGGTATCCTTGATGCCGACGATCTCGACGGGCTCGTTGAGCTTGAGCTCACCGCGCTCGACACGGCCGGTAGCAACGGTACCACGGCCGGAGATGGTCATAACGTCCTCAACGGCCATCAGGAAGGGGAGGTCGTTGTTACGAGCAGGCGTCGGGATGTACTCGTCGACGGCCTTCATGAGCTCGCGGATGGCGTCCATCCACTTGGCGTCGCCCTCGAGAGCGCCCAGAGCGGAACCACGGATGACGGGGATGTCGTCGCCGGGGAAATCGTACTCGGAGAGGAGCTCACGGGTCTCCATCTCGACGAGGTCGATGAGCTCGTCATCGTCAACCATGTCGCACTTGTTCAGGAAGACGACGATGTAGGGAACACCGACCTGACGGGCGAGCAGGATGTGCTCGCGGGTCTGAGCCATGGGGCCGTCGGTAGCGGCGATGACCAGGATAGCGCCGTCCATCTGAGCAGCACCGGAGATCATGTTCTTGACGTAGTCAGCGTGGCCCGGGCAGTCAACGTGAGCGTAGTGACGGGCAGCAGTCTCGTACTCGACGTGGGAGACGGAAATCGTAATGCCACGCTCGCGCTCCTCGGGAGCCTTGTCGATGTTCTCGAACGCAGTGAAGTCAGCCTTGCAGCCCTCGGTCTCGGAGAGAACCTTGGTGATGGCAGCGGTCAGCGTGGTCTTGCCGTGGTCGACGTGACCAATGGTGCCGATGTTAACATGCGGCTTAGTGCGCTCAAACTTCTCTTTGGCCATAAAGCCCTCCTCTAAACAGGTCGTCCCCGGACGGGACTTTGCCTTTATACCATAGTGGCCTCTCAACATACTATTGAGAAGCCACCGTGTTACCTATGGTAGCGGTGACTGGATTCGAACCAGTGACGCCACGGGTATGAACCGTGTGCTCTAACCAACTGAGCTACACCGCCGGATGGAGCCTGCAACCAGACTTGAACTGGTGACCTCTTCGTTACCAACGAAGTGCTCTACCGACTGAGCTATACAGGCACTTGACGGGTGGGAGCTATAGGATTCGAACCTATGTAGGCAGAGCCAACGGGTTTACAGCCCGTCCCCATTAACCACTCGGGCAAACTCCCAATCGTTCAAGTATCCGCAGGTCCTTTGGTCTTTTGGACCGCCGCCCCCGCGAACGAAGAAGATAATACGATGCCACCTTGGGGGCTGTCAACGAAAACCTCTAGATACACGGTGCCGGGCGTATCTATATGCTTTTGACCTGCGGTTTTGTTGAGTTTAGATATGAAGGACGGTGAATTTGCATATAGCGGTGACATTTTCCGAGGGAACACTTTGGCGTAGTGGAGTGAGCCTGCAGAATATTACTTCGATAACGACTCATTTGCACCTATATATAGGTCGAGATCGGGCTTCCCAGACAGATTCGAGCGTGGATTATCTCCCGTTTGAAATCGAGCGTGGATAATCTCCCACTTTTGGCGTGCCACTGGGCCCAAAGTGGGAGATTATCCACGCTCATTCACTAAGCGGGAGATTAACCACGCTCGTATGTCCGATAAGCCACGCTCGACCAGGATGACTGGGACCAGTCCGGCCTTTATCTCGATCTGTAACATCTAGAGAATTTTTTCTCCCCTATCTGTTACAAATCGAGATATTACGCAGAGACCCCAGCTTACGTCTCATTCTGTAACAGCTAGAACGGTTTTCAGCCTCTTCGTGTTACAGATCGAGATGTTATCGGCCATCCCTTGGCATTGTCTCAATCTGTAACTATAAGGAGGGTTTTCAGCCTCTTCGTGTTACAGATTGAGACAAACCGAAAACGGAATGGGCGCTGACCCAATGGCACGCCACCTAAAAAGAAACGGGCCCTGTCCCATAAGGAACAGAGCCCGAAACTCTCATGGAGCCAGTGACAGGAATCGAACCTGCAACCCACTGATTACAAATCAGTTGCGCTACCGTTGCGCCACACTGGCACACTTGGCGCTTTCACGCGAAGCCAGTTAAGAATAAAGGAATTGCGGACGAGGCGCAACAGGCCCTTTGACCGACCACATCTCAAAACCCTTCGTCAGAACGAATAGTTTTATCTGCTCGCCAGAACCAAAAACTATTCGTTTTGGCGAGGCCGGCCTGCAACCCACTGATTACAAACCAGTTGGTTGGTCAATCAAGAAAGCAGCCCCCATTGAAGGTCTACCTACCTCCCGCGCAGGGCCTTGAGCTTAGCCAGCGCATCGGGGCTCAGGCGGCTGCCCAGAGTCATCTTGATCTGCGGAGCTTCCTCTGCCTCGTGAACGTCGTTATCGATCTGTTTGATCTCGTCCACCAGCATGCGGCTCGAGATGCGCGTGACGCCCTTGCCCATGACGACGGCCTGGATCGTGCCGTCACTCGACACCACGGAGCACGCGCGGCCTTCCTCGCGCGCCTCGATGCAGAGCTTCTGCACCACGGTATCGGCCGAGACGCCCGTCGGCGAAAACTCGATGCGCACGCCACGGGCCGGCAGGTTGGGGCGCTCGCTGGAGATATTGCCCGCACCGTCAAACACGATTACGGCCTCGTAGCGGCCCTGGGCAAACGCGGCAACGTCGTTGATGAGGGCGGTGCGCGCCATATCATGAACGTCGCTGGAGTATGGATCGTCGGAATGGTCGTAGACGAGCTTTTCGTAGCGCGGCGTGCAGTGGATCACGTTGTAACCGTCGACCACCAGCAGCTCGGGCTTGTTGGAGTGCACCGTCGAGACTGGGTCGGCGATAGCCTGCGCAAACGCATTGCCGCCCACGCCATAGGTCGCAGCCGAAACAATCGGCTTGGCCGAGCCCTCGCCAAAGCGCTTGGCCTTGGACTTGGCGCGGTTCTTCTTGGACATGCGCTACTCCTCCCCCATGAGCTCGCCGGCATTGCGGCGCAGCCACTCAAAGCACAGCGCCGTTGTCGCCTGGGCAACATTGAGGCTCTCGGTCATGCCGCGCTGGGGAAGCTTGGTCAAAAAGTCGCATTTCTCGAGCACCAGGCGCGAGATGCCGTCGCCCTCGGAGCCCATGACGAGCGCCACGCGGCCCTCGAAGGGAGCATCCCAGCAGCTGCCCTCGGCGTGCTCGGAGGCGCCGCCCACCCAAAAGCCAGCGGCCTTGAGGTCGTCGAGTGCACGGGCGATATTGGGCACCTGCGCGATAGGCAGGTGCATGACGGCGCCGGCAGAGGTCTTGTAGCTGCCCACGGTCACACCGGCGGCGCGCTTGTTGGCAATGATGACACCCGCCGCGCCCACGACCTCGGCGGAGCGCACGATGGCGCCAAAGTTGCCGTCGTCGGTCACATGGTCGAGCACGACGACGAGCGCCGGACCGTCGCCCGCACGGTCGAGGATATCGGCAACATCGGCATAGGGGAAGTTGCCAACCTCGAGCGCAATGCCCTGGTGAGCGCCATGGCTCGATAGCGCATCGAGCTGCGCGCGCGGCACATACTTAATGCGGACGCCCGCGGCGTTGAGGTCATCGACCAGACGAGACAGGGCGGCATCGCGCTCCCCGCCCTCGGCAATGAGCGCGCACTTGACGGGAAAGCCGGTACGCAGCGCCTCGGCGGCTGCACGACGACCTTCGATAAACTCACCCTTGGGAGCCTGAACGTTGTCGCGGTTGCGCTGCGGACGTGCGGCCTGGGCACGATCGCGCTGGCCCTTGGGAGCGGCAGCGCGATCGTAACGGCGAATCGGACGCGAGCCAGAAGCAGCCTGCTTGCCGCCACGAGGCGTACGCTTGCGATTGTCGGCCATAAAGCGGCCTCCTTAAATAGATAACGAACAAGAATCGACCGTCCGAGCCACGGCACCTTGCCTTTCAATCGTCGGGCATGACCACTAGGTCTATGCCCTCCTCTTTCAAGGCAATCTGCCGCACCTCGAACGGTCGACAAATACTAGAGACTCTTAATACGAGTACCCGCGGCCGTATCCTCAATGGTGAGGCCCAGGCCCTTGAGCTGGTCGCGGATGGCGTCGGCCAGATCCCAGTTCTTGGCGGCGCGGGCCTCGGCGCGGGCCTCGAGAATCTTGGCAGCGGCCTCGTCCACGTCGTCACCCGTGTAGGCAACCAAACCGGCGGCAACGCCCAGCAGGCCCAGCGGCAACTCGACCTTGGGCTCAGGGAGCTCAACGCCAAGCATATCGAGCAGCTCGGCCAGCGTGTCGGCGGCGGCAAGCGCGGCGGCCTTGTCGGCAGCGTCGCCCGCCTGCTCCAGGTACTGGTTGCACTCGGTCACAAAGCCAAAGACGGCACCCATGGCACCAGCGGTGTTAAAGTCGTCGTCCATGCACTCCTTAAAGGCGGCACGAGTCTCGGCGGCCTTGGCGGCAAACGCCTCGGCGGCAGCCGCATCGGCATCGGCCGTCGCATGGCTCGCGGCCCAGCGCAGGTTCTCGACCGTACCGGCGATACGCGTGAGCGAGTTCTCGGCACCCTCCAGGCGCTCCCAAGAAAAGTCGAGCGGCGAGCGATAGCTCGTCTGCAGCATCAGCAGGCGCAGGGCGGCAGCGGAGTGCTGTTCGAGGACCTCGGCCAGCGTAAAGAAGTTGCCGAGCGACTTGGACATCTTCTCGCCGTCAACCAGCAGCATGCCCGTGTGCATCCAAGTGTTGGAGAAGCCCTGGTGCCAGGCGCAGGTGGCCTGGGCGCACTCGTTCTCGTGATGCGGGAAAGCAAGATCGGAGCCACCGCCGTGGATATCGATCGGGGTACCCAGGTAGCGATGCACCATGGCGGCGCACTCGGTGTGCCAACCGGGACGGCCCTCGCCCCAGGGGCTCGGCCAGCTGGGCTCGCCGGGCTTGGCGGCCTTCCACAGGGCAAAGTCGAGCGGGTCGTTCTTGTCCTCGTTCTCCTCGATGCGCGCACCCACCATCAGGTCGTCGATGTTGCGGCCCGAGACCTGACCATAGTTGGGATCGCTGCGCACGGCAAAGTACACATCGCCGTTATCGGCTGCGTAAGCGTGGCCCTGCTCGATAAGCGTCTTGATCATGGCGATCATGGGGCCGATCTCCTTGGTGGCGCGGGGGCGCACATCGGGATCGAGCACGTTGGCGGCGCGCATGACGCCGATGAACTTGTCGGAGAACTCCGTCGCGACCTCGGCAGCCGTACGGCCCTGCTCGTTGGCGCGCTTGATGATCTTGTCGTCGACATCGGTGAGGTTCTGGGCGAACGTGACCTCGTAGCCGCTCGCGATGAGCCAGCGTCGAATCACATCGAAGCTGATGAACGTGCGGGCATTGCCGATGTGGATGTTGTCGTAGACCGTGGGGCCGCACACGTACATGCGGACCTTGCCGGACTCGATGGGCTGGAACTCTTCCTTTTTATGGGTAGCGCTGTTGTAGATACGCATTCGTTACTCCTTAACGGTTTTCTGTAGCAGGCAGACGGCCCAGGCGCCGATTCCCTCGCCCTGGCCTTCCCAACCGAGCTTTTCGGTCGTGGTGGCGGCGACGCCCACGTTTTCGACGTCAACGCCCAGGGCATGGGCAAGGTTGACGCGCATGGCATCGCGGTGCGGGGTAATCTTGGGCTGCTGGCAGGCAATGGTGCAATCGGCATCGACAAACTCAAAGCCCAGCTCGCGCGCGTAGTCCATCACGCGAGCGAGCAGCACCATCGAATCAGCACCCTCGTAGGCGGGATCAGTGTCGGGGAATAGCTTGCCGATGTCTCCCCCGCGGCAGGCGCCCAGAATGGCGTCGGCCAAAGCGTGCGCGAGCACATCGGCATCCGAGTGGCCCAGCAGGCCGCGCTCGTAGGGAATGTCGACACCGCCGATGATACATCGACGCCCCTCCACCAGACGGTGGACGTCGTAGCCATGGCCAATGCGCAGGTTACTGAACATGGGGAAGGTCCTCTCCCTCGGCCATGCGACCGAGCAGAATCGCGGTTACAGGACGCAGGTCCTCGGGCACCGTCACCTTAAGGTTGTCGCGCGGACTCTGAACGCAACGGACGCGTCCGCCCATGCGCTCGACCAGTGACGAATCATCCGTGCCGATAAAGCCCTCGGCAATCGCCGCGGCATGGGCGCGCTTCATGGCGTCGACACTAAAGATCT
This sequence comes from uncultured Collinsella sp., assembly GCA_902496275.1. Classification (GTDB taxonomy): domain Bacteria; phylum Actinomycetota; class Coriobacteriia; order Coriobacteriales; family Coriobacteriaceae; genus Collinsella. Next base: position 30,025 of record CABVAC010000003.1, on the reverse strand, counting down.
GCGGCGTCTGCGCGGCCCAATAGAGCTCACGCGGCGGCGTCTCGACGATGTTATCGCCGTCAACGATCTTGAGCGTGTCGATCGCGGGTTGACCGCACACGACACCGTCGAGCGAGCGGTCGCCCACAAGCACGTCGATAGCGTGGTCGATGGCCTCGGTCGTAATGAGCGGACGAGCGCCATCGTGAATGGCGACGTATTCAAAGCCCGCCGGCACCGCATGCACGCCGGCACGGGTGGAATCCTGACGGGTATCGCCGGCATCGGCAAAGCTGATGGGCGTGTCATAGTCAAACGGGTCGATGGCCAGGCGGCGCATCTCGGCACGGCGCTCGGCAGGACACACCACTACAATGTGGCCGACCTTGTCGCTACGATCGAACGCGCGGATGGACCAGCTCATGAGCGGACGGCCCGCCACGTTAACGAGCTGCTTGCCGCCGGGGTTACCAAAGCGCTGGCCGCTGCCACCGGCAACGACCACGGCGCATACGGGCGCCATTATGCGTTCCCCTGTTTGGTGCCCTTCATGCGGTACAGCGAGTCCGCAAGAATGGCAGGGTTGTTGACGCCAAAGTCGCCCAGGCGCTCCGGATCCTCGCTGATGTCATCCATGAGCTCCTGCAGCGAGCCGTACTCGTCGACGATCTTCTCGGCCACGCCGTCGCGCACGACGGACACGCGCGAAAGCGTGCGCAGGCCCAGCGGTGTCATGACGGAGTCCTCGTCCAGGTCGTCATAGCCCAGAACTGCCGCCACGTGCTGCGGGTCGGACAGGTCCTTAGGCGTCATGCGGCTCAGCTCGGCGCGGATCTTCTCGGCGTTTGCCTCGGAGGAATCGCTTGCGTAGTCGCGGATCATCAGGTCGTATTCGGTATCCATGCTGGAGCCGGCGAGCTGCTCGAGCTGCATCTGCACGAGCTTGCCCTGGTTGCCCAGCTTGACGATACAATCCTTAAGCTCGGTCTTTGCCTGCTGCATGATCTCGAAACTCGAGAAGATGCCGGTGATGTCGGCGAGCGTGACGTAGTCGTCGAGCTCGAGGGCCGTCAGGCGCAGCAGGGAGCGATCGAGCGACTGACGGGTAGTCTGGAGCGTGGCGACGAGCTGGTTGACCGAGCTCATGATGGTGGTGACGGGCTGGATCTCGTAACTCTTACCGTGGACGTACACGTTGACGACGGCGCGACGGGCCGAGACCGAGATCACGATGGCGTCGGTGAGCACCGACATGCGAGCGGCGGTGCGGTGGCGCATGCCCGTCTCGCTCGTGGCAAGCGAGGGATCGGGATTGAGGTGGAAGTTGGCGCGCAGGATCTGGGTGAGGTCGCCGTCGATGACGATGGCACCGTCCATCTTGGAGAGCTCGAACAGACGGTTCGAAGTAAACGAAATGTTGAGCGGGAAGCCGTCGTTACCGGCAGCGAGCACGTTTTCGGTGTCGCCGACGCAGATAAGGGCGCCCAGGTGACCGGCAATGATCATGTCGAGGGCGGTGCGGATCGGCTGGCCGGGGGCAGTCAGGCGAATAGCCTGTTCCATACGCTTTTGCAGCTCGTTCTTATCCAAGGCATCGCTCCCATCGTGTACGCTCCATAAACGCTAAATAGTTTCTCACGGTTTGTCCCCGCAGCAGCCACGAAATCCGATGCTTACAGAATGAGCGAACACAGCTGAGAGCCCAACCCAAATGAGCTGCTTGTGTGGTAGCATCGGGATTCGCATAAATGAGGGAGTAGTCGCGTGATCGGGTTCGCCTCCGGTGGCGCGGCAAGTCAACACACTGGCCGATGCGGCCTGGCTTGCCTTAATGAACGAGACTCGTGGCTGTGCGCGCAACGCGTACGCCACGGGTCTTTTTTGTTACTCCCCCAAGAGGTACACGCGGGCCCGCCCGCAGAGAGGGAGCCAGACTATGGGACTCGCAGAGCTCGTATTGCTCGCCGTTGGCCTTTCGATGGACGCCTTTGCCGTATCCATCTGCAAGGGCCTTGGCATGAAGAAGATCAACCTTAAGGTCGCCGTGGTGCTCGGCCTGTTCTTTGGCGGCTTTCAGGCCGGCATGCCCGTAATCGGATGGGCGCTTGGCAGCCAGTTTATGGGCATCATCGGACCCATCGACCATTGGATCGCCTTTATCCTATTGGCCTTTATCGGCGGCAAAATGCTGTGGGAAGCCTTTACCGAAGACGAGGATGAAGGCGACGGCAAGGATGCCGAAAAAATCGACCTGGGCGAGTACCTGATCCTTGCCATCGCCACCTCGATTGACGCGCTCGCCGTGGGTATCTCGTTTGCGGCGCTCTCGGTCGACATCGTTCCCGCTGTATCGCTTATCGGAGTCACGACCTTTGTCTTCTCCATCGCTGGCGTGGCGATCGGCCACACCTTTGGCGCGCGCTACGAAAAACCTGCCACCATCGTGGGCGGCGTCGTGCTCATCCTCATCGGGCTTAAGATCTTGCTTGAGCATCTGGGGATTTTGGCGCTGTAGTGCCAAACACAATCGCTCAAAACTAAACGCCAGTACAAGGCCTCATGCAGAGTTTTGCATGAGGCCTTTTCATGCAGACTTTTGCATGTCATACTAGGATGCAAAAGTCTGCATGTTAGGAGATCGCCGTGGATACCCTTCCCATCACCACACCGCGCCAAGCTGGCATCTACGTGCGCCAGGCACGCGAGACTCAGGGTCTCACCCGTGCCGCCCTCGCCAAAAAGGCCGGTGTTTCGGAGCGCCTGCTCGCATCGCTCGAGCTAGGAGACGCCACCGGCATTCGACTCGACAAGTTGCTGGCGATTTTCGACGCTCTTGGACTGGCACTCGCAGCACAAGGGCATATCGGCGAAGCGAAAAACGAGCGACCAGTCGACGCCCCGCATGCCAATCCGCTGCCTCGCAGCATCCCCAGGCGCCATCACACTCAACGTCCTCATCATCGCAACCGTCGTAGTACCGCCATTCCGGCTCTTCCAGATGTCCCCTTTACATCCGCACTCTACGACGAGGTCTTCGCCGATTTCGCCATGTCCAATCTCGGAGTCTCGATTGCCGCAAACGCATCTAGCAAAACCAAGCCCGAAGGGAAATAGCCAATGGCCAGAACATCACTTCGGACCATTATTTGCGGCGTGCCTGCTGGAACGCTCACGCAAGATGAGAACGGTCTTATCAGCTTTACCTACGATCATGACTATGACGGGCCAGCCTTATCGACCAACATACCCGTATCGAATCGCGCATACGGACAACAGGTCATGAATCCGTACCTGTTTGGCCTTCTACCCGACAGCGAGGACCAACGAAAAGCGATTGCCGCGGAATTCGACGTTAGGCCCAACAATCCCATCGCACTACTCAGCCGTATCGGACTCGACTGTCCGGGCGGAGTGCAGTTTTGTGCCGAAGAAGATGCCGACGCCGTCCTGCATCGCACTGGCGAATACCGCCCTATAGACGACCACGAAATTGCTCTTCGTCTCAAGTCGATCAGAGATGACCGCGATGCATCGTGGATGGGTCTAGATGAAAGTTGGTCACTTGGAGGCAACCAGGGTAAGTTCGCTCTCGCACTCATGGACGGTCGCTGGTGCGAATGCATGGGGTCCTCGCCCACGACGCATATTTTCAAAAATGGCGTTATCGGTTTTAAACTCGAGGCTCTCAATGAGTTTGTCTGCATGAAAAGCGCCCAGCGCGCCGGCATCGCAACGGCAAACGTCGAATATCGTATGTTTGAGGACGAACCTGCCCTCATTGTTGAGCGCTATGACCGCGTGAAAGTCAAAGACGGAACGATCAGGCGCCTACATCAAGAAGACCTCTGTCAGGCACTTGGGGTGATGCCCGCCCAAAAGTACACGGCAGACGGCGGCCCGACCACACGCGACATTCAAGAGCTCCTCGTAAATACGAGCCACCATCAACTTAACCTGTATCTGTTTACGCAGATACTGTTCTTCAACGCCATTATCGGCGCACCGGATGCGCATGCGAAAAACTATTCCCTGCTCCTTGGAAACGACGGCGCAGCCATGATGGCTCGAATGTACGATGTCGCGTCGGGTTTGGCGTATGAGCGCATGCGCCGCCGGGCGCGCCTTGCCATGAGCGTTGGCGGCGAAAATCGTGTGGGGCGCATCGGTCCAGGCGCTATCCGCCGATACCACGGTATGGGCGACCCCGCGCTGGAGGCGGCGCTTACCGATGCCGGGCTATCCGAGAAGTTTTGCTTTGCGACCATGATGGACCTCGCCTACGAGGTGCCCATTTGCATGGAAGAGGTCATGGACGAATACGCCGATCTGCCCGGCATGGCGGACCTGCGCGAGCATATGCTCGGCCCCGTCCGCGAAAACTGCCAGCGCACCCTCGACCTCATCAAGGCAGAAATGGACTAGGTGGCCTTAATTTCGCAATTATCAAACAAAAGAGAGGGGGCACCCGTCGCAAAAGCTCAGATGCCCCCTCTCGTAATGTCATTTGCAATCCGCTAGCACGTGGCTCGGACTGCTGCTAGCGCGACCTTTACGCAGCAAGGCGCTTGAGGACGTCGATGAGCAGCTCGTAGAAGCGCTCGGCAGAAGCGAGCTCCATGCTCTCGTCCGGGGTGTGGACATCGGAGAGCGTCGGGCCCACGGCGATGGCGTCCAGGCCGTGCAGGGCCTCGGCAAATAGGCCGCACTCAAGGCCGGCGTGAATGGACTCGATGCGCAGCTCGGAGCCAAAGAGCTCGCGATAGCTCTCGACAAAGACGTCGCGAACCGGCGAATGCTCGGCATAGCTCCAGCCGGGATACTCAAACTCAAACTTGGCGTCAAAGCCCAGGACATCGGCCAGCGTCTGCAGGCGGTCCTTGAACTCGTTCTGCAGCGAGGTGATCGAGGAGCGCGGTGACAGCATGATCTTGACCTCGTCGTCAGAAGTGGCAACCACACCGATGTTGGAGGAAACCTCGACGGAGCCGTCGGTGGCGACGTTGCGGCGAATCACGCCGTTAGGGGCAAGACGCAGGGCGCGGATGAGGGCAAGCGCGGACTTCTGGTCCATGGCCTCGACCTCGGCGTCGTCGGCAATCTCGACGGTGCAGGTAAAGCCGGGGTCGAAGACCTCGAGCTCGGCAGTAACGTCGGCGATGATGCCCTTTGCGATCTGGGCCGCGGCCTCGGCGGCAGCGTGGTCGGCGTAGACCAGAACAGCCTTGCACTCACGGTTGATGGCGTTGTCCTTGGTGCCGCCGTTAAAGCTAACGATGGCGGGCTCGCCGGCAACCATCAGGCGGTCGATGATGCGGGCCATGATGAGGTTTCCGTTGCCGCGCTCCAGGTTGATATCACTGCCGGAGTGGCCGCCCAACAGACCGGAAATGTCGAGCGTGAGGGTGCTACCGGTCTTGTGCTCGCGCACGATCGGGCGGGTGTAGGTAACAACGACGCCGCCGGCGCAGCTCACAGTAGCAACGCCCTCCTCCTCGGAGTCAAGGTTGATCATGGTGCGGGCGCTAATCTGGGACTTGTCGAGCGTCTCGGCGCCGACCAGGCCAGTCTCCTCGTCGGTGGTGAATACGCACTCGAGGGCGGGGTGAACGATCGAATCGTCATCGAGAACAGTGAGCATCAGAGCGACGGCAATACCGTTGTCGGCGCCCAGAGTGGTACCGTTAGCGGTGAGGACACCGTCCTTGACGACCAGATCGATACCATCGGTCGTAAAGTCGTGCTCGACGGAACCCAGTTTGTCGCACACCATGTCGATGTGACCCTGCAACATCACGGTCGGGGCATTCTCGGCGCCGGCAGATGCGGGCTTGCGAATGATGACGTTGTAGACCTCGTCCTGGTACACATCGAGGCCGCGCTCCTTGGCAAACGCAACCAGGAAATCGCTGATGCCCTTCTCGTTGCCAGACCCACGGGGGATCGCGCTGACCTCCTCAAAGAAATGGAACAGCTGGGCGGGCTCGTAGCCGGTAATCTTGTAGTCCATGGTGCCTCCTTGGCGCAACTGGTTAGACAGTAAGACATGCGACTTGTATATTCCCAGACTTTGCGTGCATAAACCAGTCGAAAACGCCGAGCGCCCTTGCATCATCGGCTAACGGTGGACCGTATAGCGTAACGGTCACAACTTCCGCAGCTCTACAAATCGAGGCGCCCTTTTCGGAGCGCCTCGATTGCGCGTATCAAATTGTCACCACGCCCTACAGCGCGCCGGAACCGGCTTGCATCATGCCGCCGGGGCCCGAGCTCACGCCACTGCTCACAGGCGCGGCGTTTCCGGTGTGCGGCGCCGCCGGAGCGGTATCGCCCCCGAGTGCACCCGCCGGACGCGGCGCTGGAATCTCGCCTGTGCCATGGCTAAAGACGAACTTGCCGTCGGCCACGTCGCACAGGACGGTATCGCCCTCGCCCCACTCGCCGGCCAGCAGCTCCTCGGACAGCGGGTCCTCGATGAGCTTTTGGATGGCGCGGCGCAGCGGACGCGCGCCATTGGTGAGGTCAGTGCCCTCGGCCACGATCTTGTCGTAGGCCGCATCGGTGAGCTTGATGTTCATGCCGTTGGCAATCAAACGCTGACGCAGGTCGTCCACCAGCAGGTGCGCGATCTTGGTGAGATTCTCGCCCGAGAGCTTCTGGAACACCACAATGTCGTCGATACGGTTGAGCAGCTCGGGGCGGAACAGGCGCTTGAGCTCGCCCATCGCGCGACCACGGATCTCACTCGACGTGAGACCCTGCTCGCCGGTGGTGCCAAAGCCAACGCTCGCATCCTGCGCAATCTCGCGGGCGCCCACGTTGGACGTCATGATGATCACGGTGTTGCGGAAGTCGACCGTCTTGCCCTGGCTATCGGTCAGGCGGCCCTCCTCCAGCACCTGCAGCAAGATGTTGAAGATATCGGGGTGCGCCTTCTCGATCTCGTCGAACAGCACGACCGAGTACGGGTGACGACGAACGGCCTTGGTGAGCTGGCCGCCCTCGTCGTGGCCCACATAGCCCGGGGGGCTACCGATGAGCTTGGAGACCTCGAACTCACTGCCAAACTCCGACATATCGAAGCTGATGAGCGCGTCCTTGCTGCCAAAGAGATACTCGGCGAGCGTCTTGGCGAGCTCGGTTTTGCCCGTGCCGGTAGGGCCCAGGAAGATAAAGCTGCCGCCGGGGCGACGCGGGTCCTTGAGCGGCGAGCGGCTGCGGCGCACGGCCTTGGCAACGGCCTCGACGGCCTCGTCCTGACCGATGATGCGCGTCTTGAGCACGCTTTCGGCCTGCAGCAGGCGGCGGCTCTCGCTCTCGGTGAGCGAGGACACCGGCACGCCCGAGGTCACGGACACGATGTCGGCAATCTGGGAGACATCGATGGTGAGCGGGCTGGCGTCGAGCTCGGCGGTCCAGGCAGCCTTGGCCTCGGCGAGCTCAATCTCGGCAGCCTTTTGCTGCTCGGTGATCTCGGCGGCCTTGTTCATGTCGTCGCTCTCGGTGGCCTCCTGCGCGGCGGCCTTAAGCTCCTCCACGCGATGCTCGGCCTCGCGCACCGGCTCGGGCGCGCGGTTGGCGGCGATGCGGGCGCGGGCGCCGGCCTCGTCAATGAGGTCGATGGCCTTATCGGGCAGGAAGCGATCCTGGATGTAGCGGTCGGAGAGGTTCGCGGCGGCCTCGATAGCACCCTGCGTATAGCGCACATGGTGGTGCTCCTCGTAGCGCGGCTTGAGCGCGGTCAGGATCTTGACCGTGTCCTCGACGCTCGGCTCCTCGACATCGATGGTCTGGAAGCGACGCTCGAAGGCCGGGTCCTTGGTGAGGTACTTGCGGAATTCCTCGGCCGTGGTGGCGCCGATAATCTGGAAGGCACCGCGCGCGAGCACGGGCTTGAGCATGGAGCTCGCGTCGATGGAGCCCTCGGCAGAGCCGGCACCGATGATGGTGTGCATCTCGTCAATAAACAGGATGACGTCGTCAGCTTCGGTGGCCTCCTGGATCACGTTCTTGAGGCGCTCCTCAAACTCACCGCGATACTTGGCGCCCGCAACGAGGCCCGGCAGGTCGAGCGTCCAGATGTTCTGGTTCATAAGGTTCTCGGGCACGTTGCCAGCTGCAATCTGCTGAGCCAGACCCTCGACGATGGCCGTCTTGCCCACGCCGGGGTCGCCCAAGATAAGCGGATTGTTCTTGGTGCGACGCGAAAGGATCTCCATCATACGCTGGACTTCCTTTTCGCGACCAATTACAGGGTCGAGCTCGCCGTCGCGCGCCTTCTGCGTAAGGTTGGTGGCGAACTGCTTAAGCGTATCGGTGCCGCTCCCCTTTTGCTGCGACGCGTCCGAGCCGCTAAAGAACGGCAGGCCCGCACCGGGACGCCCGGCACCGGCGCCGGCGAGCGGACGCTTCTTGTCCTGGTCCTTGGCGGTAAGTTTCTCGATAGCCTTTTTGATGGAGGCGGACGACACACCCAGGCGCATGAGGATGTCCATGGCCATGCCGTTACCCTCTTCGACGATGCCAATCAGCAAGTGCTCGGTCGACACGTAGGTCTGGTTGTTCTCACGTGCCACGCGGAAGGAGCGCTCCATCACGCTAATGACGAGCGGCGTAAAGGCAAGCTTGGCAGCCTCGGTCTCCTCGCTGGGCTCGGGAACCGTGGTCTGGACCTCCTTGAGGGTGTCCATGATGTCGTCGTAGGAGATATCAAGCGAGCGCAGCGCCTCGGCAGCGATGCCCTCGTCCTCCTTGGCGAGCGCGAGCAGCAGGTGCTCGGTGCCCACCTTATTTGAGTGCAGATCGAGCGCCTCCTGTTTGGCCATCGACATGACCTTGCGCGCTCGATCGGTAAATCTATCTAACATGCTCGTTTCCTTACATGAGTTCATCGAAATCAAAACGCCCGCCCGTCGGCGGCGCTTTTGTCTCTTTACCCACAGGTTGTCTATGTTAACAGCTGGAGGAATATCTATAAACCCGGCTCACATGAATGCAGGTTATGACCGCATCGCGGGACTCACCGCGCGATGCGCGACAGGCGCCCCGCAAGAGAAACCCTAGGCGTCTTTCACCACGTCGGGACTCGTCGCACGCGATGCGCGATAGGCATCGGCCTCCTTGGAGACGCGTTCGAGCAGCTCGGATGTATCGACGCCCTCGACTTGCGCGACCGTTTCCACCGTCTGCATGGCGACCGCCCTCAGGTACGCGCACGCGCTGTCCCCCGGCTGCTCGAGGTCTATCTCCTCGCCGCCCTCCCGGGCAAAGCCGACCGCCATCACAAAGCCCATGATGCCCGAGACCAGAAAGCCCACCGCAAAGCTCGAATCTGCCTTGAGCTCTTCTCCGTCGGGGTGGACGATCTCTCTCACGCGGTCGATGATGATCGTATGGATGCCCTGCACGACCTGCTCGGCGGCACCCGCCCTCATGGTGATGACGATGCGCCGCAGCAGGCAGCGGACGTCGCGCCGGTCGAACGCCGAAAGGTCGCCCTCGCTCGAAAAATGCCAGAGGGCATCGGTGATGAGCTCGTTATCCTGCAGCAGCTGGGCTATGGCGATGGCGACGAGTTCATCGAAATCGTGAAAATAGTAGTAAAACGTTCCGCGATTGCACTGGGCGGCGCGGGTCACCTCGCCAACCGACAGCTCGAAGATGCTGTTGTTCTCGATGAGCTCCCAAAACGCCTCGATGATACGGGTGCGTGCATCGGGCGCATCGGCGTCCTTACGCGGTCTCGCCATGCGCCTCACCGCACCCCTGCGCCTTGGCGTTCATGATGAGCATCTGAAGACGGTTCTCCACGTTGGCGAAGCTCACGTCGGGATCGTAGTCGAGCGGCAGGAACTGCGCCGTGGGATACTGCTCCTTGAGCGCATGGATGAGCCCGCGCCCCACGACATGGTTGGGCAGACACCCGAACGGCTGCAGGATCACGAAGTTGCGGCAGCCGCGCTTGGCGTGCTCGAGAATCTCCGCCGGAATCAGCACGCCCTCGCCCGCATCGAACGTATGGTGCAGGATCTTATCGCTCGCGCGCACGAGCTCGGGCATGCGCGTCGGCGGCTCGTAGAGCGGGCTCGCCGCGCCCAGGCGGTCGCAACGGTCGTGCGCGAGCTCGAACAGGTTGTCCGCCGTGGCGTACCAGGCCTTTTCGGGCAGCGACAGGTCGACGTGGAACTCGCGCGACTGCGCATGCTTGTAGAAATAGGTCTTGCGGATCACGTCGGTCATGCGCGCCTCGATGACCTCGAGCCCGTTGTCCTCGAGGTAGCGCTCGATCTCGTGGTTGGCGCCGAGATGGAAATTGAGCAGGTACTCGCCCACGATGAGAACGGTCGGATGCGGGTTCGAGCGGTCGTACGGAACGGCGTCCATGATCGCAAGCGCGCGTTTGAAGCCCGTCGCCTGGCCTCTCAGCCCGGAGCGCTCCATGCCCTCGATAACCTCATCGAGCGCGCGGTCGAACGCAGCGTCCGCCGCGCCCTTCTCGAGCTCGTAGGGACGGATGCGCCTAAGCATGGCCTCGAGGGCATCGATCATGGGAAGACCGTAGGCGATCTGGATGCTCGGGCCAAGGCCGAGCTTGAAGCCCGGATGCGCATTGTGGGCATCGACGTCGTCGTTGGTGAGCACCGGGACATAGTCGTATCCCGCGTCGTCGAGCGCGCGGCGCAGCAGGGGCATGTAGTGCGTCAGGCGGCAGTCGCCGATATACTTGCCAGTCACCACGGCGACGTCGTGCGGGTCGTACTTACCGCTCTCGAGTGCCGCGAGCGCCTCGCCGATCACGATTTGCGCGGGGAAGCAGATGTCGTTGTGCACATAGCGTTTGCCCAGGCGGATGGCATCCTCGCGCCCGATATCAAGGGCCTCGGCGCGCACGCCCTGATTGCGCATCGCCGCGGTCATGAGCCTGCAGAACGCATGGGAGGTGTTGGGGACCAGCGCGATCTTGTCGTGCCGGTCGCGCTTGGTGTACTTGACCTTATACGGGTCGTCGAGCGGATGGACCGCGTGCACCCGGGCGCCCTCGGCACGCTCCTCCGCGCGACGACGGTTGACCGACTCGATAAACGAACGCACGCGAATGCCCATGGGACCGGCGACGTCGCTCTCATCGAGCTTGATCATCATCGGAACCTTGGAGCCCATCTCGCCCATCATGCGCGCGATCTCGTCGGTGAGATACGCATCGTGGCCGCAGCCGAAGCTGCCCATCTGCACGAGCTCGAGCTCGGGCGTCGATGCGACGATGACCGCGCACGACAGCATGCGCGCATGGTAGTTGTTCACGATGTCGATGCGGCTGTTGGAAAGATCGACGTTGCAGACCCCCGGCACCGCATCGGGCGTCAGCACGGGGATGCCGCGCTCAGAGAAGAGCTTGGGCAGCCCGTGGTTGACCAGCGGGTCGTTGTGGTACGGGCGCGAAGCGATCACCACCGCGTAGCCGCCGTCCTCGTGCACGTTCTCGAGCACCTGCCTGCCGCGCAGCTGCAGCTGGTTCTCAAACGTCTCCTGCGCGCGGTCCGCCTGCTCGGTCGCCTTGGCAACCAGGTCGGCATCGATATCGAAGGTCTCCTTGCACCACGCCTTGAGCTGGCGGTTTCGGTCGCCCTCGTCGTACCAGTGGAACAGCGGCGTATCGAACGGAACGCCGAAACGCTCCTCCGGGTTATCGGAATTGCGCATCACGTAGGGGTATCCCTTTACGACGGCGCACATCCACTCGCTGGTAGAGGCGGTGTTTTCGGTGGGCACCGTCGTGATGATGGGCATGAAGATGCGGTCGACGCCGGCGTCGACGAGATTGCGGATGTGCCCGTGGACGAGCTTGGCCGGGAAGCACACGGTGTCGGATGTGACGTGCGCCAGACCGCGCTCGTACATCGCCTTGGTGCTGCGTCCCGAGACGCGCACCTTAAAGCCGAGCGTGCTGAAGAACGTCGACCAGAACGGCATGGTGTCCCAGAACTCGAGCACACGGGGAATGCCGATCGTGACATCGCGCCCCCCGCTGACGGGAACCGTGGGGTACGACTCGAACAGCAGCTTCTCGCGGTCGACAAAGAGATTGGGGGCAGCCGCGGTCCGGTCGCGCCCCGTGCCGGGTGCCTGTGCCTCGCAAGCACCCTGCGGACGCAGCTCCGCCGCCGCGGGAACCTCGCGCACGAGCCCATCCCATGAGATGGCGCCGCCGCGCGGGCAGCGATTGCCCGTGACGTAAAGCGAGCCGTCGCCAAATGCCACGACCGCGCGCTGGCAGCGGTTGTTGCACCGACGGCAGGTAACGCCGCCGAACTCGCGATGCTCGAAGCGCTCCACGGCATCGAGCCCGATAAACGACGTGCCGGCGTCGCCCTTGCGGCATTCCTCGCGCGCGAGCAGGGCGATACCGATAGCGCCCATCAGCCCCGGGTGGGGCGCACGCGTGACGGGTTTGCCCAGATACTGCTCGAATGCGCGCAGCACCGCGTCGTTTCGGAACGTGCCGCCCTGGACGACGACTTTGTCGCCCAGACGGTTGAGATTTGAAACGCGAATGACCTTGGTGAACACGTTCTCGATAATCGAACGGCAGAGACCGGCCATGATGTCGCCCGGACCCTTACCGCGCCGCTGCTCGGAAACGACGCTGCTGTTCATGAACACCGTGCAGCGGCTGCCGAGAACGGCGGGGGCTTTGGACGAAAATGCCTCGGTCGCGATATCCTCAACGGCTATTCCGAGGTTTTTGGCAAAACCCTCGAGGAACGAGCCGCAGCCCGCAGAGCACGCCTCGTTGACGACGATATCGGTCAGCACGCCGTGGTTGAGCCAGATGGCCTTCATATCCTGTCCGCCGATGTCGAGCACGAAGGTCGCATCGGGAACGCATGCGCACGCGGCGCGGGCGTGCGCGACCGTCTCGACCGTATGGTAGTCGGCGTGGAACGCGCGCGCGAAAAGCTCCTCGCCGTATCCCGTGGTGCCCACGGCATCGATCGCAAGCGTGACTCCCGCTGTCTCCCAGCGGTTCTTCAAGCTGACAAGACCCTGTTGGGCGACGTCGAGCGGTCTGCCGTTATTAGACGCGTAGAACGAATCGACAAGCTCACCCGCCTCATCGACCAGGGCGAACTTGGTCGTCGTGCTCCCCGAATCGATACCGAGCGCCACACGCACCGTCTCTCCGGGCGCATACGCATCCGGACCCTTTGCCGGCGTCTCTTTGCCATGGCGTGCCGTAAAATCCGCCTGCTCGGCAGGTGTGGCAAAAAAGGGCTGGGCAAGACGTCCCTCCCCGCTTGCGGGCGCGACCGTCTCGAGCTTATCCAGCCGGACAAAAGCGTCGGGAAGGTCGATCGGTTGGGACGATGCGAACATGTCGGTCAGCGACAGGGCGGCACCGCGCGCGACCATGATCTGCGGATCGCGCGGGACGATAACCTGATCGTCCGATAGATTCAGTTGCTCCCGGAACACGCGGACCAGTGTGGGGTTGTAGGCGAGCGTACCGCCCTCGAAGATTACCGGCGGCTCGATGTCGATACCCTGGGCCAGACCGCCGATCGTTTGGCGGGCGACCGCGTGAAGCGCCGAAAGCGCCAGGTCGGTGGTAGGAATGCCCTCGTTGAGCAGCGGCTGGATATCGGTCTTTGCGTACACGCCGCAGCGGCCCGAGACCTCGTGGACGGTCGTTCCCCGGCTTGCGAGCTGCTCGAACTCGCCCGATTCGGTGCCGACCCCCATGAGCTTTGCCATCTCGTCGATAAATGCACCGGTACCGCCTGCGCACGAGCCGTTCATGCGCATGTCGGCAACCTCGATGTCTCCCTTATCGTTGGTGCGGAAGAAGATCATCTTGGCGTCTTGGCCGCCCAGCTCGATGGCGCAGCGCGTCTGCGGATAGAACCTGCTGATCGCGAGCGCGTTGGCGACCACCTCCTGAACGTACGAGGCGCCCAGCGCGGTCGCGATATCGCGCGCACCCGAGCCGGTCACCGCAACGCGCAGTGACTCATGGGGAAAGCGCTCGGCGAGCTCGCCGAGCATGGCGCGCACGCTCGCTGTCTGACACGCCCCGTGGCGGCGATATCCCCACCGCGCCTCGGTCATATCCTCGTGCATCGCGTAAACTTTGGTCGTCGTCGACCCTACGTCCAGTCCTACTAGCAACGCCATAATGCTCCGTCTCTCGCATTTTTCCCGCTAGAGATATACCACTCTACGTAATACAACAGACTGTTGTATTTAAACTCCGTATAAAAAGCGGCTGCCGAAACGCTTCAGCAGCCGCCGAATGCACCAACAGATTGTTCTGCGCGCTAGCACGTCGGGCAACGGAGCAGCACGGGCCCTCCGGTCATGTGCACCGCTCACGCCCGCGATGTCGCCGAGAGAGCTATCCACGCTTAGGGCTCCAACCAAGCAAGTCGCCCGCGCTCAGCAGATCCCTAAGCGAGCTACTCGCACTCAGGAGCCATAGCCTGCTCCAAGAGCTCGGCATGCTCCTCCTCGAAAACCGTCCCCACAGGGAAGGCGCGACGGAAGACGAAGTGGGAAATCGGACCGGCTACCAAAAGGTTCCACGGCAGCGCCATCACAAAATTATGCGGGATGTTGATCATCCAGATCGCGGGCACGGAATACAGGTTCGCAAGGATGCCGCCGGGCATGTGCGTCAGACCCTCGCAGGCACCGTACAGCGACATGATGATGACCATGGGAACGACCATGCAGGAGCTGACGGCGAGCGTCATGGCAAGTGGCGAGCTCTTGCCCGGCGTGACCAAGTACTTAAAGGCGAAACCCTTGGCGAGCGGGCTGGCGACGAACCAGTCACAGCACATGGCAAAAATGTAGGCAACGGGGAAGCCGAGCCACGCAGCGGCAACGACCTCGCCGTTGATGGCCCCGTGCTGCAGGGCAACGTTGTAGATGCTCATCCAGAGCACCATGCAAAAGCACATGATAAAGGTGAACAGCAGGCTCTCTCGTTTGTTGATAGGCATAAAGGGCAGATTCCTCTCTGTGTTGTACCGCGGCGCCACGCAACAAAAACGGGCGGGCAAGATGGAGCTGTTGGAACTTCATCTCGCCCGCCCGTGGTACGCGCGTCTGCGACTACTTATGTGGTGGAACCAGCCTAGCACGAAACGCATGCGCTTCGTAAGCGTTGAGTTTATGAAGATGCAGGGCACCGATAATCCCCCGACCCCATAAGTTGCGGTGGAATACGGACTGTTTTGACCCTTTAAGCAGCAATTCAGTCCCTATTTCACCGCAACTCATTTGGTGCAAAGTAACCTGTCCCCCTTGTACCAATTAGCTGGTGTGGCGCCAGCGAGGGTCGGTGAGCGTACGCGCCACACCCAGTCCAACGGGTAGAAACGCTACGATGAGCACTGCGCGCACAAACCAGCCGAGCATATTGACCGTGTCGAAGGTGCACATGTAATACATCGAGCGATACAGATACAAGCCCGGCACCATAATGACAATCGAAGGCACCGTGAGGGCGATGCGCGGGTAGGTGAGCTTGACTTCAGCCAAGCTTGCGAGCAGCCCCGATACCAGCGCGCCGATAAACGCTGCTGCCTCGGGAGGCATTCCCGTGCTGAGGCCCAGGAAGGGAATCATCGTCGGCGCATCGACAAGGGTCAGACGCAGGGTATTGGACACGGCGCCGATCAACCCAGCTGCCGCGGCCATCTTTACCGGGCTGTTGAACATCACCGAGAAGCCGAATACGCCAACGAAGCTCATCACCACGCGCAGGAGCGTAAGGGCAAGCGGCGAAAGGCCCAGTGGGGCAAAGTCGTCCGGCGCCAGGCCAACACACTCGGCAACCATCCAACCTACGAGGGTCGCCATCACAATAATCGATACGGCATATGAAAGGCGCTCGATACCGCTTCGCATGTCGAGCTTAGCGATGTCGAGGCCTGCCGTAATGAGTGGAAAGCCGGGAATCACAAAGAGCATGGCGCCGATATAGCCTTCTTGGTGCGACATTGCCCCCGGTATGACCTGGCCAAGGCCGAGCAATGCCAGCAGATACGAAACGCAAGCGAGCGCAACGCCGGTCGTCAGCGCGCTGAACTGACCAAGGCCTTGCTTGAGAATATGGGAGCGGGCAAAGTTGCCGACACCCGCGCCCACGAACGCGCAGGCCATCTCGATAGGGCCGCCGCCGAGCAAAAAAACGAAGGCGCCACAGGCGCAGGCCGCCGCAAGGCCCTGTTGCCAAGGCGCGTAATCAGGTTTTGAACTCTCAACGGTCTTGAGCATCTCGTGATACTCGTGCACCGTGAAGCGACGACCATAGGTCTCGATTTCCTTGAGGAAACTCTCCATCATCCAAATGCGATGGGTATTGACGCCCGTTGTGGGCAAGCTGACAACCTCGTTAAAGCAGTGGCCATCTTCGATGCAGGTGCACTCAAACGACAGAAGACTCAGGTCGACGTGAATCGTGACGCCCAGTACGGCAGCAACACGATTCATGGTATCGCGCACGCGCCAGGCACCCGTTCCGCTTGCCAGCATAAGCATGCCGGTGCGGCAGATGATGGATGATTTATCGGTGAGCGGCGCATCGACGGCAAGTTCATCGCCTGCCGTCACGATCTGGTGCCAGTCAGTTTTCATATGGAGCGCGCCGGCACGGACACCGTGGTGCATGGGGGCTCTCGAAAGCAGCGAGTCAAGGCGCGAAGGCTGTGAGGGCTCCGCCGATTCGCCCTCGTCCTCGTCGGGCTCTTCATCGACCAGATCAAAGGAATCAAGCGGCGCTGGCTCGCGACGATCGATTAGCTCCTCATCCTCATCATCAAAGTAATTGAACTGATCGAGCATGTCCTCTTCGATTGCACGCTCGCTCACATCGTCCATACAGGGGCTCCCTTCCTACCGACTAACCCCCATCCTAGGCAGCAACGGCTAAAGGAAACATAAAAGAGACGACTGTCATGCGAGCCATGTGCTCAATAGCCGTTGGGTAGTCATTGGGGACGTTCTTAAATGACCAGTCAAACAAGAACGTCCCCAATGACTACTCCGGCAACGCCGATGTTTTGGCAACGCCAGCGAGCGACGTCCAGGGCGAACAAGTTGGCATGAAAAAGGCAAGGCATAGACCTTCTGGTCATGCCTTGCCTTTTGAATGACAAATTGTCGCTCTGGGCGGCGCGCAGCGTCGAGCGGTTACGGCGTTTGGTAAAACGCCGTAACCCCCTAGTACATCTTTGCGCCGGCGGGGATGGAAGCGTCGAGCTGGATCAGGTTGAGACGCTCCTCGCCCTCCTCCTCGTGGATGGCACTGATGAGCATGCCGCAGCTGGGAATGCCCATCATCTTGCGCGGAGGCAGGTTGGTGATGGCGAGCAAGGTCTTGCCAACCAGGTCCTCGGGCTCGTAATAAGCGTGAATACCGGAGAGGATGGTGCGGTCGGTGCCGGTGCCGTCGTCGAGCGTAAAGTTCAGCAGCTTCTTGGACTTCTTGACGGCCTCGCATGCCTTGACCTTCACAGCGCGGAAGTCGCTCTTGGAGAAGGTATCAAAGTCGACGAACTCCTCAAACAGCGGCTCAACGGCGATCTTGGAGTAATCGAGCGTGGGCTTAAGCGACTTAACGAATGGGCTCGCGGCGTTGCCGGCCTCGGCAGCCTTGGCGGCAGCGGCACCGGACTGGAAACCCTTCTCGGGCTTCATGTGCGGGAACAGCAGCACGTCGCGGATAGAAGCCTGGTTGGTAAGCAGCATGACCACGCGGTCGATACCAATGCCAATACCGCCCGCGGGAGGCATACCGTACTCGAGGGCGCGCACGTAGTCCTCGTCATACTCCATGGCCTCATCGTCGCCGCCGGCCTTCTCGGCCATCTGGGCGGCAAAGCGCTCGGCCTGGTCGACCGGGTCGTTGAGCTCGGAGAACGCGTTGGCGTACTCGTGGCCGGCAATAACCAGCTCAAAGCGGTGCGTCAGGCGCGGGTCGTCCTCAAAACGCTTGGCAAGCGGGCTGACCTCGATGGGGTAATCGCACACGAAGGTCGGGTTGACGATGGTGTCCTCGCCCAGCTCATCGTAGATCTCGGCGATAATCTTGCCGGCGGTCCACTCGGGCTTAATCTCCAGGCCCTTCTCGCGCGCGGCGGAAGCAAGCTCCTCGACCGGCGTGTCGATGGTGACCTGCTTGCCGAGCACATCGGAGACGATGTCGGTCATGGGACGGCTGGCCCACTCACCAGAAAGGTCGATGGTCTGGCCCTGGTACTCGATGACCTCGGGGTTGCCGATGGCCTTGTTAGCCGCCTTAATGACGCCCTGGGCGAGCGCCTTCATGCCCTCGAGGTCGGAGAAGGCACGGTAGGCCTCCATCGTGGTGAACTCGGGGTTGTGGGTGAGGTCCATGCCCTCGTTACGGAAGATGCGGCCGATCTCGAACACGCGCTCAAAACCACCGACGATGCAGCGCTTGAGGTGCAGCTCGGTGGCAATACGCAGGTAGCACTCCTGATCGAGCGCGTTGAAGTGGGTAATGAACGGCTTGGCAGTAGCGCCGCCCTGGATGGTCTGCAGGATGGGGGTCTCGACCTCCATGTAGCCGTCGGACTCCATAAAGCGACGGAAGGTGGAGAGAATCTGCGAACGCTTACGGAAGGTCTCGCGAACGTCGTCGTTGGCGATCAGGTCAACATAGCGCTGGCGATAGCGGGTCTCCTTGTCGGAAAGACCGTGGAACTTCTCGGGCAGTGGACGAACGGCCTTGGAAAGCAGGGTCGCGCTCTTAGGGGCAACGGAAAGCTGGCCGCGCTGGGTGCGCACGACCACGCCGGTCACGCCCAGGATGTCGCCCAGGTCGAGGGCCTTGAGCGTATTCCAGGCAGCCTCGTCCATGTCGTTGATGCGGCAGAACAGTTGAATCTCGGCAGTCGCATCGCGCACGACGATGAACATGATCTTGCCCTGACCGCGCTTGGCGACCACACGGCCGGCGATCTTCACGACATCCTCGGTGTCCTCACCATCGGCAAGATCGGCGTACTTAGTCTCGATATCGGCGACGTAGTCCTCAAGCTCAGAGTGCTCGGGATAGGGGTTCTGGCCCGCCTCGAACAGGGCGGCGCGCTTGGCCAGGCGGGTGGCGCGCTCGTCGTTGAGCGTCGATGCCTGATCGGCGGCGTTCTGGTTCTCTGCCATAAGTTAGCTCCTCAAACTAAAACGCTCCCCAGGATTCGGTCCCAGGGAGCGAAAACATACCTTTACGCGGGACCGTGGTCTAGCGTGCGATCTTGGCGATGGTGTAGACGCGAGTCTTGCCGGAAGGCGTAACGACCTCGACGGAGTCGCCCTCGCCGTGACCGATGATGGCGTGACCGACCGGAGACTCGTTGGAAATCTTGTGCTCGAGCGAGTTGGTCTCGGTGGTACCAACGAGCGTGACTTCCATGACCTCGCCGTTGGGATCAATCAGCGAAACGGTGGAACCGATGGAGACGGTCAGATCGCCCGTGGTGGCAGCAACCTGAGCGTTGGCAAGAATGGCCTGGATCTCGGCGATACGAGCAGCATTCTGGGCCTGCTTGTCCTTGGCGGCATCGTACTCGGAGTTCTCCGAAAGGTCGCCGAACGCGCGGGCTTCCTTGATGTCCTCGACGATCTCCTTGGCGTAATCGCCCTCACGCCAGGCGAGCTCCTCGACGAGCTTCTGGCGGCCCTCAGCGGTCAGTACGATCTGGCTTGCGTCCATACGGATATCTCCCCAACTCTGATCAAACAATCAACTGTCAACAAAACGAAAAAGACCGGCTAGCCTGCGGGCAAGCCGGTCAGGTGCTCACCCCAAAGGGATGGGACTACTCTGCGTCCGCGTCGCTGTCCTCTGCCTGCTTCTTCTTGGCAGCAGCGAGCTTGGCTTCGAGCTCAGCGATCTCCTTGTCCTCCTCGGACTGCTCGACCACGACCTCCTCGGCCTGCTTGGTCTCGGCCTTATCGTCGCCCTCCATACCCTCGCGGATATTCTTGACGGTAGAGCCGAGGGACTTGCCGAGCTTCGGCAGGTTCTTGGGCCCGAAGATAATCAGGACAACGACGAGAATAATGATGAGCTCAGGAGCCCTCAGTCCAAACATGTAGACCTCCACAATACAGCGAGACAAGCTCGAATGAGTATACCGCGGGTATCGCGGTATCACAACAATAGCTAAAAAAAGGGACCGCAAGAAGCGGTCCCTCCTCATGCTCTGGTCGGGTTGACTGGATTTGAACCAGCGACCCCTGCGTCCCGAACGCAGTGCTCTACCAAACTGAGCCACAACCCGTTAGCTCGACTATAGTAACAAAGATTTCCGTCGTGTGCTAGAGAAATTTTTACTTCTTTGGCACTTCGACGCGAACCGTGTTGGGAATAAACTCAGTCGCGCAGGCCCACCAGCCATTTTGCTGGGCAGCATCGGCAAGCCTTTCGACCGTGGCAGCGGTGTCGCAAATGGCAAACGAGCAGGCACCCGATCCGCACACATCTACAGCAACGGTTCCGTCCTGTTTACGCAGCCAGTCGAGGACCGTTTGAATCTGCGACTCCATCTGTGCGGAAATGACACCCAGATTGTTATGGATGAGTGCATATGCCGTCTCGGCATCACCAGCACGCAAGGCAGAAGCTATCGCGCCGGGCTTGTCCGCAGGCACCGGGGCCTCGTCAAAACGTCGATAGGCTTCAATTGTCGAAACGCTTGCCTCGCGCGGCTTGACCAGCACGACGGGCGTCGCGGGCAGCGCGGGGTACTCAGTTGCCAGCACGTCTCCCCCACCTACGTAGAACGCAGGACTCGCGTGCAAAAAGAACGGGACGTCGGCACCAATGCCCCGCGCAATATCGTCGAGCGCGGGGTCGGTGCGATCAATGCCCCAGAGCTCTGCCAAGGCGACAATGACCGCGGCCGCATCCGTCGAGGGGCCGCCCAAGCCGGCGCACAATGGAATGCGCTTCTCAATCGTCACGCAGATGTTTGCCTCGCGACCATAATGCTCGGCCATAGCAACCGCAGCCCGATACGCTGTATTCTTTTGCATGGGAAAATCTGATGCCGGAACCGTCTGGACGGTCAGCGCCTGCGCCGGCGTGACCGTCACGGTATCGGAAAGACCGACGGCCGCCATCAGGGAATCGACCCTGTGATAGCCGCGGTCATCGCGCTCGGTATGAACCCCCAGGTAGAGGTTAATCTTTGCCGGCGCGGAAAGAGTCAGGGACCGATCGGTCACCGTTAATGCTCCTCGAGCTGATTGCCGAGCGGGGTAAAGATGTGCTCGCCGCTCTCGGGGTCGAACAGCTCGACCTGACCGGTGAGCACATCGATATACTGGTAGGACTGACGCGACTTGCGGCCGCGACGCTCGTCAACCTCGACAATGAAGACGGCCGGGTGGACGCTCTTGATGGTGCCCATGCGCTCGACGACGCGGGTACGGCCCATGTTGGCCTTAACCTTGACGCGATCGCCCACCATATCGGTCAGCTTCTCGTGGATGTCGTCGACGTGATTGACTTCCATCTCTTCCATGAACAGGGCCTCCAGAAGGTGCAATTCAAAAAGGGGATAATACTCCTAAGATAGACAAAACTCTAATACTATAGCACCCTGTTGTGGCCATACGCAAGTAGCTAAAAAAGCCCGGTCCCAAATACGTACCAGACGACAACCTCGCATGACCAGTTGTTACGCGGTTTGGTAAAACCGCGTAACCTAAAGATTGTCGGTATCGAGGACGATGGTGAACGGACCGTCGTTGACCAGGTCGACCTTCATGTCGGCGCCAAAGATACCGTGCGCCACATGCTCAACGTCCTCGTGCACAAGCGTCAGGAAGTACTCGTAGAGCTCGTTGGCAACATCGGGCGCGCCGGCATCCGTAAACGATGGGCGGCGACCGTGGCGGCAGTCAGCGAACAGCGTGAACTGCGACACCACGAGCACCTCACCGTCGACATCGGCAAGCGCCAAGTTGGTCTTGCCGTTCTCGTCCTCGTTAATGCGCAAGCCCCAGAGCTTGCCCCACAGCTTATCGGCCTCGGCACTCGTATCGCCATGGCCCACACCCAGCAGCACCAGGTAGCCGCGTCCAATGCGGCCCACGCACTCGCCGTCGACCGTCACGCCGGCGTTGAGTACGCGCTGCACCACCGCACGCACGGCCTACTCCTCGCCCGTCAGTTTGGCGGATAGGTGCTCGAGCGCATGGAATCGATGGCTGATGGCGTTCTTCTCGTCCGCCGTCAGCTCGGCCATGGTCTTGCCCGGCGTGTCGACCGGCAGGAACAGCGGGTCGTAGCCAAAGCCGTGATCGCCGCGGCCCTCGTGCGCGATAACGCCCTCGCAGGCGCCCTCGCCATAGGTAACCAGACCGTCCGTGTCGATGAGCGCGACGACGCTCATAAAGCGCGCGGTGCGGTCCTCATCTGCCACGCCCTCCAGATTTACGAGCAGCTTGGCGTTGTTGGCGGCATCGTCTCCGTGCACGCCCGCATAGCGCGCGCTATACACACCGGGCTCACCGTCCAGCGCGTCGACGACCAAGCCCGAATCGTCGGCAATGGCCATAAGGCCCGTCTCCTCAACCGCGGCTTGGGCCTTGATGATGGCGTTCTCCAAAAACGTCGTGCCGTTTTCCTCGGGATCCTCAAAATCACCCAGCTGGCCGAGCGCCACAAAGCGCACCTCGGGCATGACCTTGCCCAAAATGGCCTCAATCTCGGTGAGCTTATGGGCGTTGCCGGTTGCCACGACGATGGTCGCCGCCGGGTCGAGGGTGTCGATGTCAATCTTCTCAAGTGCCATGACTGGCCTCCTTGTCTCTATATCAATGCCGCGCCGAGGGCGACGAGGGCCTCCGCCTCTCCCCTCTCAATCAACGGCAGTCTTGTGTCTAGACGTCTCCGCAGATAAAACCTACCAAAATAAACCTGTCCCTTTTGGCAGGTTAGGCGATGGCTTGGCGCTGAAGCTCGATGAGCTCGGCGATACCCTTGTCACCCAGGTCGAGTAGGGCGTTGAGACGCTTGCGATCGAAGGGCGCCTGCTCGCCGGTACCCTGGAGTTCGATCATCTCACCGGAATCGGTGGCGACGAGGTTCATGTCGACCTCGGCGTGGCTGTCCTCGGAATAATCCAAGTCGAGCAGGGTGTTGCCGTCGACGACGCCCATGGAAATGGCGGCAACCTGGCCCGTGAGCGGGATGCGCTCGAGTTTTCCCGCCTCGACCCACATGGCAAGGGCGTCGTGCAGCGCCAACCAGGCACCGGTAATGCTCGCCGTACGCGTGCCGCCATCGGCCTGGATCACATCGCAGTCGACGGTAACGGTGTACTCGCCGAGCGCCTTCATGTTGACGACGGTACGCAGGCTGCGGCCGATAAGCCGCTCGATCTCCATGGAGCGGCCCTTGCGGTTGGCATGCTCGCGCTTGCAGCGTTTACCGGTCGAGGCCGGCAGCATCGCATATTCCGCCGTTACCCAGCCGGCCTTGGCGCCCTTGCGCCAACCCGGCACACCCTCCTCGATGGTGGCGGCGCACAGTACGCGCGTGTCGCCGAACTCGGCCAGGCACGAGCCGTGGGCGTGCTTCATGACGCCGCGGGTGAGCTTAACGGGGCGCAGCTCGTTGGCGGCGCGGCCGTTGGCGCGGTTGACCTGCATGTATTCCATGGAACTATCCTTTCGGCAAAAGATGTGGCGAAGACTCCGGCGACATTGCGAGCCTAACCGAGTTCGTCGATATCGACGTGCTCGATGCTTTTGAGCGGCTGGCCAAAGATAAAGCTACCCGCCACCGCAAACTCGGCAATGTTGTCAGACGTGGTGGCAAAGCGATGCTGTGGCTCGGCGGTATCGCCCGCCAGCTGCTCACGGCGCGTGAGGATATCGGTCAGCTCGCGGGTGGTCTCCTCGGCGGAGCTCACCACGCGCACCCCGGGTCCCAGCGCATGGCGGATGGGACCCACCAGCAGCGGGAAGTGCGTACAGCCGAGCACCACGGTATCGATGCCGCGATCGTGCAGCGGCTCGACTGTGGCGCCGACCAGCGCGCGAACGGCTGGCGTATCAAAAATATCCTCGTTCTCGAGCCACTGCTCCTGCAGGTGCGCGCCCGAGGCGAGCTCGTGCTCGACGACCTCGACAAAGCTCGAGGCCGGGCAGCCATACACATCGACACCAGCATCCAAGTCCTGAATGGCGCGCGTGTAGGCACCCGAGCGAATGGTGAGGTTGGTAGCCAGCACGCCGACGCGACGCGTACGCGTGCTGTTGATGGCAGCACGTGCGCCCGGAGCGATCACGCCGATCACGGGAACGTCAAGCACTTGCTGAGCCAGACGCAAGGCCGCGGCGGTCGCCGTGTTGCAGGCGATGACCATGATCTTAACGTCGTGCCTCGATAGCCAGCGGCCCGCCTGCAGCGCAAACGAGCGAACCTCGTCCTCGGTGCGGGTGCCATAAGGGCAGCGCTTAGTGTCACCGAAATAGTAGACGGACTCGTGCGGAAGTGCCGTTGCGATCGCTCGCGCGACCGTCAAGCCGCCCAAGCCCGAGTCGAACACGCCGATCGGACGCGTGTCCCCGGCCATATTATCGATATCGGACATTACCTCACCAGATTCTCTCTCGAAAAATGCGACCACTCGTGATGCGTCGCGCTACGAACGGGCTGCGACCAGCAGCTCGGCCGTTGCCACCCAACCGTCGACAATCTTGCCGCGCGTAATATAGGCATTGTCGTAGGCGTCCAAGAACTCCGGGGCACCGGCGCTCGTCAGACCGTTCTCGACCAGGCAGAACATGCCAACATGGTCGGCCATGTAGAAGTCGGACTCGGAGTCGCCGAGCGCAAGCGTCTCCTCGAGCTCGATCCCCAGGTGCTCGCAGAAGCGCGCAATGGCAACGCCTTTGTTGAGACCCGCCGGATTGATGTTGAAGGCGCGGCCGTCCTCGACGCGATTAAGCTCGAGCGTCGTCGGCTTGGACAGGTGAGTCAGATGGCCGTTGCAAGCCCAGACCAGACCGCAGCCGGCCTCGTCCAGGATGGCCTGGACCTCATCGTCGGGCACATCGCCGCGCATGCCGACGGTGACCTCACGGTACTTGTAGCCGGTCGACATGTCGTTGTGGTATTCGATCTTGTGCGGCCAGCGGGCAAGGATCTTCTCGCACACGCCGGTCTGCTCGATCACCTGGTGCGGCGTGAGACCGCAGGCGGGGTCGTAGGGCATGTCGCCCGTCAGGTACTCCCAGTCGTTGGCCTTGAGGTCGTACATGACCAGGCCGCCCATCTCGCCGATGTAGGAGTTGAGGCCGAGCACGCGCGCGTCCTCATGGATCATGGTGCGATTGCGACCCGAGGTGGGGACCACCTGGATGCCGGCACGGGCGAGCGCGACAACCGCCTCGACGAGCTTGGTCGAGGGATTGCCGTCGTTATCGCGCAGTACACACGAGCCGGGGGCGAGCATCGTGGCGTCCAGATCGGTAAAGACATACTTGACCTTGGCAAGGCGCTCGCGCACCTCGCCCGAAAGCTCGGCAACGGTCGGCAGGATGTTGTGGGACATGGTCACTCCGTTTACGTAGAAGGGTTTGGACTTGGACGGCATGTTTTGATTGAGGGAACACGCTTATGGCGACAGCGCACTCAGGGCGCCGCCGCCATCATGGTTCATTAGTCAAACTGGGCAACATCGATCAGGCGATTGGCCAGCGAAAGGTCGCTCTCGATGGGCACGAACTCGTCGCCCACGTGCATGAGCTCCTCGTCACCCTTTGCCAGCAGCAAGACAATGGTGGGAGCATCGGGGTTGACGTACTCCTCGCGCGCCGCCTTGAACGCCGCATGCACAGCGGCTTCGCGATCGAGGATGATCTTGTTCGGCGTATCGTCGGGAACATGTTCGGCAAGCTCGCGACAGACCTTCATCGGGTCCTCGTGAGCCGGGTCCTCATTGGCAAAGATCATCAGGTCGGAATACGGTGCGGCCTCGCGCGGAAGCTGCTCGCGGCGCTCCTGCGCCTTGCCGCCGGCAGCGCCAAACACCGCAATGACCGGACTAGCGGGAAACGCGCGCTTGACCGACGAGAAAAGCGAGCGGAACGAAAGCTGGTTGTGCGCGTAGTCGACGACACAAATCACGCGGCCGTCCTTCGACTCCACGACCTCCATACGGCCCGGCACACGCAGTTTTGAGAGGCCCTTCTTGATAGCCTCGATACCGATGCCGATCTCGCGCGCAGCGGCGATAGCGACCAGCGCGTTTTCCACGTTAAAGTCTCCCGCGATACCCAGCAGGACCTTCTCCCCCGCCTCGGACTCGTCGGCACACAGGCCATGCAAGTTGAACTCGATGCTAAAGCCGACCATGCGTACGTCGCTCGCCCACAGGCTTGCCTCGGGATGCTCGACGCCAACGGTCACCAAGCGCTCGGCCGTCGACGCTGCCTCCAGCACACGGTCGACCTCTTCGGTGCCCAGATTCACCACGGCGGTCTTTGCCTGGTCAAAAATCCTGAGCTTGCTCTCAAAATAATCCTCAAACGTGGGGTGTTCGATCGGCGAGATGTGGTCGCGGCCGATGTTGAGGAAGCACGCCACGTCAAACGGCAGATTCTCGACGCGTTGGTACTTGAGCGCCTGGCTCGAGACCTCCATGACCATGGACTGGCGACCGGACGTGCGGCAGTTGGCGATATGGCGCCAAACCTCGGGGGCCTCGGGCGTAGTATTGGTGCTCTCGTAGCACTCGATACCATCGTCGGTACTCACCGAGCCGATCATGCCGCAGGACTCGCCCGCCGCCTTGATGATGGACTGGAGCATAAAAGCGGCCGTGGTCTTTCCCTTGGTGCCGGTGATGCCCACGATCTTGACGTCGTGGTCGGGACGGTCGTAGACCTCCGGCGGCAACAGGGCCATGGCCGTGCGAACACTATCAACAACCAGCATCGCAGCACCGCTCTCCTGCGCCAGCGGCTCCAGAGACTCGACCAGCGACTCCTCGCACACAAATGTGACGGCGCCCGCATCGAGCGCCATGCTCAAAAACGCGGGCTTAAAGGCAGCACCTTTACAGAAGAACACGTCACCTGCCGAGACCGCGCGCGAATCAAACGAGCAACCGGTCACGGCACGCTCGTCAACCTGCTCTGATGCGCGCAGCTCGCCGCACACATCGAGAAGCTTGGCAAGCGTATCGACCGTGGTCACGGTCGCGGAATCCGAATGGTGCATCTTTCACCTTTCTCAAGCATTTGGCAGGGACGGTTTTCATAGTAACTGAAACGTGCTCGCGCAAAAACGGCTCCCGGAGGAGCCGTTACGCGCAGGCATTCGTAAGCCGAGACTAGGCAGCCTGAACAGAAGGCTGGCCCTCGTCGATAAAGAAGCGCTTGTACCACACTAGGAACACGAGCGGCGTATAGATCTTGCGCTGGAAATCGCCCTTGCCCGCAAAGTGCAGATCGAGCAGGTGCATGAGCTCGTCGGTATTGAAGAACTCGCTTGCCCACGGCGCGGTGAAGTACTCCTTGACATAGTCGTACCACTTTTGCTCGCGCAGCCAGTAGACAATCGGCACCGGGAAGCCCACCTTGGGACGGGTGGCCCACTCATCGGGCAGCGACTTGTTGGCAGCGTGGCGGAGTACCTGCTTGTTGCCGTTCTCGTTGATGCGGTAGCGATCGGGAATGTGCTCGGCGAACTCCATGACTTTGCGGTCCAGGAAGGGCACGCGCAGCTCCAGCGAGTGCGCCATGCACATCTTGTCGGCCTTGAGCAGAATGTCGCCCGGGAGCCACATGTTCATGTCCAGGTACTGCTTCTTGACCAGTTCGGGCTGACCCTTCACGCGTGCGTAGATGGGTGCAGCGAGCTCAAAGGCGCCGTCGCCGGTGTTGTACTCGGGCTTGAGCACGCCGTCGACCTCGCGCTCCGGCCATACCAGAGCCTGTCCCAGGAACGACTTCTCGGGGATCTCGGCACCCTTGACCAGGAAGTTATGTCCCTTGAAGTACGGCATATGCAGCGCCAGGTTACCGAGCGCGCGACGGATGGGCAGCGGCACCATCTTTTTGTACTTGCGCACCGGGACCGTATCCTCGTAGTAGGCGTAGCCGCCAAAGAGTTCGTCGGCGCCTTCGCCCGAAAGCACGACGGTAACGTCCTTGCGGGCCATCTCGGCCAAGAACCACAGCGGCACGGAAGACAGGTTGGACTGCGGCTCGTCCATGTGATACTGGATGTCCTCGAGCGCACCGAAGAACTCGTCGGCGGTAATCATCTTGCGAACGTTCTCGACGCCGAGCTTATCGGAAAGCTCCTTGGCGTAGTTGGTCTCGTTGAAGTTCTTGTAGTCAAAGCCCACCGAGAAGGTCTTGTCGGGCATGAGGCAAGCGGCGATGTAGCTGGAGTCGACGCCACCGGAGAGGAACGACGCGACCTTGACGTCGGCGATGCGATGGGCCTCGACGCTCTCGTGCACGACCTCGTCCAGCTCATCGACATACTCTTCGAACGGCTTCTCGACGGCAGAGTAATCGCAATCCCAGTAGCGCTCGATGTTCATCTTGCCGGTCGGGATATCGACGGTAAAGTAGTGCGCCGGCGGCAGCTTGTAGACACCCTCGAAGAAGGTCTCCTCAGTCGCCGAATACTGCAGCGTCATGTACGGACGCAGAGCCTTTTTGTTGACCGCCTTGTGGAAGTGCGGGTAGTCCAGGAAGCTCTTGATCTCGGAACCAAAGAGCACGCCCGGAGCGCCGTCGCCCGCATCGGCCATGGGATAGTAGTAGAGCGGCTTGATGCCAAAGATGTCGCGGGCGCCAAAAAGCTTGTTCTTCTTTTTGTCCCAGATGACGAAGGCGTACATACCGCGCAGGCGATCGAGGACGGCCTCGCCCCACTCCTCGTAGCCGTGCAGGAGGCTCTCGGTGTCGGCGCCGCAGTGGAACTTGTAGCCCTTGGCCTCGAGCTCGGAACGGAGTTCTTGGAAGTTGTAGATCTCGCCGTTGAAGACAATGACGACGCTACCGTCCTCGTTGGCCATGGGTTGGGCGCCAGCCTCGGTCAGGTCGAGGATCGACAAGCGGCGGAAGCCGAGGGCAACGCGGCCGTCGATAAACTGACCGCCCATGTCGGGACCGCGATGGACGATGCGGTCCATCATCTTGGTGAGCACCTCGGATTGGTTATCCGTCCCACCGACAAAACCGACAAAACCGCACATATACTATCCCCTCTGCTGTTGCTGGGCATCAAATCGAATCAGTAGCTTTTGAGTATACCCGAGGGCGTAAAGAGGGGCGGAATGTTCAGGCAATCTCAACTGAATCAGCTCCGCTGTGACACGCGCCGGTTACCTTTAATGGATATGAGGTGAATGGGGCGATTGTTTTGCTATACTCTCTCCGCACGGGCGATTGGCGCAACGGTTAGCGCAGGTGCTTTACACGCACAAGGCTGGGGGTTCGAATCCCTCATCGCCCACCACTGATTTGATAGGCTCCCAGCAATGGGGGCCTTTCTTTTTTGGACCCATCGCAGAGGGATTCGAACCCGAAAGGGTGCGAAGCTGAGGAAACGCGAAGCGTTTTCCAGCGCACCACGCGAGGAGCGGAGCGACGAAGCGGATGCGGGCGGCGCCAGCCGCACGCGGACATCCCTCATCGCCCACCATTGAATTGTTAGGCCTCCGGTGTTGGAGGCCTTTCTTTTTTGTGCCCGGCGCATGGGATTCGGACCCTAAGGACCCCTTATTTCAAGGTCCGTGGTCAAAAAATGGCAAAAATGAGTACTGCTACTTTGCTTGCAACATATAAACAGATAGTGTTTGCTTAGGTTACGCAACATATGTCCATTATAAGGACTAACAGTCAGATCAAAATCGTGTATTCATCGCCATTTCGACGGTAGCGCGCAGAGATGTGGTGTAAGAGGCGGGGCATGTCCCGCCTCTTCCCTTTCTTGAAAGGGAGGGGACACCGCCTAGAATTCGTCGTTGGAGTAATGAAG
>CABVAC010000002.1 GCA_902496275.1 uncultured Collinsella sp. | reverse complement strand
AGGAGCCTGCGTCATGGAGCGTCCCTGCGCATGGAAAAAGTACACGCCACAGCAAGTCGAGGAGCTCGAGGAGCTTTGCCGCGGCTATAAGCAGTTTTTGAGCGAGAACAAGACCGAGCGCCTGTGCGTCAAGACCGGCATCAAGATGGCCGAGAAGGCGGGTTACGTCAATCTGGAGACCGTGATCGCCGAAGGCCGCGAGCTCAAGGCAGGCGACAAGGTGTACGCCGCCAACCACGGCAAGGACCTTATGCTCGTTAACCTGGGCACCGCCCCGCTCGAGCAGGGCTTTAACATCCTGGGCGCCCACGTGGACTCGCCGCGCCTGGACCTTAAGCAGAATCCCGCCTTCGAGGCCGGCGATATGGCCTACCTCGACACGCACTACTACGGCGGCGTCAAGAGCTACCACTGGGTGGCCTCCCCGCTCGCACTCGTGGGCGTCATCTGCAAAAAGGACGGCACCACCGTCGACATCAACATCGGCGACAAGGAAGACGACCCGGTCTTTACCATCTCCGACCTGCTGATCCACCTCTCGAGCGAGCAGATGTCCAAGCCCGCCAAGGACGCCGTCGACGCCGAGATCCTCGACGTGATCGTGGGCGGCCGTCCCGTCAAGTTTGACGAGGACGACAAGGACGCCCCCAAGGAGCCCGTCAAGCAGATGTTCCTGGACATCCTCAAGGAGCAGTACGACGTCGAGGAGGAGGACTTCCTCTCCGCCGAGATCGAGGTCGTGCCCGCCGGCCCCGCCCGCGACATGGGCCTCGACCGCTCCATGATTTTGGGCTATGGCCACGACGACCGCGTCTGCGCCTACCCCTCCATGCTCGCCCAGATCGACGTCGCCAACGTGGAGCGCACGAGCATCACGCTCATCGTCGACAAGGAGGAGATTGGCTCCGTAGGCGCCACCGGCATGACGGGCCGCTTCTTCGAGAACACCGTCGCCGAGATCATGACGCTCGCCGGCGAGGATAGCCCGCTGGCCCTGCGCCGCGCGCTCGCCCGCAGCCGTATGCTCTCCTCTGACGTGTCCGCCGGCTTCGATCCGGGCTACGCCGGCAAGTTCGAGACCAAGAACGCCGCCTTCATGGGTCGCGGCCTGTGCTTCAACAAGTACACGGGCAGCCGCGGCAAGGGTGGCTCCAACGACGCCGACGCCGAGTACGTGGCCCTCGTCCGCGACATCATGGACGAGGCCGGCGTGGACTTCCAGACCTGCGAGCTCGGCCGCGTCAACGCGGGCGGCGGCGGCACCATCGCCTACATCATGGCCAAGTATGGCATGAACGTCATCGACTCCGGCGTTGCCGTCCTGTCCATGCACGCCCTGTGGGAGGTCGCCAACAAGGCCGATATCTACGAGGCCTATCGCGGCTACAAAGCCTTCCTCGAGCGCGCCTAACCAACCCTTCATCAGTTGCGGTGAAATACGGACTAAACTGGCCCATAAACGACCAAAACAGACCGTATTCCACCGCAACTTCTTTTTTGGCAGAGGAGAGTCCATGCTGCAGGTCATCATTTCGCCCGCCAAGCAGATGCGCGCGGCCCAAGATGCTTTTGAAGTCCTGGGCATTACACCCTTTGCGCGCGAGACAGCTCGCCTCCACCGCGCACTGCTAGATATCGAGCGGAATGAAGGGAGCGGCGGCCTGCAGGCGCTATGGAACGTGAGTGACAAACTGCTTACAGTGTGCCTGGATACGCTTCACGAATTTATGCTCGTCCTGAGCGATGCCGACCTCGCCGATCCCGATATCGCGCGTCGAATCTCCCCCGCCGTCATGTCCTATCACGGCATTCAATACCAGAGCATGGCACCCGAGGTGATGGATTCCGCGCAGCTCGCATGGCTGCAAGACCATCTCTGGATCCTCTCCGGCCTCTACGGGTGCGTTCGTCCCTTTCATGCCGTCGAACCGTATCGGCTGGAGATGGGCGCGAAGCTCGCCGTTGACGATGCCCGAGACCTCTACGCGTTTTGGAGCGACAAGCTCGCGCGGGCTATCGCCCCGGCAGGCTCAAACACCACGATCGTCAACCTCGCCAGCGTAGAGTATGCCAAAGCCGTTCTGCCCCGCCTCACCACCGATGTCGCGGTCGTCACATGCCTCTTTGGCGAAGGCGTCCGCAACGGCAAGCCCATCCAGCGCTCGACCGCCAGCAAAAAGGCGCGCGGCTCCATGGTGCGGTGGATGGCAGAAAACAAGCTCGAGGATGCAAGCGAACTTACCGCATTCAATATCGGCTATCGGCACATCCCCGAGCTTTCAGACAAAAACACCCTGGTTTTCATGAACGCGCAGGCACTATAGGCCCGCCGTTTCCAAACACCCCGTTACTCCGCCAAGCCATCGGCCTTTGCAATCTCGCTCGTCGAGCCATCTTGGTAGGTAATCTTAACGTGCTCTACGTCGGATACCGTAACGCCCGACGGAGGTTCCAGACGCCACTCCGTCAGAGCGATATCCATGGTCGTGGGCACATCGCCCTGATCTTTGAGCTCCACCATGAGTGTTTTGAGTGCCTCATCAAACGTCACGCGTTCGATTTCTTCGCCCGGAATAGACCCGCCGCTCAACTGCAGCTGCACAAACTCGTCGCGCGGATACCAATAGTCGCCCGGTGCGGCAACCGTGTTGCCACCAGAAACTTTCATGGTCATAATCGGCAGGGCATCGTCGGCTTCAAACCCCCAGGTGACGCCGCCACGACCGCCGAACGTCCAAATACAAAAGGCAATCACCAACACGGCAAGCACCGCAAAACCAATCGCGACAAGGCCATGGTGCGCACGGCTTTCCTCGGCCGATACATCCCATTGTGTCTCTCGATATAGATGCTTGTCTTCCATGTTCGCCTCCCCACAGGCACGCTTGTTGGCCCAATCGTACCCATTCAGGCTATACTTGAGCGCACCACATAAACGGGGAGCTTGCAGGACAAGACGGCAGGCTGAGACTGGGCGCGCCCGCCCTGACCCGCAAACCTGATATGGGTAATGCCAACGAAGGGAGCCGTGCCAATGAGCACACAGACCGAGCCCAAGCTCGTCACGCAAATCGACTTCGCCCGCGCCGGGCAGATCACACCGCAGATGAAGGAAGTCGCCGAGCGCGAGCATCGCGACCCCGAGTACATCCGCGAGCGCGTGGCCGACGGCCGCATCGCCATTCCCGCCAACATCGTGCACATCAAAAAGGGCATGCGCGCCTTTGGCGTCGGTGAGGGCCTGTCCACCAAGGTCAACGTCAACTTGGGCATCTCGGGCGATAAGGCCGATGCCGCCGAAGAGTGGAAGAAGGTCAAGATCGCCGAGGACTTTGGCGCCGACGCCATCATGGACCTCTCCAACTCGGGCAAGACGCGCCAGTTCCGCCAGCAGCTCATCGACGAGACGCCGCTCATGGTAGGCACCGTCCCCATGTACGATGCCATCGGCTACATGGAAAAGCCGCTGGTCAAGCTGACCAAGAACGATCTGCTCGAGGTCGTGCGCGCGCACGCCGAAGACGGCGTGGACTTTATGACCATCCACTGCGGCATCAATAAATCGGTCATCAAGACCTTCAAGGAGACCGGCCGCCTCATGAATATCGTCAGCCGCGGCGGCTCGCTGCTGTTTGGCTGGATGGAAGTCACCGGTAACGAGAACCCCTTCTACGAGTTCTACGACGAGGTGCTCGAAATCTGCCACGAGTACGACGTAACGATCTCACTCGGCGACTCCTGCCGCCCGGGCTGTCTCTACGACTCCAACGACGCCACCGAGACTGCCGAGATGATCGAACTGGGCAAGCTGTGCAAGCGTGCTTGGGCCGCCGGCGTCCAGGTCATGGTCGAGGGCCCGGGTCACATGGCGCTCGACGAGATCGCCGCCAACATGAAACTGCAGAAGCGTCTGTGCCACAACGCCCCGTTCTATGTGCTGGGGCCGCTGGTGACCGATATCGGCGTGGGCTACGACCACATTACCGCCGCCATCGGCGGC
This sequence comes from uncultured Collinsella sp., assembly GCA_902496275.1. GTDB lineage: Bacteria > Actinomycetota > Coriobacteriia > Coriobacteriales > Coriobacteriaceae > Collinsella. The sequence continues at coordinate 101,894 of CABVAC010000002.1, read as the reverse complement.
GCCATCTCCGCAAGCTCCGGTGCCGACTTCCTGTGCTACGTGACACCGGCAGAGCACCTATGCCTGCCCAACGCCCAGGATGTGCTCGACGGCCTCATGGCCACCAAGATCGCCGCACACGCCGCCGACATCGCCAAAAAGGTGCCCCACGCCCGCGACATGGACGACAAGATGGGCCAGGCACGCCGCAAGCTCGACTGGGACGCCATGTGGGAGTGCGCGCTCGACCCGGTTACGGGCAAGAAGCGCTACGAGGAGTCCCCCGCCGCCACCGAGGGCACTTGCACCATGTGTGGCAAGATGTGCGCCGTCCGCACCGTCAACAAAGTGTTTGAGGGCACGACGATCGACCTCGGTATGGAGGACTAGTCTCTTCGCCGCAATCGCCTTTTAACATCGAGTCGGCGCCCGCCAATTGTTGACGTGTGAACATTTGCTTACATTTGCGTAAAAATTACATCTCGCGCCCGGGTTCGGCATATCGCCGGCCTGGGCATCTTTATAATGCTGGCTTAAAGACCCATTTGAATCCGACCAGACAAGGGAGCGAACATGGATCGCAGCAAGGTACCTGCCGTTCTATCCATCGCAGGATCCGATTCCAGCGGTGGCGCCGGCATTCAGGCCGACATTAAGACCATCACGGCGCACCGTCTGTATGCCGAGACAGCCATCACGGCCATCACCGCACAAAACACGCTCGGTGTCACCGCCGTGCAAAATATCTCCCCCGATATCGTCGCTGCGCAAATTGACGCCGTCTTTGACGATATTCGCCCCAACGCAGTCAAAATCGGCATGGTTTCCTCTGCCGAGATTATCGAGGTTATCGCCGACCGCCTGAGTGCCTGGAACGCACAAAATATCGTCGTCGATCCCGTCATGGTCGCCACTTCGGGCGCCCGCCTCATTGCCGAAGATGCCGCTGAGGCGCTCACGCGTCGCCTGTTCCCGCTGGCGACCGTCATCACGCCCAACATCCCCGAGGCCATGGCGCTGCTCGACTACGAGGTCGATTCCGAGCGCACCCAGCAAAACGCCGCCATGCTCCTCACCCGCCGCTTTGGCTGCGCGTCCCTCGTTAAGGGCGGGCATTTTGTCAACGAGGCCAACGACGTACTGGCCGAACCCGCGCCGCTCGATGATGAGGGCAACCACCTAGGCGATCCGCTCACCACGTGGTTCCGCCACAAGCGTATTGAGACCGACAACACGCACGGCACCGGCTGCACGCTCTCGTCCGCCATCGCCTGTGCGCTGGCGCAGGGCATGGATCTTGCCGACGCCGTCAACGCCGGCAAGGCCTACCTAACCGGCGCTCTCGCCGCCGGCTTTGACATGGGCAAAGGCTCCGGCCCCGTTAACCATATGTGGCAGTATTAAGACTCGCAGTTCAAAACCACCGCAAAGGGGACAGGCACCTTTGCGGTGGTTCCCACAAACATCTCGATCTGTAACAGTTAGAGTCCATTTTTCGGCCCACCTGTTACAAATCGAGACATCCAAATTCCATTGAGAAGATAATCTCGATGTGTAACATTAACTCGGCAAAATCGACCCTAGATGTTACAGATCGAGACAAACGACCGATATCGACCTAAAATAATCTCAATCTGTAACATCTAGCCCGTTTTCGGCCTTACAACTGTTACAGATCAAGACAAATCAACGAAACAAGCCACCGCAAGGAGAACTATTGTGGTGGTTTGGGGCCGTGCTACTCACCGAGCATCTCTTGGAGCTTGGCTGCCACGGCATGTCCCAAGCTCTCGTGGCTCTCGGGCATCATATGCAGATAGTCGATATCGCCCGGCTCGGCAAAGTCGGCGGCATTCAAAAAGTCGCAACCAAACTGCTCGGCCACGTGCGCATAGTACTCGCCAAAATGTTCAGATGCCTCGACGGAACGCTCGTCAAAATCGGTCATATATACATCGGCGATCTGCGGCTTGATCTTGATAGGAGCCATCAGCAGGATGCGCGGGCAAGGCGCAGCGTCGGTCCACAGAAACGCGCGGACGGCGCGAATCAGCGCCATGGCGCCACGGGCGATATCGGAAGCTGTCACGTTAAAGACCGTCTTACAGTCGTTGGTGCCCAGCATGATCACAATGGCGTCCAGCGGCTTATGAGCCTCGAGCAGCATCGGAAGCGCGCGAATGCCGTTGAGGTTAGTGTCCAGATGGCACATGTCGTCGCGTACCGTCGTGCGGCCGTTGAGGCCTTCTTCAATTACATGCCAGCCCTCGCCTAAGTCACGTTGGACCACGCCACACCAGCGCACATCCTGCGCATAGCGCACCGCGGTACCGTCGCGCATGCCCGCCGGATCGTAACCATAGGTGTTGCTGTCACCAAAGCACAGAACGTTTTTCATCGTAAGCTCCCCACTCAATAAAAAGCCGACAGGAGCAGCCTCTCCCGTCGGCTCGGTATATCGCATCACGAGCACCGTTTACAGGTACTTGCGCCAGTCGTCGTCATCCTCGTCATCCTCGTCATCCTCGGCAGCGGCCTGAGCCTGCTCGGCGGCACGGGCGGCTGCGGCGCGGGCGGCAACCTGAGCATAGGACTCCTCGTTTCGCTCGGGGAAGTTTGCCAGCACGTGCTCGAATTTGGCGAAGTCCTCGTCCCAGCGCGTAGAGGGCACGGCAAAGAAGACCTGCTTGACCTTGAAGTCGCCCGATGCGAGCTCCTTGCGGAAGAGCTCGGCCACGGCCTCGGCATCAAAGCCGTTGTTGTCGCAGCCCCATGCGCCCAGCACGAGCTTCTCGCGACCCAACTCGTCGCAGATGGCGAGCACAAAGCGAATGCGGTCGCGCAGGGCATCCAGCAGAGCATCGTCGCTCACGCGATACTCCTGGCGGGCGCGCTTAACGTTGGGCGCGGCGGCCACGATCACGTCGGCGTATGCATGCACGTGGTTGCGGTCGAAGCGCACCGCAGGCACCACTAGGGCACGGTTACGATAGAGCTCGCAGTTGATGTTGCGGCGACGGTTCTCGCCGTACCACTTACGCTGCCTATCGAGAACGTTGTACAGATACGAATCGGCGCACAGCGTGGCCTCCTGGCCCAGATAACCCTGAATATATCCACCGCCCGGATTGGTAAACGAGGCAAAGGCGAGCACGGCCATGTCGCAGAACTGCGCATAGCCGCGACCGTTGTCGAGGATTGCCTGCGTGGCGGAGGCATCAAGCACAGTGACCTCGGGCAGGACCGGAGCGGGCTCCTCAGCAGGCGCGGACTCAGCTTCGGCGATTTCCTCGGCAGGCTCCTCGACGGGCTCGGGCGCCGCCTCGGTCTCGGGCGCTGCCTCGACCTCGGCAGTCTCCGCGTTCTCGACGTCCTCGGCGACCTGCTCTTCGGGGGCCACAGCACTCTGAACCTTGGCCTTCATCGCCGCGACAAAGCCGGCAGGCATACCGTCAAACTCGCGAACACCGGCAAGCGAACGCTCGATATCCTTGGCGCACGCTTCGGACACAGTTGCCACGTGACGCTCGGCGGCCTTGGCACGGGCCTCGCGCTTGGGATTGGGCTGACCCGCTCGGTTGGACCTGCGGTTACGGTTCCTGTTGTCGACGTCTGCCATACGTGGTCACCTTTCCTGTCGCTGCCGCTATCGGCTTTTCCCATCCATGATACCCCGCCGCGCACAAAAAAGACGGCCCCGAAGGACCGCCTTTCGCATCGTTTTACCGTGTCCGGCAGGAAGCATCGCAATGCCGCGCTTTAATCGCGACGGCCGAGGATGTTCAGAATGCGCAGGAACACGTTGATGATGTCCACGAACAGGTTGGATGCCATGAGCACGGCGTTGGGCAGCGTGGGCGGCACCGTCGTTGCCACATAGGTGTCGTAGCCGATGAAGCCGGCGAACACCACGATCACGATCAGGTCGGTGATGGTCTGCGAGACGCCCATGAACATCAGCACGATCTCGACCAGAATCGTGGCAAGCAGGATGCCAAAACCAATGCCATACACACGCTGGAAGAACTTGGGGAAGGTCACGCCCAGCGCACCAAAGACAAAGGTGATGGCGGCCGTGGCGATAAAGGCGGTGTTAATGGTAGGCAGGTCGTAGTTGGCAAGACCAAACGACGCCGTCAGGCCAAAGGTGCTCGCAAAGACCACGTAGCCCACGAGTGACAGGCCCACGGACTGTTTGCTGGCAGCAGCCGACATCATGACCATGCCGACGATGGTCAAAATAAATGAGCCAAAGACCAGCGGCAAAGCGGCGCCGCTCATCATCATGCGCGCAAACGACATGGTGCTCGTAAAGTAAACACCGGCGCCCATGGCGCAAAAGCCCAAAAAGATCAGAGCAGACATGACAAGGTTGTACGCGCGCGGCGACATCTCCTTGGCACGGCTTGCGCCGGTCTCGATGGGGCTATTCTGATAGCCCTGGATATCGTTCATAATTTCGTCCTTTCAAAAAGCACCGCGACGGCGCCGTAGCTGACAAGTTTCCTGCCATTGTACCCGAACGCCACGCGTTCTTACCTGCGGCGCTCGCTCTCGAGTGTTCGGTCGAACGCCCACACCCACCAACGCATCACGTGTGCCTGCGAGCCGTCCGCCCGCTCGCGCGTCTGGTCCTCCAGATACAACTCGGTCGCGTGCCCGCCAAAACGCACCTTATAGGTTGCCGTACGAATGCCGTGAACCGTCAGGCCAAACCCAGTGGTCGAGACAATCTCGTCAATCGTAAAGCAACGACCGTCGACCCAGCAGACGGTGACCGGCACGACCTGTCCGCCCGCGAGGATGCGAGCCACGACGTCCACATACTGCTTGTGCACGCGCCGAGTTTTGCCATCTGTCTGTCGATATTCCATGCCTCCTATTATCGAACGCATGTTTGCATGTTGTAAAGCGAACAGGCTGTGGTTTTGGGGTGTTGGGGCGCGCGCACGTGTCCTCATGGTGTGTTAGCAAAAAGAACACCCACGGTCAACAGGGCTAATATTCATTTTTAGTGCCAAAAAATTCACTGCTCCCATCAGAACTCGGTAAAGAAACCCGCAGGAGGTGATACGATTTATCATGTTTCTGTAACGTGCCTGCAAACTTCGAGAAAGCCCATATATGGACGTAACGTTCTCAACCTTCCTCGGCCAACTTGTGTCGAACCCAGTCCTTGCCGTCACCGTGATCCTCGCGCTCGGCGCCATCTTCGTCAATGGATGGACCGACGCACCCAACGCCATCGCGACCTGCGTCACTACGCGTTGCATGCCCGCCCGCGCCGCTATTCTCATGAGTGCCGCATTCAACTTCTTGGGCGTGCTCATCATGACGCACTTTAACGCGAGCGTCGCCAACACCATCTCCCATATTGTCGACTTTGGCGGAAACAGCACCATGGCACTCGCGTGCCTCTGCGCGGCGCTGTTCTCCATCGTCGTCTACGGCGCCACAGCGTCGCGTTTTGGCATCCCCACCTCGCAAAGCCACAGCCTTATCGCCGGCCTGACCGGTGCCGCCATCGCCCTCGGCGGTGCGAGCAGCGTCAACGTCCACGAGTGGATGAAGGTCATCTACGGCCTGGCGCTCTCCATCGGTCTGGGCTTTGTCATGGGCTGGGTCCTGTGCAAGCTCGTCTCGATTCTTTTCGCCGCCGCCAACAGGCGACGTGCCAATGTCTTCTTTAAATACGCTCAGATCGCGAGCGCTGCGGCCATGAGCTTTATGCACGGCGCGCAGGATGGACAGAAGTTCATCGGCGTGCTCTTTTTAGGCGTGGCCTTTGCCAGCGGCCAGACGAGCGTCGGCGATGCCGGCATCCCCATCTGGATTATGCTGCTATGCTCGGCCACCATGGGCATCGGCACCAGCGTGGGCGGCGAGCGCATCATCAAGTCCGTTGGCCAGAGCATGGTCAAGCTCGAAAAGTACCAGGGCTTCTCCGCCGACCTGGCGGGCGCCGCGAACCTGCTGCTTGCCACCCTTACCGGCATCCCCGTGTCCTCCACGCACATCAAGACCTGCGCCATCATGGGCGTCGGTGCCGTCAAACGCCTCTCGGCCATCAACTTCGGCGTCGTCAAGGACATGATGTTCACCTGGTTCTTCACCTTCCCCGCCTGCGGACTCATCAGCTTTGTCATGGCCAAGCTGTTCATGATGTTCCTCTAGTCAAACCGAACGTCCATCCGGACCGTAACACCTCGCCCACCCGTCTTCGCCTCGAAAGGACCCACTCATGGCAAAGAAACCCGATTCGTTCTACTTTGACAACTACGTCGCCTGCGCCGACCTCGCCGTCCAGGCCGCCGAGCTGCTTACCAAGATTTTCGAGAACTTCGATCCCGCAAAGATTCACGATATGCTCGACAAGATGCATGCGATCGAGCATGCGGCCGACAAGAAGCACCATGAGCTTGAGGACGCCCTGCTCACCGCCTTTATCACCCCGCTTGAGCGCGAGGATCTGGACCTGATGAGCTGCTCGCTCGACACCGTGCTCGACCGCATCGAGGGCGTCGTGCAGCGCGTCTACTTCACCAACATCCAGAGCATCCATCCCGATGCCATCGTGATCGCCCACAAGGTGACTGACGCCTGCCGCGCCATGAAAGACCTGATGGTCGAGCTGCCCAACTACCGCAAGTCCAAGACCCTGCGCGAACTCGTCATCCAGATCAACACCATCGAGTCCGAAGCCGACGAGCTCTATATCAACGCCATGCGCAACCTGCACGTTAACGGCAAGGACCCGCTCGAGGTCATCGCCTGGCGTGACGTATACGCCTTCCTGGAGTACTGCGCTGACTGCTGTGAGAATGTGGCCGATGTTGTGGATTCGATTGTCATGAAGAACAGTTAATTGGGGGTACGTGTCCCGGCGGCGAAGGGCCGGCCACGGTTTGCTTTCTCACTCCGGCTGCTTTGCAGAGTCGTTCGAAAGTAAACCGTGGCCGGCCCTTCGCCTTACGTACCACCATTGGAACTTTGGCTGATAGTTAGAGCGCAATGGGGGGGGTTGGCCGAGGGGGCCTTTAATACCCAATTGAACACTTTGGTATTCGGTGGGCGTTTGGGTGGATGGGGGTTTGGGTACCCTTTGGTTTACCTTGGATTGATTTGCTGACTTTGGAGGGTTTGGTTATGGGGTATTTGGATCTGGCTCGGGGTCGGTATTCTTGTCGTGAATTTCAGGATCGTTCTGTTGAGCAAGCTGTTGTGGATGCCATTGTTGAGGCTGGGCGTATTGCTCCTTCTGCTTGTAATAATCATCCAACCCGTGTGATGGTGTTGGATACGCCTGAGCTTCTGGAGAAGGCAGCTGCTTGTCAGCCTCGGTTTGCTCGTGATGAGTCTATCTTTGGCGCCCCGCTTGTCTTCCTTATTTGCAGCGTTACCGGTGATGCTTGGGTGCGCCCGTATGACCAGATGAATTCTAGTGAAATCGACACCTCAATCGTGTGTGATCAGATGATGATGGAGGCCACCGAGCAGGGCCTGGGAACGTGCTGGGTATGCCATTTTAAGCCTGAGGTGGCACAGGAGCAGTTCAATCTGCCCAAGGGCGTCTATCCCTATCACATGCTCGTCTGTGGCTATCCCGCCGACCACATCGCCGATCCCGAGCATCGCGAGGCCCGCACTATTCCCCTCTCCAACTTCCTCCTCAAGTAGTTTTTAGACATACCTTAAAAACTACCTTTTACCACGCGCCCTTCGCCGAGTTCTGTCCTATCGCATGCAGAGCTCGGCGTTTTGTTTCCCAACCCGTATACAGCCACAAAAAAGGAGCCCGCAGGTGCGAGCTCCTCTTAAGGACACTAGATTGTAGCTCTGATGCTAGTCCAGGTCGTCGGCGGCAAAGTTGTCGATCGGGGCGAAGGGATCGGCCACGGGGACAACCGGGTCAGCGACGGGCAGCGGCTCGGCGGGAACAGTCACCGCAGGAGAAGCGGCAGAACCGACCGGCGTGGAGGCCATGAGGTCGGCCGGGAAGGAGTTCTGGGCATCGTCCATGAAGTGCTGGATGAGCTTGAGGTACTCGGCCTTGAACTCCTCGCGGGAAGCCTTGAGACGATCGATCTCCTCGAGCTCGGCCTGCTTCTCGGTCAGAGCCTGGCGGATAACCTCGCGTGCCTTAGCGTCAGCCTCGTTGCGGATACGCTCAGCGTTCTCGTTGGCATCGTTGACGATGGTCTCAGCGGTCTGCTGGGCAGCGATCAGGGCAGCGGAAATCTGGCGCTCCTGAGCGGAGAAGTCAGGGGCGGGAGCAGCCACGGGGGCGGCAGGAACGGCTTGGGCGGTGGCATCCTGAGCCTGGGCAAGCTGAGCCTGCGCATCGGCAAGCTGCTGCTCGGTAGCAGTCAGGCGACCCTTAAGGTCGACGATCTTAGCGAGCATAGCGTCAACCTCGGAGGACAGCGTCTCCAAGAAGACGTCGACCTCGGCGGGATCGTAGCCACGCTTGGCCTCAGAGAAAGTCTGAGCCTGGATGTCTGCAGGGGTAATAGCCATAACAAGTCTCCTTTTTCATCGCCTCGGCGCTACACGCCCGACGTAAGTTACTAAGTCAGTTCTATACGAGTATACCTATAAGAAGCTGCAGAACCAGCCTCTGCACCAACTGCAACGCAATAATCGCAACGACCGGCGAAAAATCGATACCGCCCATCGGCGGGATGAAACGACGGAACAGGTTGAGCCACGGACCGCACACGCTATCGAGCACCGCAGCAATATCCTGAAGCAAACCACCCTGCTTCATGGGAATCCACGTCATAAAGCAGTAGACGACAATGAGCGTGGAATAGAAGTTGAACAGCGTGTTGACCAGCTGGACGATAGTGTAGATGTTGATGGGAATCTCCTCGTCTTGTCTTTACTTAAGGTAGCCGTCGGCACGAAGCTTCTTGAGATCGGAATCTTTGACCTCGCAGCCGGCGGGCAGCACCATGAACACGCGGTCGCCCACCTCCTTGACCGTGGCACCCAGACCGCAGGCAAAGCCGTAAGAGAAGTCCAAGACGCGCTTAGCAACTTCGGTGCGTACGCCCACAAAAATCAGTGCGACAGGCTGCTTGGTGCGAACGCGGCGCACCACGGTCTCCACGTCGTCATAGCTCTCGGGGCGCAGGACATAGGCCGGCAGCTGCGGCGTGGCGTTGATGATATTGCTCGCATAGGCCGAGGCATCACTCGGTGCAGGCGCGGGCGCAGCGGCGGCACGGGCGCGGGTGTTCTCGGCGTAGCTCGACGGCGTGTCATAGGCACCAGGACGATAACCGCTCGCAACACTGTCCTGCGAGCGCGAAGGCGGGTTATACGTCGTGGCATGGCGGGAGTCATCGCCGACCAGCTGACCGGAGCGCGTATACACGGCAACCGACTCAGCTTCACCGCGGCGCGTCTGACCAAGCAGGCCGTTGCTCGGCTCGTCTTGGGTGTAGAAGCCCTCGCCCGAAGCACCGCCGTAGCCGTTGCCCTGATAACTATCGTCATAGCCGTCATCGTAGCCGTAGTCGTCGTCCTGGCCATAACCCTGGTCGTAACCCTGCTGGCCGCCCAGGTGCATCTTATTTTTAATCTCGTCAAGGAAGCCCATGGTTGTGTCCTCTCGCGGTTTAGTGCAGGCGCCCCGATAATCAGTGCGCACTTCAGAGCCTTATTTTACTGCAAACTCCGGGCTAAATACTACCCTGCCCAGGCGAACGAGCGTAGAGCCCTCCTCAAGGGCAGGCTCAAAGTCCTCGCTCATGCCGCAGGAAAGCTCAGGCAGGTTCAAATCGGGATGCGCAGCCTCCAGCTCATCCCTCAGCTCACGAAGCCCCGCAAAGGTGCGGCGTGCCACATCCTTATTCCCCCGGGGCGCCATAGTCATAAGCCCCTGTACGCAAATTCCCTCAAGTTCCGCAAGCTCACCCGCGGCGGCGCGAATCTCATCGGGCGAAAAGCCTCCCTTCGACTCCTCACCACTCACATTGACCTCGATGAGCACACGCTGGGGGCCGGCGAGCTCGCCTGCCTCAATCTTGCGGACAGCACGGCTCGAGATCGCCTGTGCCAGATGCAGCGAACCCACCGAGTGAATCAGCTCGGCTGAGCCCAGCACCGCATTGATCTTATTGGTCTGCAGGTTGCCGATCATATCGAAGCGCACCTCGGGCAGCTCCGGATGCTCCGCCAGACCCGTGAGCTTGCGAACCAGCTCCTGCGGGCGGTTCTCGGCAAAATGGCGATACCCCGCCTGGATGGCAGCAACAGTCTCATCGACACCAACGGTCTTGGACACGGCAATGAGGCGCGCGGCGTCGTGGGGGCGGCCCGCGCGATCGAGCGCCGCATAAAAACGTTCCAGAATCTGCTCGCGGCGAGCGCGCATCAAGTCCAAATAGTTATCCATTGCCAATCGCCTCCGCTGACAGCCAAACAAGTAGTCCCATGCTAACGCAAGAGCGCGGTCCCGCATGTGCAAGGCCGCGCTCACTTAGGTATTTACAATCTTTCGACGAACGGGGTCACTTACTCCTCGTCGTCCTCGCCATCGTCCTCGTCCTCAAGATGATCGAGCAGGTAGCGAAGACCCTCGCTGACCTCGTTGGCGGGCACCTTGGCAACGTAACGCGCGTCGACGGCGGGCCTCATGATAACACCCTCGCCCGAAGGCACGCGCATGCTCTCGAGCTCGTCCTCATCAGTGCGGGCGATATCGCCGGCGTTCATACGCTGACCAGTCAACAGGAAGGTCAGACGGCAAGCGGCATCGATGGAAATGGAAGCGATGCGATCGAGGTAGCGCGAAACCATGATGGCGCGGCGCAGGTCGTCATAGTTGCTGTCGTCGTCCATAAAGTCGCCCGTATCCATACGGTTAAAGGTGCGGAAGAACTTCTCGTAGGCAGCGTGCACTGGCTCGTCCTCGACGGCCAGGTTGCAGATGATGGACATATCATTGGTGACGAGCGCAGAAAGCGAAGAGCCCAGCACCTGGTAGACGGCCTCAGCCTCGGCCTCAACCGTGCCGACAAGCTCCTTGGGCAGCGAGATGTCGGCCTTGATCATATGACGCGTGGCACGGCAGATCTGACGGACCTTATCGGTCATGCGCTGCAGGTTAAAGTCGACGTAGATGATCGTCTGAAGCAGGCGGAAGTCGGAGGCGACCGGTGACTGCGTGGCGATCAGGTTGTAGCAGACGGCCTCCAGGTTGGCGCAGCGCGCGTCAATCGAAAGCGTGCGCTTCTTGGTCTTGGTGGCGAGCTTGCGGTCGTCGGTCACATAGGCCTTCACGGCATCGTGGAGGGCCAGATCGACGGCCTCATAGATGCTCAGCATCTCGTGACGGGCCTCGACGAGCTGACGGGAAAACAGTTTGCGCATGGTTCACTCCAATCAGTTGGGTGCGGTCATGCCGCCCGCACAGTGAATACGCACCGGACTAGGTCCGATCGGCTTGGGACTAGTCGCACCGATCAGCCAAAGCGGCCGGTGATATAGTCTTCCGTCCGCGAGTCCACCGGGCTGGTGAAGATCGCGTCGGTTTGACCATACTCGATGAGCGTGGCGGGCTCGCCGGCAACTTCCTGCAAGAAGAATGCGGTGTAGTCGCTGATACGAGCTGCCTGCTGCATTGAATGCGTGACGATGATGATCGTCATCTCGGGCGCCAGCTCGGCCATCAGATCCTCGACCTTAGAGACGGACGTGGGGTCGATGGCGGAGCAGGGCTCGTCCATCAGAAGGACATCGGGTTGCACCGCAAGCACGCGCGCGATGCACAGACGCTGCTGCTGACCGCCCGAGAGCGCCAAACCATCCTTGTTGAGCTGATTGGATACCTCTTTCCAGAGGTTGGCGCGCTTGAGCGATTCTTCCACGATGTCATCGAGGTCGCTTTTGCTAGTCACGCCCTGCAGACGAGGGCCAAAGGCGACATTCTCGTAGATGGATTTGGGAAACGGGTTGGGCTGCTGAAAGATCATGCCCACGCGACGACGGAGGTCGACCGGGTCGACGCCCTCGGCATAGATATCATTGCCGTCGAGCGTCATGGTGCCCTCGACGCGCGTACCCTCGATCAGATCATTCATGCGGTTGATGCAGCGCAAAAACGTCGACTTGCCGCAGCCCGAAGGGCCAATGAAGGCGGTGATGGCGTTTTTGGCGATGTTGAGGTCAAGCCCCGTCAGCGCATGAAAGTCACCGTACCAAAAGTTGAAATCCTTGGCCGTGATGGCCGCTTGCTCCAGCGTGGGAGCGGACTGATAAACGGACATGGGACTCCTTAACTAGCGACGCTTGCGCGACAGGAAGCGCGCAAACAGGTTGAAGGCCAGAATGATCACCATCAGCAAGAGCGCGGTGCCGTAGGCTGCGTTCATGTTGATGCCGTCGTTGGCAAGCAGGTACAGGTGAACCGTCATGGGGCGGCCGGAATCGAGCGGAGAAATAGGCAGGTTGATGGCTTGGCCCATGGTGTAGAGCACCACCGCGGTCTCGCCAATGGCGCGACCGATAGCGAGGACGATGCCCGTGGCAATACGGCCAAAGGCAGAAGGAAGCACAATCTTGGAGACAACCTGCCACTTGGTGGCGCCCAGGCCGTACGCGCCCCAACGGATATAGCGCGGAACGGCGCGAATGGCCTCTTCGGTGGTGCGCATGACGATGGGAAGCATCAAGAGCGCGAGCGCCAGAGCGGCCGAGACCATCGAAAGGCCCAAGCCCATGGCCTCGACAAACAAGGCGTAGCCAAACAGGCCCATAACGATGGAGGGCACCGAGGCCAAAGCGTCAGCAGCGTAGCGAATGAGCTCGACGACCTTGCCCTGCTTGGCGTACTCGGCCAGATAGACGGCTGCCAGCACAGCGATCGGCGTGCAGATAAGCATGGCGAGCGCCGTCACGTAGACGGTCGAGACGATCGTGGGCCAAATGCCGCCCTCGGCGTTGACGCCCTGGGGCCAACCGAAGATAAAGTCGAGCGAGATATGCGGCAGGCCGTTAATGACCACGTAGGCGATGATAGCGACCAGCACCAGCGTGGTGATGTATGCCGCGGCACGGAACACGCCAAGCATGATCTTGTTGGACAGGTCCTTGTTGATGCGGCCCTTCTTGCCGTGGGAAAGGGCACGCTTGATGCGCTCGCGCGACGAGGTCGTATCGACCGTCGTGTCAACGGAATCGGACATAGCCTACCCCCTCTTCTTCTTGGAAATCAGACGGACGATGCCCACCAGCACAGCGGAGATGATAAACAGGACCACGCCCATGCCGAACAGCGCCGAGCGGTGCAGACCCGAGGAATAGCTCATGTCGAGCGCGATCTGGCTCGTGAGCGTCGAGATGGGGCTCGCAATGCTGTCGGGAATAACCGGGGCGTTACCCACGACCATGAGCACGGCCATGGTCTCGCCGATGGCACGGCCCATACCCAGCACGATCGCATCCACGATACCCAGCTTGGCGGCAGGTAACACGACCTTATAGATAGTCTGCCACTTGGTGGCGCCCATGGCATACGATGCCTCGCGAATGCCCATGGGAATGGAATTGAGAGCATCGATGGTAAGCGTCGTGATGGTGGGCACGATCATAATGGCGAGCACGAACCACGCCGTCAGCGCGCCAAAACCAAGACCGCCGGTCAGTTGTGCGATAAACGGGCGGATGATGATCATGCCAAAGAAGCCATAGATGATAGAAGGGATGCCGGCCAACAGGTCAACGGCAGGGCTGATGAGCTTGCGCACGCGCTTGCTGGCGATCTCGACCAGATACACGGCCGTGCCCACGCCTAGGGGCACACCCATGGCGAGCGCACCGACGGTCACCAGACCCGAGCCGGCAAGCAGCGACACGATGCCGTAGTGACCCTCAGAGGGCGCCCACGTAAAGCTAAAGAAGTCCGCCAGACCGATGTCGGTAAAGACGGGCAGCGCCGAGTACGTGGTAAAGACAAAAATCAGGATGACGGTAACAACCGCCAAGAACGCGCAGGCAAAGAAAATCCACTGCAGCGCCTTCTCCTTGATATAGGTGCTGCGCGATACGAGCGCCAGCTCGCGCTTCTTGGGCGCCTGAGCATTCTGCTCAGTCTGGGAGTTTTCCTGTGCTTCCATGCTACTCACTCCCCTTCTCGTCGTTGGTGACGGGAATAAAGCCCGCCTCGCGAATCTGCTTGTCCATCTTTTCGGACGTCACGTAGTCGATGTAATCCTGCGCCTGCTGCGAAGGCGCACCCTTCACAAAGAAGTAAAGGTCGCGCGAGATGGGATAGCCGCCACTCGCGACCGTCTTCTCGGACGCCTCAACATGATTGACCGAGACGGCCTTGACCGAGGTCTTGGCGTTGAGGCTATCGACGAAGCCCAGCGAAATGTAGCCGATAGCCCCGCGCGAACGAGATACCACGTCGCGCACCTGGCCCGTGCCCGAAAGAACGGCGGAGCGGCGATCGAACGGGGTGCCGTCCATCACGATGGTGCGGAAGGCTTCACGCGTGCCAGACGCCTCATCTCGGTTGATAACCTGAATCCTCAGGTCCTCGCCACCGACTTCTTTCCAGTTGGTGATCTTGCCGGCATAGATATCGCGGAGCTGCTCGGTCGAGAGGTTATCGACGGGGTTGTCTTCGTTCACGATGACCGCGATACCGTCGTGGGCAATGACGATGGGAGTCAGGCCCAGATCCCGTTCGTCGGCATTGAGTCCACGGGAGGAGCTGGCGATATCGGCCGTGCCAGCGCTGACGGCTTCGATGCCAGCGGAAGAGCCCAAACCGGAAACGAGCACGTCGATGCCGGTCTCCTCCTTAAAGCCCTCTGCCGCAATCTCGGCGATAGGAAGGCAGGTCGTGGAGCCGGCCACGGTAATGGAAGAGGTAGAAGATCCCGAAGAACAGGCGCACAGCGTAAGCGTAAGCACAGCGGCGCTCAGGACCGATACGATCTTTCTCATAGCATCACGCCGATCGCGGCATGGCGCCCACAGGTGCCGTCCTCGTTACGGTAGGAATAAAAGCGGTCGTTCTGACGCACGGTCGAAAGCTGGGTATTCACGATATTATCCGCGTCGACACCGACATCTACCAGCGCCTCGCAAATGGCAGCGGAAAGATCGAGCATGCGAGAGGCACTCGCATCGATGCAAGAGAACTCGGCGGCAAAGCGATCCATGAGCTCCTGGGAAACCTCGTACTCGTCACCCAGGATATGGGGCCCGATATAGGCGGAAACGTCGCTCGCATCGCAGCCGGCAGCATCGCAAAGCGCCTGGCACGCCTTGGCAGAAATACGTGCAATCGTGCCCTTCCAACCGGAGTGCACCACGGCAAATCCGCCGGGGGCCACCAGCACCACGGGAACGCAGTCGGCAAAGCAGAGCAGCACGGGCACGTCATGGGCCGTACAGACGATGGCATCGCAGCCCTCGGCAATCTGCTCGCGAACAGCCTCAAGATCGTCGGCGCCGTTCGAAGTCACCGTAACGATATGGTCACCATGTACCTGATTGGGCACGAGCAGATTATGCTCGCACTCAGTGGCGCCCATAGCTTCGAGCGCTCGACGACGATTTTCTTGAACTGCAAAGGGGTCATCGCCTACATGCGAGCCCAGGTTGAGCGAGGAGTACGCATCTTCGGAAACACCACCGGTGCGCTCGGTAAAGGCAAAGCGGACATCGGATGTCGCGCCCTCCACCAACGTAACTCCATCATGGTCGACACGCGAAACCCTGTCCGCACGTGCTGCCATACTAAAGCCTCCTAATAACACAAGTACCGCGGCGTCGCCGCGCAGTCCGCGTTTATACGGCTGTCATACTTCCTTAAAAGGATACCCGCAGCGGTAGGGACCAAACGTAAAGGGAACGTAAGGAGATTGGAGGCTTTCGTTTACAAACGAGAAACAAAACGGGGTGCATCCAAATGGACACACCCCGTGCAGGTCGTTGAGAAAAACGAACTAGAAGCTACCGCGCTTCAGGAAGTCGGGAAGCTCGAACTGGTCGTTGCCAAAGTTGGGCAGCTCGGTACCACCGACGTTGCGGGTCGGAGCGGCCTGAGCCGGGCTGGCAGCCGGAGCGGTGCGCTGCGGCTCAGCGGAGGCAGCGGCCTTGCTCTGAGACTGCTGAGCAGCAAAGAGCTCATCCTGACGGTTGACGTTGGAGTCGGAGAAGCCCGTAGCGATGACGGTGATACGCACCTGATCGCCCAGGGACTCGTCGACAACGGTACCGAAGATGATGTTGGCCTCGGGGTCGACGGCGTTGGCGACAACGTCGGCGGCGTCGCTGATCTCCTGGATGCCCAGGTCCTTGGAACCGGCGATGGAGAGCAGCACGCGCGTGGCACCATCGATGGAGCTCTCGAGCAGCGGGCTGGAGATGGCCTGCTGGGCAGCGTCGACGGCACGAGTATCCCCAGAAGAGGTACCGATACCCATCATGGCGGTACCGGCCTGCTTCATGATGGTCTTAACATCGGCGAAGTCCAGGTTGATGATACCGGGGACGGTGATGAGGTCGGTGATGCCCTGGGTGCCCTGGGAAAGGACGCCATCGGCAATCGCGAAGGCCTCGAGCATGGTGGTCTTCTTCTCGGCGATGTCGAGCAGCTTATCGTTAGGAATGACGATCATGGTGTCGACGCAATCGGAGAGGGTCTTGATGCCCTCCTCGGCGCTCTTCTTACGCTTGCGGCCCTCGAAGGTGAAGGGCTTGGTCACGACGGCGACGGTCAGTGCGCCGACCTCGTTCATCGCGATATCGGCAACGATGGGAGCAGCGCCGGTACCGGTGCCGCCGCCCTCGCCGCAGGTGATAAACACCATGTCGGCGCCAGCGAGCGCCTCGGCGATGTCGTCGCGGGACTCATCGGCAGCCTTGCGGCCAACCTCGGGATTGGCGCCGGCGCCCAGGCCGCGGGTAAGGTCGGTGCCGATGTGCACCTTGATATCGGCATCAGAGATCGCGAGTGCCTGAGCATCGGTGTTGATGGCAACAAACTCGACGCCGCGGATGCCCTCTTCGATCATTCGATTGACCGCGTTGGTACCGCCGCCGCCGACGCCGACCACCTTAATGACGGCAAGGTAGTTGTTGATCTCTGTCTCGTGCATGTCGGTCCTCCGAACAAAGGTTATAGCCATAGCATGGGTCGACCCCTGCGCACATTAACCTTCAGGTTGAAAGTAAATGCAAAGGTAAACCGTATTATGTTTGCACATTATGAACGTATCAGTCAAATAATTGACCGTGAAAACCAAACAAACCAGATAAACGGCGTGGTATGGCCCCTCAACAAAGCATCAACCAGCGCTACGAGGTCGGAGCATTCCTAAATGTGTAGTTGCCCGGAGAGCGCACATTGATATACGTTACGCCCTCTACCTGCGAAAGCAACTTGGTGACTACGCGTTCCTTCTTGGCGATATCGTCCGAATCGCCCAGCGACACCTCAATGCCGTTATTGAGGTTTGCCGAGATGGCTTCGACCGAAGGCGTGGAAATATCCTTGACTTGTCCCAAGAACTCGCTCGAAAAACCACGCACATAATCCAGGCCGGCCTTAACGGCTTTGGAGTTCACCGCCTGGCCGGAAACCGGAGCGACATCCGCCGAGACATCAGTCAACAACACCGCGCCATAGTGCTTAGCGAGCGCCAGTGCGGCATCAATGCCGGTCAGGGTATTTGAGCCCTGCCCCGTCGTGATGACGTTGCCCTGGTCATCCACTTCGACCGACGTCGACAGCGGGGCGATCCAGGTGTCATCATCCCCGATGGCCCAGGCAAGGTCATCGGAGCTGATATACGCAATGGCGATAACTTTACGCTCCGTCGGCGTGATGATAAGCGTATGGGGAAACTGGCGCTGGACATCCACGCCCGAAACCCACGGGTT
The DNA here is from genome assembly GCA_902496275.1 of uncultured Collinsella sp. Lineage (GTDB taxonomy): Bacteria > Actinomycetota > Coriobacteriia > Coriobacteriales > Coriobacteriaceae > Collinsella. Next base: position 84,008 of record CABVAC010000002.1, on the reverse strand, counting down.
CTGCTTGAGATCCTCGGTAATCTGGTCGGGATCGACGTTAAAAAGCGACGTTCCCTCGGGCAAGTCGATCAGCTGGATAGCATCGTGCTTCGTCACATGCTCGCTGCCTTGAATCTGAATATCAGTGGCAGTAAACAATCCAGAGTTGATCACCACGATGGCAACGACGACGAGCACGGCCAAGACGGCCAGAACGCCGCCCACGATTTTGCCTTTGCCTGTAACGACAGAAGCGGCGTCTGATGTTTTATTTGCCATCGCTCCAAGTGAAGATAACGGGTTGAAACCTTTTTTACTCGAAGGCTTCTTGGCGGTAGCCGGCACCGATGTCAGCGAGCGCGGTTTCGATGCGCCCAGCGTGCGACCTGGACGCGCCGCTTTAGTTCCCGTCGAGGGCTTGGGAGCTGCCATGGGACGGGCAGGCTTGGCGCCCATAACAGGCTTTGACGTCACCGAGGGACGCGAGGACTTTTTTGCGGCCGGACGATTACCGAGCTGCGAGCCGACAACCGGACGACTGGTCTGTCGAGCATGCCCGACAGGCTTAGAGTGCGCGACGATATTGCGTTGAGGTTTGGCAGGCGCGCCGGAACGCCCTCCGGCGCGGCGGAAGGTGGGTTTCGATGCTCTAGAAGCCGAGGAATTTAACTTCCGGTCTGAGCTCGATGCCATACGCCTCCCTCACCTTTCCGTGCACATGTCTGATAACCGCGGCAACGTCATCGGCCGAGGCAGTTCCGTTATTAACGATAAAATTAGCGTGAACGGGCGAAACTTCCGCGCCGCCAATCGAAAAACCCTTTAATCCACAATCCTCGATAAGCTTACCCACGCTCGCATCGGGCGGGTTGCGAAAGACCGACCCGCAGGATGCGCGCCCCATGGGCTGTGTACGCCTGCGCCTCGTCAGGTACCGCTCCATGCGCTCGCGAATGTCTGCCTTGGGCGCCGGTTTAAGCTTGAGCACGCACTCGAGGATGATCTCATTGCGGGGAAGGCTACATTCGCGGTAGCCCCAAGTGATCTCGGACCCCGCATAATGCTTGATACCGGATGCCGGGTCAAACGTTACGACATCCTCAACCAGCGAGCCAATCCACTCGGTCCGTGTGCCGGCATTCATAGATATCGCACCGCCGACCGAACCAGGGATGCCAACGGCAAACTCAAGGCCCGAGAGGCTACGCGACAGGGCATCGTTGACCAAGCGCGCAAACATCACGCCCGCACCGACCGTCAGCGTACAACCGTCATCGGCAACAACCGTGCGTTGAAACTCACGTCCGAGCGAAATGACGGCACCGCGATAACCGCCATCGGCAACCAGCAGATTGGAGCCCTTGCCGATGATGACCCACGGTACCTGCTCGCGATCGAGCACCGCCACGGCGCGGCGGAGGGCATGATAGCTATGGCACGTCACAAAGAGGTCGGCCTTGCCGCCGATACGATAGCTCGTATGACGCGCAAGACGCTCGTCCTCGATCACATCCGTGTCGATCATGCCCGAGAGCGCCATGACGGCGTTAAACAGACCCATTAGAATTAAGCGTCTTTCTTGGCAGTCAGATACTCAATGAACTCGGGACCGACGGTCGTAACGTCACCGGCACCCATGGTGAGCAGCAGATCGCCCTCGCCCACCATCTGCTCGAGCTCCTGATTGAGCTCAAGACGGCTGGAGCAGTACACGACCTCCTTGCCGGGATGCTTGGCTCGCACGGTATCGGCGAGCATCTTAGAGGTGACACCCGGAATGGGCATCTCGCCGGCCGAGAACACATCAATCAGCAGCAGTTTATCGGCATTGGCAAATGCGTCGGCAAAGTCGTCGCACAGGGCCTGCAGGCGCGAATAGCGGTGCGGCTGAAACACGACGTCGACGTGCTTGTAGCCCAGCGACGAAGCGGCAGCAAGCGTCGCCTTGATCTCGGTGGGGTGATGGCCGTAATCATCGACCACAGTGATGCCATCGATATCGCCCACGTGGGTAAAGCGACGGCGGACGCCCTCAAAGCTCGAGAGCGCCTTGGCGGCGGCGTCGATGTCAAGGCCCAGGACATGTGCGACGGTGAGCACCGCCGTGGCGTTGAGCATGTTGTGGCGACCGGGATTGCTCTTGATCTCCACAGCATGCTCAGTGCCGTCCTCAAAGCGAACGATAAAGTCACTCTGGATGCCCTTGACATCCGGGTGCATGCAGACGATGTCGTTGCTCTCGGCAAAGCCGTAGGAAAGCACGTGACGGCCCGTCGACTTGGCGAGCTCGACCAGATGCGGGTCCTCGCCGCAGACGATGACGGTGCCGTCCTCGCCCACCAGGCTCATGAATTTGGCGAAAGTTGCCTCGATCTCCTCGATACCCGAGTAGTGATCGAGGTGGTCGGCCTCGACGTTGGTCACAATGACCACGTTGGGGTTCAGGAACAGGAAGGAGCTGTCGGACTCGTCGGCCTCGGCGACAAAGTAGTCACCCGAGCCGTTCTTGCCGTTCGTGTCATAACCCTCGACGATGCCGCCGATCAAGAAACTCGGATCCAGCCCCATGCGGTCGAGCATGGTGGCGCACATCGAAGACGTTGTGGTCTTGCCATGCGTGCCGGCAACAGCGACGGTGGTGTAGCCGTGGCCCAAAGCAGAGAGCATCTTGGCACGGGGCCACACGGGAATGCCCAGCTCGCGAGCGCGCACGAGCTCAGGGTTGGACTCGGGAATAGCGGTGGAGACAACAACCACGTCGGGCTTGACCTCGTCGATCGTGGCGGCCTCATGGCCCACATGCACCTTCACACCAGCGCGGGTAAGCTGGCGGATATAACGTGACGTCTTAAGGTCGGAGCCGGTAACGGCATAACCGCGCTCGTGCAGAACGAGGGCGATGCCGCTCATGCCGGCGCCGCCGATACCGATAAAGTGGGCGCTCTTAAACCCGGGCGCGGAGGTTGCAGTCTGGGAATCAGCCATGTGCTCGTGTACTCCTTGCGTAAACACTGCCTGTAACCCGTTAACTGTACCGCACCTACCGCATCAGCGCGAGGGCGACCGACGATATCCCGTCTAACTAACGCAAACCCTCTACCGCATCCGCCAGAAGAGCAGCGGCCCTATCCTGAGCCAGACCACACGCCGCCCGATGCATGACGTCGCGCGCCGCCGCGTCATCGACCAGTTGCAGCAGCTCATCGGCAAAGGCAGAACCGTCGATATCTGCATCGGCGCAGAGCACGCCGGCCCCGGCGTCAACCAGATAGCGGGCATTGGTGGTTTGGTGGTCGGCCGTCGCATGCGGATACGGCACGAGCACCGAGGGCACGGCGAGGGCAGCGATCTCGGCCACGCTCGATGCGCCCGAACGCGAGAGCACCAAATCGGCAGCAGCCAGCATATCACCCATATTGTCGATGTAAGGCTGGACACGGTAACGCTTCGCCTCCTCGGGCGTCAGCGCCAAAGCGCGCTCGGCCTCCTTAAAGCCGTCGGCACCCGTCGAATGCAACACATAGAGGTTCTTGCGCGAAAGCAGCTCGTTTTTGAGCGAAACCACGCGCTCGTTGAGGTGCTGGGCGCCAAGTGAGCCGCCAAAGACGAGCAGCAGCGTAGCGTCCTCGGGAACGCCAAGTGCCTTGCGGCCGCGAACGCGATCGCCCTCGATCACCGAACGACGTACGGGGTTGCCGGTCATGAGCACGTGGTCAGGGTCACCTTCGCGCTCAAAGACCGAGCGCGCTGCCGGCACCGAGATGCACACGCGGGCGGCATGGGAGCTCATCATCTTGTTGGCCAGGCCCGGAACGGAGTTCTGCTCATGCAGCAGATACGGAACGCCCGCGCCCTTGCACCACCCCAGCAGCGGAACCTCGACATAGGCACCAAAACCGATGGCGGCATCGGGCTTGCCGACCTTTGAGAAATGACTGGCGATCGCACGCTTGGCCTTGTTGACGCGCCACAGCGAGGTCAGCGCCGTCCAAGGACGGGAACGGTCGAAGCCCGTGACCGTAATGGGCACAAAATCAAACCCAGCCTCGGGGACCAGACGACCCTCGAGCTTGTGCGACTGGCCCACGAACACAACGTGGTGGCCACGGTCACGCAGCTCTTCGGCCAAGGCGAGCGCGGGGTTGATATGCCCCGCCGTGCCGCCGGCTGCAATAGCAACGGTCATCTTATCGGTCATGATAGTCCCTTCGTACACGCGGTCCCTGGTCGTCGGTGCGCAGGCGCGCCGACGGGTCCGAGTTCAAATCGATTCGATTATATCCGCCGCCCGCGTTGCGAGGGCTGGGGCGCTGCGGACGACCTTGCGGAGCCGTTCGTGAGCGTGGACGAGCTGCCGGCTCGGATGTAGAACCATCCAGAACGGTAAAGCCACCACGCGAAGGCCGTTCGCCGCGCACATGGGCCACGCCGGCGGTGCTCTCGTCCATAACGGCAAAGCTCTCACGGCGGCGGTCATACTCATCGCGGCGGGCGCTCTCGTACGAAACGCGCAGGATCAACCCGGCAAGCATAAGCGACACAATAATCGACGAACCGCCGTAGCTAATGAACGGCAACGGTTTGCCCGTCATGGGAAACACGTTGAGGATGCCCAGCGCGTTAATCAAAAACTGCACCGCGAGAATGACCGCGGAGCCAGACGCCATGAGCGCGCCCCGACGGTCGGTCGCCTGCTCGGCAATACGAAACGCCGAGTAGATCAGCATCGCAAACACCAAGAAGAACAGCACAGTTCCGACAAAACCGACTTCCTCGCCAATGATGGCCAGGATGTAGTCGTTGTGCGCCTCGGGCAGATACGAGTACTTCATGGTTGAGTTGCCGATGCCACGTCCGAACAGACCGCCCGATGCAAAGGCCATGATGGCAAGCGTGGCCTGATAGCCGTCACCATACTCGTCGGCCCAAGGGTTCAAGGCGACCTGAATACGCACCATACGGTACGGCTCCGCAACAAGCGCAATCACGATCACGAGAATGCCGAAGATTATCACGCCGATGATAAATTTGGGGTCTAGACCCGCAAACAACGCCATGCACATGAGGGTCAACAGGATGATCAGGACGGTACCGAAATCGGGCTGGATAAAGATCAGAAAGAGCGAAATTCCCAGGTAGATACCCATCTTGCGAAGGAATTCGTTGATGTTTCCACCGGGCGAAAAGAAGCGATCGAGCATGATGGCCGAATACGCAATGGCAAATGGCTTTAAAAACTCGGAAGGCTGGAACTGAATACCGGCGATGTTGAGCCAGCGCGTGGCGCCACGGCTGCCGCTGCCCACCAAGAACACCAGCAGAAGCAGGAACATCATGCCGATAAGGAAGATCCTGAGCACATCCTCCCCAAACCAGCTGTCCGGCAAAACGCGCACGATGGCAATCAGCGCCAGAACACCGACCACGGCAAACACGGACTGTCGACCCAGAAAAAACGTCGCCGAGCCATTCTCGTGCAGTGCCTCGACCGAAGACGCCGAGTACACCATCAGCAGGCCAAAGCACACTAAGGTAAACAGGCAGGCCATGAATATCAAACGGGGGCGCATGATACGGGCGGGAACGCCGGCAATATAGCGTTCGCTAAACGACTGCCCGCCGCGGCCGGAACGCGGTGTGCTGCGACGTGAGGAAGCACGGTCCGAGTCGGGCCTCCTCATACCTTGTCGGGGGCTCTCCTCTCTCACCGCAACCCCTATTCCATTTGTGATTTCGCTGTAGCAGCAAGCTGATCCACGTAGTCCTTAAACACGCGGCCGCGCTCCTCATAGCCCGAGAACTCATCGAACGAAGAGCAGGCGGGCGAAAGCAGGATCACGTCGCCGCGGCTCGAGAGCGAGCGGGCAACGTCCACAGCGTCGCGTAGGTTATCCGCCTGGGCGATATCCACGTCACCATCGACATCGGCCTCGTCCATAGCGGCGGTAAAACGCTCGCGCGCATCGCCAAAGCAAACGACCGAGCGCACGTTGTCCATAACGATGCGCGCGAAGTCCGTGAGCGGCGTGCCCTTATCGTGGCCGCCGAGCAGCAAGATCACGTCATCATCGGGAAATGCCGTCAGGGCCTTCTCGACCGCATCGGTATTCGTTGCCTTGGAATCGTTAACGTAGCGCACGCCATCGATCTCGCCACAAGGCTCAACACGGTGCTCGAGAGGCTGGAACGAGGCCAGACCGCGGCAAATGCCCTCGGAATCGGCACCAACGGCCAGGGCAGCCGTGGCAGCGCACAGGGCATTGATAACATTGTGATGGCCCGAGATCTTGAGCTCAGATATAGCGATGAGCGGGGTCTCGACGCCCTTCAGGCGCACGACCATCTTGCCGTCGCGCACAAAGGCGGCGTCTGCGCCCTCGGGCTCGTCAAAAGCGACCTTGCAGATGCGGCGACCCGGTGTATAGATGTACTCATCGAACTCGTGAATGCCGGCATCTTCCACGTCGACAACCACCAGATCGTCATCGATCATATTGTCAAACAGTTTGATCTTGGCAAGCGCATAGTTCTTGTGGCTCTTGTGCCAGCCCAGGTGATCGGGCGTGATGTTGAGCAGCACCGCCACGCGAGGATGAAGCTCGGTAGTCGTAGCAATCTGATAGCTCGAGAGCTCCGCCACAAACCACTCGTTGTGAGCGCGCCCGTCAATCTCGTTGACCGGCGGCTCGCCGATGTTGCCGACGGCTACGCTGGCCTCACCGGCAGCCTTGAGCAGATAATCAGTCAGCGACGTGGTGGTCGTCTTGCCGTTGGTGCCCGTAATGGCAATCCAGTTATCGGGCGACAGGCGATAGGCAAACTCGGGCTCACCCATAATCTGGGCGGCATGCTCGCGCCCGGCCTTAAAGAAGCCCGAGAACTCCGAGATGCCAGGGCACGTCACGCATACGTCATAGGCGCCCTCGACCTGTTCGGTTCCATAGACAAACGACACACCAGCAGCCTCGAGCACACGCGTGGCGTCATTGGGCTCAGAGGTGCCGCCGCCATACACGGTAACGGCGCTTACGCGCTCGGGATGTGCCAGCGCCCAGCGGGCGACATCGAGACCGGATTTGCCCTGACCCAAAACGAGCAGGCTAAAAACATCAGCAAGAGGCATGAAAGACCACTATCCCAACTGGAAGAACAGAGCAAGGCCAACGGCACCAAAGGCAGCAGCGATAATCCAAAAACGGATGACGACCTTGGTCTCGGCCCAGCCCTTCTTTTCAAAATGATGATGGATGGGCGCCATAAGGAAGACGCGCTTGTGCGTAAAGTGGAAGTAGACAACCTGAATCATGACCGACAGGGTCTCAACGATAAACAGGCCGCCGATGATGAGGGAGACGACCTCGGTGTTGGTCATGATGGACGTGCAGGCAAACGCGGCGCCTAGGGCAAGCGAACCGGTATCGCCCATAAAGATGCTCGCCGGATAGCAGTTGAACCACAGAAAGCCCAAGCAGGCACCGGCACACGCGGTGCAGAAGATGGACAGGTTCACGTCTCCGTGCAAAAACGCCATGGCAGCCATGGCGAGCATGGCGATCATGGAGGTGCCGCCAGCAAGACCGTCAAGGCCATCGGTCAGGTTCACGGCATTAGAAAGACCGGCGATCATCAGCCAGCAAAAGACAATATAGAGCCACGGGAACGAATAGCCGCAGATGGTGGTCGAAAGCACCCCAAGGTCGATCGTCAACCCACCGGGAAAACGAATCTCGGGGGCGACGCCGCACCAGTTGACGGAAAGTACCGTAAAGGTAACACATATAATGGTTAGGCCGATCATCTTGGCATGGGGCGTCAGACCGAGCGAGCGCCCATGCGTAACGGAGGTCAGGTCGTCGATCAGGCCCAACACGCCGGTCGCCAGCGTGGCGAGCAGCACGAGCACGAGCTCAGTGGTGAGCTTGCCCATCAGCAGGCAGGTCAGCGAGATCGCGACGAGGATGACAACGCCACCCATGGTGGGCGTTCCCTGCTTAACCAAATGGCGCTTGGGGCCGTCGGCACGAACCTGCTGGCCGATACCCTCGACCTTGAGCAGCTTGATCCACCACGGCATGAGCAGCAGCGCAATGGCAGCGGCGATGCCAAGCCCCAAAAAAGCCTGATACGTTGGATACGAGGGATTGCCGAACATGGGCTAGCACACACCTTCCACAAAGCGGTCGAGCTCAACAAAACGGGAACCCTTGACCAGTACAACATCATGTTTTTCAAGCGCGGCGCCCATGCGGTCGAGCACCTGCTGATAATCGGAGAACACCTGGATGCGGTCCTCGTCCATGCCCATCATGCGCGCGGCATCGGCCATAAGCTGGGCCAGCTCACCACCCACGCACGCTAGCATGTCGAGCTTCTTGGCGGCGGCATAGGCGCCCACGAGCTCATGCATGCGAGGAGCCTCGTCGCCCATCTCGCCCATCTCGCCCAGGATTGCCATGCGAGACCCCGTGCACGAAAGCGAGCACAGCAGGTCGAGGCCAGCAGCCATGGATTCGGCGCTGGCGTTATAGGAATCGTCGATAACGCGGGCACCGCTCTTGGCGCGCTTGATCTCCTGGCGGTGACCGGTGATCGTGAGGCCCCTAAAGGCAGCATCGATCTGCTCGGGCGTCACGCCCAGGCGATAGGCAACCGCGGCGGCCTTAACGGCATTTGGGACGGACTGCACGCCGGGGATGGCAAGCATGGTATCGATTGTCTCGCCCTGACCAAAATCGAGCGTAAAGACCGGACGGCCCTCGTCATCAACACGAATGTCGCGGGCACGGACCTCATCATCGTCCGAGACGCCGGCCAGCATTACGTCGATACCAGCAGGCTGGGCGAACGCATCGCGAATGAACGGCGTAAAGTCGTCCTCGCCGCCCAAAACCAGCAGCGGCAAATAGTCGCCGGCGGCGCACATGCCCTGGACGATCTCGGACTTGGCGCGGGCGATGTTCTCGCGGCTGCCCAAAATACCGATATGAGAGGTGCCGATCTTGCTCACGATGGCAAGGTTGGGATTGGCGGACTGGGACAGGCGCTCAATCTCGTGGAAATGGTTCATGCCCATCTCGAGCACCAGGACCTCGGTATCGGCCGGAGCGGAAAGCACCGTGAGCGGCATACCGATCAAGTTATTGAAATTGCCCTTGGTGGCCCAGACACGATAGCGCTTGGCAAGCACAGCGGCGAGTACGTCCTTGGTCGTCGTCTTGCCGATGGAACCGGTAATGCCAACGACCAGGCAGCCAAGCTCCAGACGGTACGCGTGCGCCAAACGCAGCAGAAACTCCTCGGGATCATCGGTCAGCAAGATGGCACAGTCCTTGTCCTGCGCCAGCGAGACCAGCTCGGCCTCGGGCTCACGCGTCATCACGACGGCGCCGGCACCCGACTGGACGGCACGGGAAGCAAAATCATTGCCGTCGACGTTTTCACCGGGAAAGGCGACAAAAATCGTCCCTTCCTCGACCTGGCGCGAGTCGATAACGCACCCGCGGCATACCCGATCGGCTTCTCCCGTCACGGTTCGGGCCCCTGTTGCGGCCGCGAGGTTGTTGACGGCGATCTCTATCATTGCAGCTCCCCTGTAAACCTAATAATGCTATCGGCGTATTGTATCCCAGCGCCGCGCATGCGTGGTGCAGGGCATGTGAACACCCCTCATATGGGACAACAAACCACGCCCCAATGATTGTAACCCCCTACTTCGTGTGCGGGATACCCAGCACGTCGAGCGCGTTGGCCATAATGGACTGGAATGGCACCGCAGCGGCATCCGAGCCGCTCGGCGTTCCATCGAGCGTGATATAGCACAGCACCTTGGGCGATTGTGCCGGTGCAAAGCCCATAAAGGACGACATGTAGTTCTCCTTGAGGTAGCCGCCGTTCTCGTCGGCACGCTCGGCCGTACCGGTCTTGCCCGCCACGTCGTAGCCATCGACCGCACCGCCGACGCCCGTGCCCTCGGCGACAACCGTCTGCATGCACGACGTCACCTGCGCGGCGGCGTCCTGCGAAATCGCACGCTCGCCTTCGCCCCAATCCTTCTCATCGCCCTTGCTGGACTTATAGAAGTGCGGGGTCATCATCACGCCGCCGTTGGCGATGCCGCCCACGGCACGTGCGACCTCAATCGGCGAGACAGACAGCGCCTGTCCAAAGCTCATCGAGCCCAGCGTGGCGCCGTCATACTGGTCGCGCTCCTTGACGATGCCCAGGCTCTCGCCCGGAAAATCGACACCGGAGCTGTGACCGATGCCCCACTTGTCCACATAGGCGGCAAAGTCGTCGGCACCGATCTTGCGCCCCACCAGGACAAAGCCCACGTTGGACGAACGGCGCATCATCTCGCGTACATCCATGGTCATGGCGTAGTCACGCTTGTCGGCATCGGTGACGGTATCGTCGCCCACCTTGATGCTCGCCGGCACCTCAAACGACGTACTCGACCGCACGACCCCCAGGTCGAAGCCGGCGCCTGCCACAAGCGTCTTAAAGACCGAGCCGGGCTCGTAGGCGTCGGTGACCAGGCGCAGGTTCATATCCTCGGTCTTAGCGTTCTCCAGATCGGTCTGGTCGTAGGTCGGGTACGAGCAGGCGGCAAGAATTTCACCGGTCGTGGGGTCGGTGACCAAAGCCGAGCCGTTCTTGGCCTTTGTCTTCTCGACAGCCTCTGCCAGAGCATCCTCAGCCGCTCGCTGGATATTGACGTCGAGCGTCGTCACGATGTCAACGCCGTCGACCGCAGCCACCTTTTTATAGGCACCGCCCGCGATATAGCTGCCGTCTCTCGCGCGTTCGCGCACGAGAGAACCGTTCGTGCCGGTCAGAAGCTTGTTGTATTGCTTTTCGAGACCCGTCAAGCCGTCGTTGTCTACATTCACTACACCCAGCACCTGCGATGCCAGATTGCCGTATGGATATACGCGCTTCATAGCCTGCTCAAAAAGCACGCCGGGCAGGTTCTTCTTCTCCAGCGCAGCAGCATCGTCTTCGTCCACCTGGCGCTTGATATACACCCAGGTTCCATCGGACTCGACGAGCTTGCGGCAGGTCTTTTTATCGATTCCAGTTGCCTTGACCAGCGCCGACACCGTCTTGTCAACATCCTCGACAAGCTGCGGGTTCACGGCGATGTTGCGACATTCGACCGACGACACCAGCACGTTACCGTTACGGTCGTAGATAGTGCCGCGTTTGGCATAGAGGGTCTGCGCAAGCAGGCGGCGCGCATCGGCACGCTCGCGCAGTTGATCGGCTTCGACAATTTGATAATCGGCAAGGCGAAAGACGCCCAAGCCCAAGCCAAGCCCAATGAATCCCATGACGGCGTTGCGGCGAGGCAGAGGCGCGCCTGTGAGCCATTCGATCGACGAACTCTTGCGCGACCTGGTGTTATGCACTTGAGGGCCGCCCGAGCCGCGAAGTCGCGACGCGGGGTCGTTGCCATGGGACTGCCCACCGTTGTAAGATTGCCGACCCGTTCCTTGATAACCAGAACGTCCCCGCGACGAGGGACGTCCAGAACCGCGGCCCCCATCGGATGCGCGGCGATAGTCATTTGTCATACTCAGCTACCGTCATGCTACTGAGCGGCCGCGGTCGCGTTGGCGCCCGCGGCTGCATCCTGCGAAAAGTCAAGTGTAACGCTCTCGCTGGGCTCCACCATGCCATAAGCGCCCGCAAGGTCGCGAATGCGCGTGTCGGCGCCATAGACCGAATGCATGACCTCCAGGTCGGAGCTCTCATCGGTCGCCTTTTCGAGCGTGTTGGTAAGCTCGGCGTTGCTGTTGAGCACCTGGGCCGTAACGCCGGCGAGCGCCACGCGGGCGACGCCGATCGTCATGAAGATAGCCGCAATGATGCAAAACGTTTTAAGAACGCTCATGAAAACCGGGCTTACCGCCTGGTTTGCCTGACGGCCCGCGCCCGTGTAGACATCAAAGCGCGGCGTGCGCTGCTCACGGGGAGCAACGGGGGCCTGCGACGTCTCACGATAGGCGGGCATGGCGTTCATATCATAGGCGAGTGCTGCGCTTGAAGTGTTGTAGCCCATGATATGCCGCCTCCCATCCCGAGTACGTTGGTAGTGTGTTTAAGCTTCGTTTTTGGTGCGAGCGGGAGGTCCAATATCGCGCGGTCGCGCCTACAGACGCTGCACCACGCGGATTTTGGCTGACCTCGCCCGAGGGTTGCGCTCAACCTCATCAGGCTGGGCAACCAAGGGTTTGCGGGTGATGACCTTGAGTATCGGCACGTTGCCGCACACGCACACCGGAATCTCCGGCGGACACGTGCACCCCTGGCTCATCTCCTTAAAGTGATTCTTTACAATACGGTCCTCGAGCGAGTGATACGAGATGACGCAAATACGTCCGCCCGGGTTGAGCCACCTGGTGGCGGCATCAAGCCCTCGTTCGAGCACATCGAGCTCGTGATTGACCTCGATGCGAATGGCTTGGAAACTTTTCTTGGCCGGGTGTCCGCCATGCCGACGAGCGGCAGCCGGGATACCCGCCTTGATGATCTCGACAAATTGGCCGGTGGTTTCGATCGGTTCTTGCTCGCGGCGGCGCACGATCTCGCGCGCGATCTGCGAGGCGAACTTCTCTTCGCCGTAGACGCGTAGAATCCGGGCGAGGTCGTGTTCGTTATAGGTGTTGATGACCTCAGCTGCGTTTAAGGTGTTATTACCCGGATCCATCCGCATGTCCAATGGGGCGTCCTCGTTATACGAAAAGCCCCTGCCAGGGATATCGAGCTGCGGTGACGAAACGCCCAAATCGAACAGGAAGCCATCGACCCCGGGTACCTCGGCCGAGCAAAGCAGCTCGTCCAAGTCGCCGAAGTTGCCCTTCAGCAGCTGGTGCGGAACGCCGGGAACCTCGCGGTCCAGACGGGCGCCAGCGGCCTCGAGGGCCATGTCGTCCTGATCGACGCCGAGCAATAGACCCGTCTCCCCCACCTGCGCGGCCATCTTTACCGAATGGCCAGCACCGCCAAGGGTGCAATCGCAGACGACTGAGCCGCTCTTTAACTGCAGCGACTCAAGCACTTCGCCGAGCATGACAGGTTCATGCCGATATTCTTGTGTCAAGATCCCACGCTCCATCCGTTACTCGTGCCTTGCCCTTACGAGAAGAAGAGGTCCAGCAGGGCCTCGTCGTCATCGTCCTCATCGGCCGTAGCGCGGTCCCAAACCTCAAGGTGGTCGTAGTTGCCCACAACCGTGACCTCGCGGTCGAGGTTCGCCTGCTTGCGGAGAGACTCGGAAAGACCGATACGACCGGCGCTGTCCACATCCATCGACGTGGTGCGCTTGTTGATCGCCCTCATGAGCTTCTGGTCGTTGATGTCACGCGGGTTAAAACCCTCGTGGCCCTCACGACCCGCGAAGAGTCCTTCGACCCACTTATCGAAGGCCTCGGCAGAGAACACGTACAGAGCATCGACATCCAGGGCTTTGAACACGCGAACGTGCTCTCCAAGCTCCTCGCGAAGGGGTGCAGGCAGGGACAGACGACCTTTTGCATCGAGATTGCGCTCGTATGCACCAGTCATTCCCATGTGCGCCCTCCCCTCGGTTACTCAGATGGCACGTACGCGGGGAACCACCCCGCCTGTCGACGCCATTAATAATATGGGGAACCGCCACATTTTTCAACACCTTTCCCCACCTCTTCCCCCACCCCGTCCCACCACTCCACCCTCTATATGTTGCAAAACACCCCCGAGCATATGTTCGAAAACACAATATGTCGTGTTTACAGTAAAGGCGGGGTGCCACCTGTAGCACCCCGCCTTTCAACCTCAACCTTCAAGTTGAGGTTGAGGCGATTTTTGCGTCCCTTTACACGCCGTTCACATCGCCCCCAAACTCCCCCACCCATGGCATACACGGCCCACCACCGCAGCGACGAGTGGCGAAAAATGGGACGGGCCCCAGATTGCCCATGCGCGCGCAAAGGCACGCTACGACAATCTGGGGCCCGTCCCCAAATACCTATAAATATGCAGGTCAGCGATGTGTTAACGATGCGCCAGCGGATGCGCTGCCAGATAGACCTCGGTCAGCTGCGTGCGGTCGACATGTGTGTAGACCTGCGTGGTCGATATATCGGCATGCCCCAAGATCTCCTGTAGCACACGAAGGTCTGCGCCACCCGCAAGCATATGGGTGGCAAAGGAGTGGCGCAACGTGTGGGGATGAAGCCCCACCAACCCCACCTGGCGCCCATAGCGCTCACAGATGGCATGGACGCCCTGACGCGACAGGCGGCGCCCGTTCTTATTTAGGAAGACGGCTGAGGTCTCGATTCCGCGGGCATGGGCCGCCAAGCGAGAACGCCCCTCAGTTACATAGAGCATCAGAGCTCGCGCCGCGCTTCCCACCAGCGGGGACAGGCGTTCCTTTGAGCCTTTGCCGCGAACGAACACAAAGCCATCGTCGATATGGATGTCACCCACATCGAGCCCCACTAACTCGCTCACACGCAAACCGCATCCGTAGAGCACTTCCAAGATGGCATGGTCGCGCAAGCCCATCTCACCCTCGGGGAAGTCTTGATCGAGCAGCGCCGAGACATCCTCCACCGATAGATACTCCGGCAAACGCTCAGCCTTTTTAGGAAGGCGCAACGCTGCAGTTGGATTTTGGGCCACAGCCCCATCGCGCACCAAAAAGGCATGCAGGCCCTTCACGGCCGCAAGTACGCGCTCCACCGAGGCATCGGAATAGCCGCCGTCACGGCGATCGGCGACAAAGCCCTCCACGACCTGACGAGTCACCTCTTCAAAAGACACAATACCCGCCCGCTCCAGATAGGCGCAGTACGTCGTCAGGTCACGACGATAGGCCGCAATCGTGTTGCGCGCCAAACCCCGCTCGACCGCGAGGTAATCGAGATACTCCCCCGCCGCCACGGCGAGCGACGAGGGAGTAGCTTCGGTATGTTCCTTATTCGCCGGCACCCTTAGTCCGTAGCGAGGTTCATGGGCGTCACCTGCAGACGGTCGACACCCTCGTGCTGGCCGATCGAAGCGCGCACGAACTCGCGGAACAGCGGCTGCGGGTTGGTCGGGCGGCTCTTGAACTCGGGATGAGCCTGGGTTGCCACATACCACGGATGCACGTCGCGCGGCAGCTCGACCATCTCGACCAGGCGCTCGTCGGGCGACAGACCCGAGATAACCAAACCGGCGTCCTCGAGCTGGTCACGGAAGGCGTTGTTGAACTCAAAGCGATGACGGTGACGCTCGTAGACGAGTTCCTCGCCATATGCCTCGCGAGCGAGGGTATCGGCGGCGAGCTTGCACGGATAGGCACCCAGGCGCATGGTGCCGCCCTTCTCGGTCACGTCCTCCTGCGAGCTCATCAGATCGATGACGCTAAACGGGCCGTCCGGATCGAACTCGGAGGAGCTGGCGCCGGCAAGGCCGACGACGTTGCGGGCGAACTCGCACACGGCCACCTGCATACCCAGGCAAATGCCCAGATACGGAATCTTGTGCTCACGGGCAAACTCGGCCGCGAGGATCTTGCCCTCCAGGGCGCGCTTGCCAAAGCCGCCGGGGACCAGGATGCCCGAGGCGTCGCCCAAAACCTCGGAGACATTCTGCTCGTCGAGGCTCTCGCCGTCGACCAGCTGGACGTCCACATGGCGATCGTAGAAGACGCCCGCATGGTGCAGGGCCTCGATAACCGACAGGTACGCATCGGGCAACTGCGTGTACTTACCCACGACGGCAATCTTCACCTTGTCGGCGTGATGGTTGGCGTGATTCTGTTTGCGCAGGAACTCGTTCCACTCGCTCATGTCGCGCTCACGCGGGTCCAGACCCAGGCGCTCGCAAATGCGCAGGTCAAAGTCCTGCTCGGCAAGCAGCTGCGGAACATCGTAAATGCTCGCGCAGTCCTCGTTGGTAAAGACACAATCGGTGTCGACGTCGCAGAAGCTTGCGATCTTTCCGCGGATAGCGTCATCGATATGGTGGTCGGAGCGCAGCACGATGATATCGGGCTGGATGCCAAAACTGCGGAGCTCCTTGACGGAATGCTGCGTGGGCTTGGTCTTGACCTCGTGGGCGGCGGCGATATAGGGAACGAGCGACACGTGGATGTAGCAGACGTTCTCGGGGCCGGCCTCCTTGCGGTACTGACGGATGGCCTCGACAAACGGTTGGGACTCGATGTCGCCGATCGTGCCGCCCAGCTCGGTGATGACTACATCGGAGCCGGTCTGCTCCTCGATGCGGCGGAACTTGTCCTTAATGGCATTGGTGACGTGAGGAATCACCTGCACGGTACCGCCCAAAAAGTCGCCGCGACGCTCGCGGGCGATTAGGCTTTTGTAGATGGCACCGGTCGTAAAGTTGGAATCGCGGGTCAGGTTCTCATCAATAAAGCGCTCGTAATGACCCAGGTCCAGGTCGGACTCGTAACCATCCTCGGTAACGAAGACCTCACCATGCTGGAAGGGGCTCATGGTACCGGGATCGACGTTCAGATACGGATCGGCCTTTTGCATCGTTACTTTGTAGCCACGCGACTTGAGCAGACGGCCCAGCGAGGCCGCGGTGATACCCTTACCCAGAGACGAAACCACGCCACCGGTTACGAACACATGCTTGGTCATATTGAGTTACCTGCGCTTCCCGTAGAAGTTGTTTATCCACATCTTACGGGTCTTCATTGTAATACTCGCGCCGCGGACCGTTCGCAATTTTTCTCGCGTGCGATTGCATTTCTCAATCTTGAAACAAAACGCCGCCCGGTTTCCCAGGCGGCGTCGCTATGGCAAGGGTTACATGCTGCTATCGATCAGCAACCTCGTCCTCAAGCATTTCTTGAACGAGCATACCGGTACGGACGCCCTCAAGATACCACTCGCCACGTTCGGTGAGGCAAATGCCATTTGCAAGCTGACCGCCGTCGTCGCTATAACGCGAGACGACATCAATCATGCCTTCGGAATCCAAGCGATCGATTGCGGCGCGGGCACGATAAGGAGACACCCCCACGCGCTCGGCCAGCGTTTTGCGCGAGAAACCATACGGCCCGCCATTGTCTTCGGTTTGCTGGTCGATCTCCATCAACACCAGCACCTCGACACGCTTCATATCGTTGACACTCGCACGACCCTTGCCCGCCATAGCAGCCTCCTCAAACCGAGCACGAGCATCTAACGCGCCGTGCGCGACCGACACACCTCACGATGGCAGGTAATATCCATCATGCGGCATCCCGCTAAGGATGAAACAGTTACGGTTATTGTATACCGCTCAAATTGTTTCTAGGCAGGTAAACGGCTATTTTTCGCCGAAATAGGTGCTTTATTGATCAAAAAGCCGTACCGGGCGCTAACCCGATACGGCCAAAATGCAATGCAATTACCGCGGTGCTTCAAACTTAGCGGTGGAAGAAACCGCGGCGCTCAAACTTGGGCTCGCAGCACACGTTGATACCCAGTTTGCGCAGTACCGTCTCGTCCGTCGGCGAGATAATCACGCTAAAGAAGGCATCGCAACCGCGCAGCTGCTCCAGGCCCGAAAGGACGCGAGCGGCCGTCTCACTCGTGGCCGAGGTGATCGACAGCGCCATAAGCGTCTCGTCGGTGTGGAGGCGCGGGTTTTTGCTGCCCAGGAAATGCGTCTTGAGCTTGCTGATGGGCTCGATCGCCTCATCGCTAATGACCTCGAGCTCAAGGTCGACGCCCGAGACATGCTTGAGGGCGTTCATAATGAGCGAACTTGCGGCGCCCAGGCGCGTGGAGGTCTTACCGGTCACCACGGAGCCATCGGGCATGACCATGGCACCCACGGGACCACCCGTCAGCTGCTCCCTGGTGAGGGCCGCCGAGCGCGCCGGTGAGTAGTTCTTATCGATGCCGGCTTTCTTCATAATAATCTTGAGACGGTCGACTTGCTCATCGCCCACGCCGGTACGGCGCACATTTTCGACCGCGGTAAAGTAGCGGCGGACGATCTCCATCTTGGAAGCGTCGCGGCAGGCATCGTCATCGGTGATGGCAAAGCCGACCATATTGACGCCCATGTCCGTAGGGCTCTGGTAGGGGCTCTTGCCCAGGATCTTTTCCATCAGAGCACGGACCACCGGGAAGGCCTCGACGTCGCGGTTGTAGTTGACCGTGGTCTTGTTGTAGGCCTCAAGGTGGAACGAATCGATGATATTGGCGTCGTCGAGGTCAGCCGTGGCGGCCTCGTAGGCAATATTGACCGGATGCGTCAGAGGAAGATTCCAGACAGGGAAGGTCTCGAACTTGGCATAGCCGGCGGCGGTACCGTGCTTATGCTCGTGATACAGCTGCGAGAGGCAAGTGGCGAGCTTGCCCGAGCCGGGGCCGGGTGCCGTCACGACAACGAGCGGACGCGTGGTCTCGACAAACTCGTTCTTGCCGTAGCCATCGTCGGACACGATCAGATCGACATCGTGCGGATACCCCTCGATGGGATAGTGCAGCTTGGCGGGAATACCGAGCGCGTTCAGGCGGTTGCGGAATACATCGGCAGCGGGTTGGCCGGCGTACTGGGTGATGACCACAGCCGCGACGGCAAAGCCGTTGCCGCGGAACAGGTCAACCAGGCGCAGCACATCCTCGTCATAGGTAATACCGAGGTCACCACGAGCCTTGTTTTTCTCGATGTGGTTCGCGTTGATCGCGATGATAACCTCGACATCGTCGGCGATGCTCTTGAGCATGCGGAACTTGCTGTCCGGTTCAAAACCCGGCAGCACGCGGCTCGCATGATAGTCATCGAACAGCTTACCGCCAAACTCCAAATAGAGCTTGCCACCAAACTGCGAGATGCGCTCCTTAATGTGAGCAGCCTGCAGCTCGATATACTTCGCGTTGTCGAAACCCTGGCGCATATATGGCTCCCGTCCCGTTTCCATTTAATGTTCTAGGCGATTATAACGGAGCCCGCCCTCCCCGATACCCAGACCATCAACAGGCACCAACCAAACACGCCCACCGCAACCACCGGGGACCCGGGGTAGATCATTTGGGACGGGAAACAAGGCACTCAGCACCAACAATGAAAACGTCACAGGCAAAGCCAAAGCCAGCGAACGGGCACCAGAGCGAGCAAGCTACCCCCTGCACCAACAAGGGGAACGTCGTAGGTTGAGCATAAGCCAGCGAAAGCCCACCAGAGTAGGCAAAGCGCCCTCTGCACCAACAATGGAAAGCGCCGCAGGCAGAGGACGGACAGCGAGCGCCGTCCAGAACGTACAAGTTGGCATGAAAAAGGCGAGGCATAGACCTTTTGGTCATGCCTTGCCTTTTGAATGACAAATTGTCGTTCTGGACGGCGCGTAGCGTCGACCGGTTCCGCGGTTTGGTAAAACCGCGGAACAAAAAGTCGCCCCCTCCCGCGCACGGAACGGAAGGGGGCTAAAGGTAGGAGTCTACCGGTGGGTTTACCCCGCCGGACAGACGATGACCAGGTGATCCTCTACAGGATCGTCAAGGTTTCCGTGGGGTACCCGTTGGGTACTTAGATCAAAACGCAGGCGACGGTCAGGATGATGGCGCAGACGACGGAGAGCGCGACGATGAGCTTAAGGGCAAACTTGAGCCAGGTCGTCCACTCGATCTTGGCCAGGGCGAGACCGCCCATGATGGCGCCGGAGGTCGGGGTGAACAGGTTCACGACACCGATGGCGGCGGAGAAGATCATAACCATGACCTCAGGCGAGAAGCCGAGCTTAACAGCCAACGGTCCCATGATGGGCATGGAGACGGTGGCCATACCGGAGGTCGAGGGGATCAGGAAGGACAGGCCGAAGTAGACCAGGAAGCTCATGGGAGCGAAGATCACGCCGGACAGGCCAGCCAGGGCATTGGCGGCAGCGTCGAGGACGAAGACGTCGAGGCCGGTGTTAGCCATGAGGACGGAGATGCCACGGGCGAGGGCGATGACGAGAACAACGGACATCATGTCGGCAGCGCCGGTGATGAAGGTGTTAACGATCTGCTTCTCGGACAGGCCACCGATGATACCGATCAGGACGGCCATGAGGAAGAACCAGGTGGAAGCCTCGTCGAAGTACCACTGGCCAATGGGCAGGCCGGTGATCAGGGCAGACCAGCCCTGGACGACGGCGTTACCGTCGGCGTCGTAGACAGCGCCAGCGTCGAAGAAGTTGGCGACGCCCTCGTTGAGGTCGGCCAGCGGGATGAAGCCGACGATCATGACGACGAAGGTAAAGGCGAAGGCGATCAGAACACCCTTCTGACGACCGGTGAGCTTGACCTCCTTGTGGACCTCGGAAGCAGCCTTGCCGTGAGCTTCTTCGGCGTCCTTGAGCTCCTGCATCGACAGGATGGTGGAACCCTTGTCAGCCTTGACCTTCTTGGCATAGTTCATCACGAAGACGATGGACATAGCGGTAGTGACAATCCACAGGACGGCACCGAGGCCGATGATGATGGACTGGTTGACCTCAATGCCAACGCCGGTCAGAGCGTCGACGGCAGCGCCGACGGCGAACGGGTTAACCGTGGAGCCCAGGCAGCCGCAGCCAGCGCCGAGCAGGACGGTAGCGGCGCCGACCATGGGGTCGAAGCCAGCGGCCATCATGGTAGCGGCGAGCAGGGCGTAGAAGGGAACGGTCTCCTCGCACATACCATAGGTGGTACCACCGAGGGAGAAGATGAGCATCAGCACGGGAACGAGCATGATCTCGTTGCCCTTAAGCTTCTGCACCAGGACGGCAATGCCGTTGTCCAGAGCGCCGGTCTCGGTCATCATGCCAAGGAAGCCGCCCAGAATCATAACGAAGAGGCAGACGGGCAGAGCGTCAGCGAAGCCCTTAATCGGGGCGGTGCAGAAATCGCTCAGGCGGGCTGCGGTAACCGCGCCGCCGGACGTGCCGGAGACGATAACGGTAATTACTGCAACAATTGCCAGCAGAGCAAGAAGAATGGTGAACGATGAAGGCATACCGCGCTTTTTCTTAGCGGTCTCAGTCATGGTTCTCATCCCCCCTTCATAAATCATTTAACTGTCTCGCGCGAAGCGGATCTTCCGTGCCGTGCCCACCGCCCGACGCGAGATATTTACCAGACAAAACCGCTCGGGGTGAGCAGCAATACACCCCGAGCGAGATGCTAGATGCTCTTACTTGAGCGTGGCGTACATGACAGCCTTGATGGTGTGCATGCGGTTCTCGGCCTCATCGAAGACCTTGGAAGCGGGGCTCTCGAAGACCTCGTCGGTGACCTCCTGCTCGGTGATGCCGAACTGCTCGCACTTCTCGGCCCCAATGGTGGTGTTGGTGTCGTGGAAGCTGGGCAGGCAGTGCAGGAAGATGGCGCCCGGGTTGGCCATAGCCATGACCTCGGAGGTAACACGATACGGGGTGAGCTGAGCGATGCGCTCGGCCCAGACCTCGTCGGGCTCGCCCATGGAGACCCACACGTCGGTGTAGATAACGTCGGCACCGGTGACGCCGTCCTTGACGTCGGTGGTCAGCTTGATGGTGCAGCCGTTGGCCTCGGCGATGGGCTTGCAGGCCTCGATGACGTCGTCGGCGGGCATGCACTCCTCGGGGCCGCAGGCCACGAAGTTCATGCCGAGCTTGGAGCAGACAACCATGAGGGAGCGAGCGACGTTGTTCTTGCAGTCGCCCATGAAGACGAGGGTCTTGCCCTTGATGTCGTAGTTGAAGTTCTCCTGAACGGTCAGGATGTCGGCGAGCATCTGGGTGGGATGCCACTCGGTGGTCAGGCCGTTCCACACGGGCACGCCGGACTTAGCAGCGAGCTCCTCGACGTCGTCCTGGGCAAAGCCACGGAACTCGATGCCGTCATACATGCGGCCGAGAACACGGGCGGTGTCCTCGATGGACTCCTTCTTGCCCATCTGCGACGAACCCGGATCGAGGTAGGTGACGCCCATGCCCAGATCCATGCCGCCGACCTCGAAGGCGCAACGGGTACGAGTGGAGGTCTTCTGGAAGAGCAGAACGATATTCTTGCCCTCGAGATAGCGGTGCGGAACGCCAGCGCGCTTCATATCCTTGAAGTTCTTGGAGAGCTTGAGCAGGTACTCGATCTCCTCGGTGGTGAGGTCGAGAAGCTTGAGGAAGCTACGGCCGGAGAGGTTAACACCCATGGTTTGATTCCTTTCGAAGAAATGAATTACGTAAGTATTAGTGTTGCCCGTTTAACGGGCGAAGCCGGTGCGGTTGTAGGGGGACCGCACCGGAAACGGAAAGACTTAGAGGTCCTCGCGCCAGAAGGGCATGCTCATGCAGCGCGGGCCGCCGCGGCCGCGGGAGAGCTCGGCGGAGGGCACGACGAGAAGGTCCAGGCCCTCCTTGTACAGCACGTCGTTGGTGACGGTGTTGCGGGCGTAGACGCAGATCTTGCCGGGCTCGACGCACAGGGTGTTGGAGCCGTCGTTCCACTGCTCGCGGGAGGCCGCGATCGGGTCGCCGCCGCCGCAGGGGATCAGCTTGACCTGGTCGACGCCGGTGGCGTCCTCCAGGACGTGCTCGAGGGTGTCCTCGATCAGGCGGATGTTCACGTCGCCCGGGTTCTTGCCGGCGGTCAGCTCGTAGACGCGCAGGGTGCCCATGATGGCGGGGTGGATCGTGAACTTATCGACGTCGATCTGGGTGAAGACCGTGTCGAGGTGCATGAAGGCGCGCGAGACCGGGATGTCGAAGGCCAGGATGCGCTCGACCTTGGAGTCGGAGTTCCAGAAGATGTTCTGGGCCATGACGTCGATCGCGGCGGCCTGGGTGCGCTGGGAGATGCCGACGGCGAGGGTCTTCTCGTTGATGTTCAGCACGTCGCCGCCCTCGGTGTGGAACTGGCAGTCGCGGCGGAAGTACAGCGAGACGTCCTTGTAGTCGGGGTGGTACTTGAAGATGTACTTGCCGTACAGGGTCTCGCGGTTGCGGGTGACCGAGTACATGCGGTTGAGGTTGACGCCCTCGCCGATGACCGCGAACGGGTCGCGGGTGAAGTAGAGGTTGGGCATCGGGTCGATGATCAGGTCGGACTCGGACTCGGAGTTGACCAGGGAGTCGAGGGTCGTGGACGCCGTGAGGGGCATGTCGATCTCGGACTTGGTCATGCCGGCCATGGTCTTCTTGACGAACTCGAGGTTGTCCTCGATGGAGTCCAGCTTCTCGCGGACGATCTGCGGCATGTGCTGGCCGCGGATGCCGGCCTCGGCGATGTACTGGTCGGTGAACTCGGCGCGGGCGCCGGGGACCTGGTCGAACACCTCGGCGACGAGGTTCTCGAGATAGAGGACCTCCACGCCCTGGTCCCTCAGGATCTGGGCGAAGGTGTCGTGCTCCTGCTGCGCGACCTCCAGGAACGGGACGTCGTCGAACAGGAGTCGCTCGAGCTCGTCGGGCGGCAGGTTGAGGAGCTCGTCGCCGGGACGGTGCAGGCAGACCTTCCTGAGCTTGCCGATCTCGGAAGGCACGTGCAGACCTTTCGTCATGGCCTCCTACCTTTCTTTCGGGCCCTTGTCAGGGCCGATTCGTTAGCGCCCCTCCGTGTGAGGCGTTATTGCTGACGACATATTTATATCCAAAATCAGCTCATACTTCCACCTTGCCCCCGAACGGTTTTTTATAGGAGGTGAACGGCATACACATATACTTCACGCATGGCACACTTCATCTTAATAAAGCGTATTTACGTGCTTAAACGCGTTTTAATCCTAAAATCAAATGGAACTAAACTTTGCTAAACCATCCTTAAATTGCATATTTCCAATAAAGCTATGAATAGAATTAGCGGTTCATACCGTGTCTCAACCATTTTCATTTTTATTCAGAAAAAAGTTTGTCCTATTCATTTCTGGTAAATAAATTACCGTTTACCAAACGCTTGATACCGTTCACCGGAAACTCAGTATAAGGCCCAGCGGATACCGACTCGCTTTACGGCCCCATTTGTAACAACTTGACTTCTCGGTATAGAAAAACGGACCCGCTTCCCCTAGGGAAACGGGTCCATTTTCGATTATCTTCGACTAATTTGGATAAGGCCCCCGAAGACCATCGGAATCCTAGCGATCAAACTCCGCCAACGCCTCGCCCAAAAGCCTCAGGCCCTCACGCAGAACGTCCTCGCTCGCGCAGTAGCCCAGGCGTGCGCCACAGGGAAGCTCAAAGCGGCTGCTGGGTACCAGCAGCACTCCCCTCTCGGACAGCAGGCGCTTGCAGAACTCCTCGTCGTCCTCGGGAATATCCAGCTGGATAAACGAGGTAGACACGCCCTGCGGGGCCGTCCAGGAAACGCGATGCTGCGTATCGATCCAAGCCTGCGCGATATCGCGGTTGCCAAACACGATCTTGCGATTGCGCTCGAGAATCTTATCCTTGTGCTCAAGCACATAGGTCGCCAGAGCATCGTTGAACACGCCGCCGCAGATCATGGTGTAATCGCGATAGGTACGGATGCGGTTGGACACCTCTTTGTCGGCCAGGACCCAGCCCACGCGGGCCGCAGGTGTCGAATAGGTCTTCGACAACGAGTTGGTGACAATGGCCCTCTCGTACACGTCGACCATCGACATAAAGGACTCAGTGTTTTCGAGCGGCAGATATACCTCGTCGCACAGCACGTAGGCGCCCACCGAGCGGGCGATCTCGGCAATCTGGCCGAGCATATCGGCATCGAGCACCGTACCGATGGGGTTAGATGCGTTGTTTATGCAGATAAGCTTGGTGTTGGGACGCACCAAGCGCTTGAGTTCCTCGATATCGGGCTTCCAGCCGAGTTCCTCGCGAAGCTCCCAATACTCGACCTCGGCGCCCAGCGTGCGCGGAATCTCGTAGAGCGGCGCGTAGGTGGGCCACTCGGCGATAACATGGTCGCCGGGCTCGACCACAGCCATGATGGCGTTGAGGTTAGCGCCCGTGCAGCCATTGGTCTGCAGAATGTGATCGGGATTGACCTCCCGACGATACAGCTTGGCAACCTCGGCCTTAAACTCCGGCGAGCCCTCGATCCAGCCGTAGTTCATCTTCTCGCGGTCCAGGCGCTCGTAGAACGTGGCGCCGTCCTGTTCATCGAGCGCGCGCAGCTCGCCCATGGTGAGCGACGAGATCGTCGACTGGGCGATGTCCCACGTGGCGCTCTTCTCCCAAACGTTGAGCCATTCCTCAACGCCAATCGTCTTGATGTCCATGGCCAAGCTCCTTACAAAAGCAGTCATCCAATCGTGTTGACGTTCCTCATACAAGATTGGGGCGGTGCGAAAACCCGCACCGCCCCAATGGGAGACATCTAATGGCAGCTAGATGTATGTATTATGACCTGTACGGGTCCTTGAAGACCTTAGAGGTCCTCGCGCCAGAAGGGCATGCTCATGCAGCGCGGGCCGCCGCGGCCGCGGGAGAGCTCGGCGGAGGGCACGACGAGAAGGTCCAGGCCCTCCTTGTACAGCACGTCGTTGGTGACGGTGTTGCGGGCGTAGACGCAGATCTTGCCGGGCTCGACGCACAGGGTGTTGGAGCCGTCGTTCCACTGCTCGCGGGAGGCCGCGATCGGGTCGCCGCCGCCGCAGGGGATCAGCTTGACCTGGTCGACGCCGGTGGCGTCCTCCAGGACGTGCTCGAGGGTGTCCTCGATCAGGCGGATGTTCACGTCGCCCGGGTTCTTGCCGGCGGTCAGCTCGTAGACGCGCAGGGTGCCCATGATGGCGGGGTGGATCGTGAACTTATCGACGTCGATCTGGGTGAAGACCGTGTCGAGGTGCATGAAGGCGCGCGAGACCGGGATGTCGAAGGCCAGGATGCGCTCGACCTTGGAGTCGGAGTTCCAGAAGATGTTCTGGGCCATGACGTCGATCGCGGCGGCCTGGGTGCGCTGGGAGATGCCGACGGCGAGGGTCTTCTCGTTGATGTTCAGCACGTCGCCGCCCTCGGTGTGGAACTGGCAGTCGCGGCGGAAGTACAGCGAGACGTCCTTGTAGTCGGGGTGGTACTTGAAGATGTACTTGCCGTACAGGGTCTCGCGGTTGCGGGTGACCGAGTACATGCGGTTGAGGTTGACGCCCTCGCCGATGACCGCGAACGGGTCGCGGGTGAAGTAGAGGTTGGGCATCGGGTCGATGATCAGGTCGGACTCGGACTCGGAGTTGACCAGGGAGTCGAGGGTCGTGGACGCCGTGAGGGGCATGTCGATCTCGGACTTGGTCATGCCGGCCATGGTCTTCTTGACGAACTCGAGGTTGTCCTCGATGGAGTCCAGCTTCTCGCGGACGATCTGCGGCATGTGCTGGCCGCGGATGCCGGCCTCGGCGATGTACTGGTCGGTGAACTCGGCGCGGGCGCCGGGGACCTGGTCGAACACCTCGGCGACGAGGTTCTCGAGATAGAGGACCTCCACGCCCTGGTCCCTCAGGATCTGGGCGAAGGTGTCGTGCTCCTGCTGCGCGACCTCCAGGAACGGGACGTCGTCGAACAGGAGTCGCTCGAGCTCGTCGGGCGGCAGGTTGAGGAGCTCGTCGCCGGGACGGTGCAGGCAGACCTTCCTGAGCTTGCCGATCTCGGAAGGCACGTGCAGACCTTTCGTCATGGCCTCCTACCTTTCTTTCGGGCCTTACTGGCCGAATGTATCAGCGCCCCTCCGTATGGGACGCTGCTTGCTGACAGCTCTAGTTATATCCAAAAACCACCTGCAATTCCACCTCGCCCCCGAACGGTCAGCAAAGTGCGATGAACGGTATATCTCATATGATTCCCCCATGATGCACTTCGGTTCTCTAAAGCAGGTTTTCAAAGGTAAATGTTCTTTTTTCTAAGGAATTAAGCTAGATTGCACAAATATTTTCATGTTTAGGAATTGCATAGCTAAAACGGTTTTCTGCATATATATGTCGTTTGTTCATGATTCAATTTGGATTCGATTATATTCAGCTCGCAATCATTCTTATTCATACATCCTCACCAATTGAGTATGGATATAGATTGTTTCTAAACGAGTTGGGCAGTTAGTTGCATGCCTTGGCAGCGTAAGAAGTAGGTAAAGATACCGTTCGCGCGATGCGTCCGTGCCACAGGTCGACTAAATTGAGACAATAGTGATTAGTGTTAGGCTACCGTCCCTTGTGGGGACTGAACGGACAGATGCATATGCCGAGCAAAATCGAAAAGAAGCAAGCCGCCGCAAAGCTGCGCAAACCGCCGCGCGACTTCTCGTACACGCAAAACCGAGAGCTCAGCTGGCTACGCTTTGACAACCGCGTGCTCGACGAAGCCTTCGACGAAACCGTTCCGTTATTCGAGCGACTAAAGTTCGTCTCGATCTTCGAGTCCAACCTCGACGAGTTCCTTATGGTGCGCGTGGGCGGCCTGTCCGATCTGGCGGAGCTCAAAAAACAACCTGTCGACAACAAGAGCAATATGACCGCCTCCGAACAGGTCGATGCTGTCATGGCCGAAATGCCCGGGCTCCTTACCCGTTGGGAGTCCATCTTTAAGAGCATCGAGGGCAAGCTCGACACCTTGGGCGTTCACCGCGCCCACATCGATTCGCTTACGCCCGAGGAGCGCACCTTTGTAACCCGCTACTTCCAGGCCTACGTGTCGCCGGTCATCTCGCCGCTGGTCATCGATCCTCGCCACCCCTTCCCCAACCTGCGCAACGGCGCGCTCTATCTGGCCTGTGGTCTGGACGGCGCCACCGACGAGGAGAGCCTACTGGGCCTTATCGAGATTCCCGCCTCGATGAACCGCGTGGTCGAGATCCCCTCGCCCACCGGCACCTACTCCTACATTTTGCTCGAGGACGTCATCCTCGCCTGCCTGGACAGCTGCTTTGGCTCCTATAAGCCGCTGGATCGTGCGCTGATCCGCGTCACCCGCAACGCCGACATCGATCCGGACGGCGAGGGCGTCGAAGAGGAAGAGGACTACCGCCAGCACATGAAGCGCATTCTCAAGAAGCGCCTGCGCCTGCAGCCGGTAGTGCTCGCGGTCTCGGGGTCGCTCGAGAAGGTGACGCTCAAGACTATCCGCAAGGCGCTCGAGCTTTCGCGCCGCTCTGTCTTTACCTGCGATATCCCGCTCAACCTGGGCTACGTCTTTGGCATTGAGGGCAAGATTCCCGAGCACCTGCGCAACGAGCTGCTCTTTACGCCGTTTAAGCCGCAGCCCAACCCCACCATCGACATGACCCGCTCCATCCGCGAGCAGGTGCTGCAGCACGACAAGCTGCTTTTCTACCCTTACGAGGCCATGAATCCGTTCCTGGATCTGGTACACGAGGCAGCCTACGACCCCGAGTGCATCTCGTTGCGCATCACGCTCTACCGCGTGGCCAAGCAGAGCCGCCTATGCGAGTCGCTGATCGATGCTGCCGAGAACGGCAAAGAGGTCACGGTGCTCATGGAGCTCCGCGCACGCTTTGACGAGCAGAACAACATCGAGTGGGCCGAGCGCCTGGAAGAGGCCGGCTGCACCGTCATCTATGGTTCCGAGGGCTTTAAATGCCACTCAAAGATCTGCCAGCTCACCTATCGCGAGGGCATGGCGCTAACGCGCCTCACACTTTTGGGCACCGGCAACTTTAACGAGAAGACGGCCAAACTCTACAGCGACTTTATGCTCATGACAGCCCATCCCGGCATCGGCGAGGACGCCAACCTGTTCTTCCGCAACCTGTCGCTGGGCAACCTGCGCGGCGACTACCGCTTCCTGGGTGTGGCGCCCGTCGGACTGAAACCGCTCATCATGCGCGGGCTTGACCGCGAGATCCAGCGCGCCCTTGCCGGCGAGCCCGCCCGCGTGTTCTTTAAGCTCAACTCGCTGACCGACCGCGAGGTTATCGACAAGATCGCCGAGGCATCGTGTGCCGGCGTGCGCGTAGACATGATCATCCGAGGCATCTCGTGCCTCAAGCCCGGTGTTCCGGGCAAGACCGAGAACGTGCATGTCCGCTCCATCGTCGGACGCTTTTTGGAGCACGCGCGCGTCTATGCTTTCGGCGTGGACTCGGACATGATTTACCTGAGCTCGGCAGACATGATGACGCGCAACACCGAGCACCGCGTGGAGATTGCCTTCCCCGTGCTCGACCCCACCTGCCGCGCCCTGGTGCACGAGTACATGGGCATGCAGCTGCGCGACAACGTGAAGGCCCGCAGCCTCACGAGCGACGGCACCTGGGTCCCCGTGGAGCGTGCAGAGGGTGAGAAACCCTTCAACTCACAGGAAGCCCTGCTGGAGCGCGCCTATCGCAACGCCGAGGCCGCGCCCGAGCCCGTCATTGAGGCGGAACCTGCCTCCGAGGCCGAGCCGCAGCCAGTAGCACCCAAGGTCCAAGAGGTCCAGGCGACCGTCATTGAGCCCGAGCCTGCACCTGCACCTCAGCCCGATCCGCAGGTCACCAAGCCCGCACCCGAGACGAGCGCCCGTCGCGATAAGCCCGCTGGCAAGACCAAGGCCATCGAGCGCCATCGCCCCGGCCGCGTGCGCATGGGCCTGGGTCTGATCGGCCTGGGTCTTAAGACGCTCATTACCGGCAAGACGAAATAGTCGTTTGTAGAAGCAGTTTGTAGAAGCGCCCCGCATTTGAGGAAAGCCTCGGATGCGGGGCGCTTTTCCCTGCTACCATGGTGCGAACAACAACGCGAATGACAGGCAGGAATATGAAGCTCACTATAGAATCGATGACCTACGGCGCCGACGGGCTGGCGCACGCCGACAACGGCAAGGCCGTCTTTGTGCAGGGCGCCGTGGCAGGCGACACCGTCGAAGCCGAGGTCGTGCAGGACGGCAAGTCGTTTATGCGCGCCCGCACGACCGAGATTCTGGAGCCGAGCCCCGATCGCATTCAGCCCCCCTGCCCCTTCGTGGGCATCTGCGGTGGTTGTTCGTGGGGCAACCTCTCGCGCACGGCGCAGCTTGCCGCCAAGGAGCAAAACCTGCGTTCCGCACTCGAGCGTATCGGCAAGTTCAGCCCCGATCAGGTCGATGAGTTGGTACAGCCCATCTGCCACACCAAGGACGACTGGGGTTACCGCAATAAAATCGAGCTCGAACCGACCGTCGTCAACGGTCGCGTGCGCCTTGGCATGCACGGCGTCGACCCCAGCAAGATCGTGACCGTCGATTCGTGCCCGCTGTTCGATAAGCGTTTTCCCAAGGCGCTCAAGTCAGTCGTCGGCGCGCTCAACTATCTGAGCGGCAGCCACAACCTGGGTCTGGAGCGCGTGGGCATTCGTGCCTCGCGTCGCACCAAGGCACTCGAGGTCGCACTCTGGACGCCCACGGGCTCTTTTCCGCGCTCGCAGGTCTCCCGCGTGCTGGCGGACGCCGCTCATCCCACGAGCATCGTGCGCGTGATGAGCAAGGGTGAAAAGAAGGCCCGCCGTGTCTCCAAGGTCGAAATGCTCGCCGGAGAGGGCTCATGGACCGAGAATATCGCCGAGGGTCAGATGCGCTTGTCTGCCCCGTCTTTTTTCCAGGTCAACACCAAGGGTGCCGAGATTTTGATCGAGCTTGTCATGGAAGCGCTCGACCCGCAGGAAGACGAGCTTGCCGTGGACCTGTACTGTGGTGCCGGCACCTTTACCCTGCCGCTCGCCCGCCGCTGCGACTTTGTCGCCGCCGTCGAGGCCTACGGCCCCGCCGTGCGCGACCTGCGCCGTAACCTGGAAATCAACAAGCTTGATAACGTCGACGTCATTGGCGGAGACGCGGTGCGCGAGTTCCCCGACCAGGATGCCGACGTCTTGGTGGTCGACCCGCCGCGCGCAGGCCTCGCCCCCGAGGCGATCGACCTTATCGCCAGCACGAGTGCTCGCGATGTCGCCTACGTGAGCTGCGACCCGGCCACCCTGGCGCGCGATCTCAAACGCTTTGTCGAAGAAGGCACCTTCTCCCCCGTAAAGATCACGCCAGTCGACCTGTTCCCACAAACCTTCCACTGCGAGACCGTCGTCCACCTTAGGCGCAACTAGCCGCTTAATCATTGCTCAGAAAATCATTGGGAAATCGAGCGTGGCAAGCGGAGGTCTTCGGGGTATAAGACGGCTAATTGTATGCCGCCTATGAAAGGAACCCTCATGCCCAGCGTTGCCGTTCTCGCCGCCGATGGCTTTGAAACTATTGAATGCTTGACCATGGTCGATGTCATGCGTCGCGGCGGCGTGCGTGCCACGCTCGTCTCGATCATGCCCACGCGCGAGGTCGTAAGCTCGCTGCAGATCCCCGTGACCTGCGATGTGCTCTTTGATGAGATTAACTTTGACGAGTACGACTGCGTCGTGCTGCCCGGCGGCCTGCCCGGTGCCACCAACCTGCGCGCAGATCAGCGCGTCTGCGACGTGGTCTGCGAGTTCGCCGCAACCAAGCACGTCGCCGCCATCTGCGCCGCCCCGTTTATCCTGGGCGAGCTCGACCTGCTCGAGGGGCGCCATGCCACGTGCTTCCCTGGCTTTGAGAAAAGCTTCCCCGAAGGCGCCTATACCGACGAGAAGGTCACGCAAGACGGCAACATCATCACTGCCAGCGGCATGGCACAGTCCCTCCCCTTTGCATTGGAGCTGCTGCGCACGCTCGCCGGCGACAAGGCCGTCGAGAAGGTCGCCGAGGGCATCCAACTATGATTTTGGCTTCGCAATCGCCGCGCCGCATAGAGCTGATGCGCGAGGCAGGCTACAACATTCGCGTGATTCCCGCGGATATCGACGAAACGCCCTTTGATGGCGAGGCCCCGCTCACGCTTGTCGAGCGCTTGGCACGCGCCAAGGCGGCTGCCGTTGCTGCCGAGTATGCCGAGCCCAATGAGCTGACGGTCGCGGCCGACACCATCGTCACCTTTGACGGCAAGATTCTGGGCAAGCCGGCAACCGAGGACGAGGCGCGCACTATGCTCCGTGAGCTTTCGGGCCGCACGCACCAGGTCGCAACCGGCGTCTGCATCGTTAAGGCAGGCGATACGGCCGCCCCGCATGCCGCCGAAAGCCTGTCCTTTGTCGATGTGACCGACGTGACGTTCTACGAGCTCACCGACGAGCAGATCGAGCACTACGTCGCCTCGGGTGAGCCCATGGACAAGGCCGGCGCCTACGGCATTCAGGGCACAGGAGGACGCATGCTCGTGCACGATATTTCGGGCGACTTCTATAACGTGGTGGGCCTACCCATCGCCCGCGTCGCGCGCGCGATTCAAAAACTCTCGTAATTGCATCTGGCGCTGGGTATCCCCCGGCGCCTACAATTTTGGCGTACCGTACGGATCCCGACCGGGCACAAGGCGCGGCGGAAAACCGATAGGAGTTAAACATGGATACACTGCTCGAGGCCATTGACGTCTGCGATGTCGATGGCTTTTGCTATGGCAACTATACGGACGAGGAGGCCGGCACCGGTTGCACCGTAATCGTGGCACCCGAGGGCGCCACCGGCGGTGTTGACGTTCGCGGCGGTGCTCCCGCTTCGCGCGAAACCGACCTGCTGCGACCTGAGAACACCGTCGACAAGGTCCACGCCGTCTGCCTTTCGGGCGGATCGGCCTTTGGCCTCGAGGCTGCAAGCGGCGTCGCTCGCGAGCTTGAGAGCCGCGGCATCGGCCTTCCCGTCGGCCCCACGCAGGTGCCTATCGTGTGCTCCAGCTGCATCTTCGACCTTGCCTTTGGCGACCCCACCGTGCGCCCCGACATTGAGGCCGGCATCGCCGCCGTGTGCGAAGCACTCGACCACACCCCCACCAAGCTCGAACAGGGCAACGTAGGCGCCGGCACGGGCGCCACCGTGGGTAAGCTCATGGGGCCCGCCACCTGCATGAAGGCCGGCCTTGGAGCTGCCGCCGTGGCACTCGGCCCCATCAAGGTGGGCGCCGTGGTCTCGGTCAACGCCTGCGGCAATGTTGTCGACCCCTTCACCGGCGAGTGGGTCGCCGGTATGCGCGCCGCGGCCGATAGCGACCAGATCGTCGACATGGAACTCGCAGCCTTTGCCGCCGCCGGATCCATGCAGATGCCGCTCGACCGCACCAACACCACCATCAGCTGCATCGTCACCAACGTGGAACTCACTAAGGCACAAGCCACCAAGGTCTCCCAGATGGCCGCAGACGCCTACGCACACGCCATCCGTCCCACGCACACCACCAACGACGGCGACACCATCTACACCCTCGCCAGCGGCAAACTGGGCGCCCAGGCAAGCGCCGCCGTTCCCCTAGACCTGCTGGGCATGCTCGCCGTAAGGGCTTTGCAAACCGCCATCGTAAACGGAGCCAAAACCGCCAAAACCTCCCACGGCATCCCCGGCGCCGCAAAGTAAACTAGCTCGTCCGGTTGCCCGGTGGGGCTTGGTTATGTTTGCTGCTCTACAGTCCTGGCTCGCACGAAGAGCACATTAAGTGCTCTTCGGCTCGTGCGGAACTCGCGACAAACATAACCAAGCCCCACCGGGCAGCCTACCAACCAAGTCTTTTCAGCCCAGGCCCCTGTGTACCGCGCGTCTAAGATCTTCAAATTCAGGCAGCCTGACAATCGATTCTTATAGCAGAAGCCCCTTGGCCTTTAGTTTGATACAAGTTCCGCACGAGCCGGAAAGCACTTAATGTGCTTTCCGTGCGAGCAGGACTGTTCGCAGTAGCAAACTAAAGGCCAAGGGGCCCAGTCAACCTATCAGCAGCGATTACTCAGCAGCTAGTTGAATTTGAAGATCTTTGAGGCAAGACGGTATAGGCCGAGTGTGGTTTTGTCTCCGGCCCGACCGCGCAGATTGGTGAAGAACCCGACCACGCCGTAGCGGGCACGACGATACATGCGCTCGTCGTAGGCCTTCAAATCATTCCACAGCGTCTTTAGGCGCTCGTCGGCGCAATCTTCCTCGGAAAGCTTGGTGAGCACCGAGCAGATCGCCATCATCATGGTGAAATAGCCCATCATGTACGAGCGCAGACGCGACGACTCAACATCGCTGTACAGGTGGTACGACTCCATCATGATGCGCGTCACACGGAACTGCTGGTCCAGACGCTTGACCATCGTGGCCTCGTTGACACTCTGGCCCTCGCGACCGATAAAGTAGCGATAGAGGTCGATGTCGGCGTAGTACATGGTCTTGCAACGTGGCAGCGGCACGTAGGCGTAGATGTTGTCCACATAGAACGTGTGCGGCGGCATGGGAAGGTTGGACTCGCGCAGCACATCCGTGCGATAGCACAGGCTGTGCATGAGTAGGTTCTGGTCCAGGCGGAAATGACCGATCTGATCCCAGGAAAAGATCTTTTTGCGCGGCAGGGCAAATTTGTAACCAATAGCGGTATGCGTGCCCTCGTAAACCTTCTCGTACACGTAGTTCGAGATAAACAGGTCAACGCGCTGATCACGCTCTTCAAAGCCACGCAGAATCGACAGCATGGTCGAAAGGGCAGCGCCGTCAAGCCAGTCGTCCGAGTCGACAACCTTGTAGTAGGTGCCCTGCGCCTCGCGCAGACCCGAAAGGACGGCAATACCGTGGCCGCCGTTCTCCTGGTGTACCGCGCGAATGATACCGGGATAACGTGCCTCCCACTCGTCAGCCTTGGCGGCCGTCTCGTCCTTGGAGCCGTCGTCCACCACGATAATCTCGATATCGGTGGCGTAATTGCTCCCCTCCAAGATGGAGGTGATGCAATGGTCCATGTCCTTGGCGGCGTTATACGAGGGAATACCGAATGTTATGACTTTATGCATGGCAGGCGATAATCTCATCCGAAAGATCGAGGGCGGAATTGGTCACGGCGTCCATATCGTAGTAACGATACTCGGCCAGACGACCCACCGGGTGGAAGTTCGTCAGGTTCTGGACGCGCTCAAGATAGCGCTCATAGAGCTCACGGTTCTCGGGCTCAAGAATGGCGTAGTACGGCGTCTCGCCCGAGCCGGGCGTATAGGCCTTGGAGTACTCCTTCATGATGGTGGTCTTGCCGGGCAGGACCTGACCGGTCATGTTCTTGAACTCGGTGATGCGCGTGTAGTCCTCGCTCGTGGTGTAGTTGACAGTGCCCACGGGCTGGAACTGGTCCATATCGAGCGTCTCGAACTTCATATCGAGCGTGCGGTACGGCAACGCACCCAAGTCGAGGTTGAACAGCTCGTCGAGTGGACCGGTGTAGACGATCTCGCCACCATAGACCTTGCCGTCGATCTTGACGGTAGTCTCGTCGATTTCAAAGAGGTCACGGGCGTCCACGTCGCAGAACACGTCGATCAGGTCGTGGTCGAGCATGTGCTCAAAGAGCGCCGTGTAGCCCTCCTGCGGCATGCCCTGGAAGGGAGCTTGCGGGAAGTAGCGGTCATCATCGCCCACAAAGACGGGAACGCGGCCGGTGATCGAGGGGTCGATCTGATCGGGCGTCTGGCCCCACTGCTTCATGGTGTAATGCAAAAAGACGTTCTCGTAGACGTAATCGGCGACCTCGGCAAGATCCGGGTCGTTCTTCTTACGCAGCTCCATAATAGGCACCTTGACATCCTTGCCAAAGGTCTCCACGAGCTTCTGATACAGCTCCTCGCCGCGCTCGTCACCAAAGGCGAGCTTGAGACTCGCATGGTTGAAGGGCACGGGCATAAGGGTACCGTTGATGTTGGCGAGCACCTTGTGCTGATAATCCGTCCACTTGGTAAAGCGCGACAGGAAATTGTGCACGCGCTCGTTAAAGGTGTGATAGATATGCGGACCGTACTCGTGAATCAGGATTCCGGCCTCGTCAGCGCAGTCATAGGCATTGCCCGCAATGTGGCTACGGCGCTCCAAAACGGCAACACGATAGCCGATGGTCTCGGCAAGACGGCGGGCGCAAACGGCACCGGCATATCCAGCACCGACGACAATCATGTCGTACGCGCCGGCGTTAAAGCCTTCAGGCAGGCCTGAGGTAATCTGCATCGATACTCCTTGTCAAAAGCCACGGGCTCGTTAGCTGGGCTTTTCTCGAACATTCTTCGAGACATATTTATCAGAGCGATTATAGCGCTAATGCGTCCTATAATGAGCTTGCCACACAAGGAAAGCTCAAGCACCGCGGCGAACATAATTGAAAGGTAGACCCGCTAGCAGCGGGTTTATTCGTGAACAGCCGGGCGCCTGGAGCTTAGCGAAACGCTTGTAAGGAGTAACATGAGCGATTTCCTAAACCGTATGAAGTCTGCCGCCAAGGCTGACCTTAAGACGATCGTCCTGCCCGAGGGCGAGGATCCGCGCACTATCGTCGCGGCCACCAAGATCATCGAGGAGGGCCTGGCAAAGATCGTCATCCTGGGCAACCCCGACGAGATCAACGTTCCCGGCGCCACCGTCATCGACCCGCGCAATGCCGAGAAGCACGAGGAGTATGCGCAAAAGTTTGCCGAGCTCCGCGCCAAGAAAGGCGTTACCATCGAGCAGGCTCGCGCCCAGGTGATGGATGCCACCTACTTTGGCACCATGATGGTCAAGATGGGCGACGCCGACGGCCTGGTCTCCGGCGCCTGCCACTCCACCGCCGACACCCTGCGCCCTGCGCTTCAGATCCTCAAGACCGCCCCGGGCACCAAGCTGGTCTCGGCCTTCTTCGTGATGTGCACCGACACCCCGCAGTTCGGCACCGACGGCACGCTAATCTTCGCCGACTGCGGCCTCAACATCAACCCGTCCTCCGACGAGCTCTCCGAGATCGCCATCGCCTCCGCTCACTCCTGGTCCACCTTCATGGGCAATGTTGAGCCGCACGTGGCCATGCTCTCCTACTCCACCATGGGCTCCGCCGGTGGCGAGGTCGCCAAGAAGGTCCAGGAGGCCGTGAAGTTCTGCAAGGAGAAGGCTCCCGAGCTCGCCATCGACGGCGACCTGCAGCTCGACGCCGCCATCGTCCCCACCGTCGCCCAGCTCAAGGCTCCCGGCTCCTCCGTCGCCGGTAAGGCCAACGTGCTCGTGTTCCCCGACCTCGAGGCCGGCAACATCGGCTACAAGCTGGTCCAGCGCTTCGCCGGCGCCGACGCTTACGGCCCCATCCTGCAGGGCATCGCCAAGCCGGTCAACGATCTGTCGCGCGGCTGCTCTGCTGACGACATCGTGGGTGTCGTGGCCATCACCGCCGTCCAGGCTCAGATGGCTGAGTAGCGCACGCACTCGCTCGAAGGCCGTACGGGCTAACCCCTGAAAACGTCCTCGACCAATGAAACGCCCCCGTTCTGCTCCTTCGGAGCTACGAACGGGGGCGTTTCTGGTCTGCGGATTGTTTTCAGGGGTTAGCCCGTACGGCCTTCTACCGCTACGTAGCAATCAGGGTATCTGGGGTGGACGGCGGCTTGGCTACGAGCTAGGGCTGAAAATCTGAATGAATGGGTGCCGTTGCTGGAGGGTCAAACGATGCAGATATGGTCACTTTGGGACCGAAATGTTGGCTGCGGTCTGATGTCTGGCCCGCCGGAAAGTGTGTCCCGGTTTGAAGGCGGATTGTGGGATGTGGCTTCCGCTTGGGGCCTGTTTGGGAAACCGTGGGACGGAATTATGCTTTATTGTGGGTCGCACTTTCCGCAACATGCCTCAACCGGAAAGCGTGTCCCAGAATTTGTGCTCGAAATGGGACAAAGTTTCCGCCGCCCGCCTGCTAGCAAAAAGGCCTCCGGAGCTGTTGCTCTGGAGGCCTTTCGTTTACTTGCAAATGCGCGCGTTAGTTGTTCTTGGTCAGACGCTCGACGTCGTGGGCAATCATGTATTCCTCGTCGGTGGGGATGACCATGACCGTGACGGCGGAACCGGCGGCGCTGATGACCTGCGGGCCGTTGCCCACGGCCTCGCGGTTCTTGTTGTTGTCGATGCGCACGCCCAGCCACTCAAAGCAGTCGCAGAAGGCCTTACGGATCGACCAGTCGTTCTCGCCGATGCCGGCGGTAAAGGTGATGGTGTCCACGCCCGCCATGGAAGCAATCATGGAGCCGGCCTGCTGCATGGCCTTGTAGGCGAACATATCGAAGGCGAGCAGGCAGCGCTCGTCGCCCTCGGAGGCGCGCGTGCGGATGTCGCGGGCGTCGTTGGAGATACCCGAAATGGCAAGCAGACCAGACTGCTTGTTCATCATGTCGTCGACTTCCTGGTAACTGTAGCCGCCCTCGCGCTGAAGATAACACACGGTGGCCGGGTCGATGGAACCGCAACGGGTACCCATCATCAGGCCGTCAAGCGGCGTGAGGCCCATCGTGGTGTCGCGGCACACGCCGTCCTCAATGGCGGCAAGCGAGGCACCATTGCCCAGATGGCACGAAAGCAGGCGGTGGCAGCGCGAGCCCAGGATCTCCTTGGCCATCATCCACTCGTAGCGGTGGCTCGTACCGTGTGCGCCGTACTTGCGCACGTGGTACTTGTCGCACACGTCCTTGGGCAGCGCGTAGGTGTAGGCAACCTCGGGCATGGTCATGTGGAACGAGGTGTCGAAGACCGCCACGTTGGGCAGCTCCGGATACTTCTCACGGCAATACTCAATCGCTGCGGCCTCGCCGTAGTTGTGCAGCGGAGCAAGCGGTGCCACCTCAAGAATCTTGGCCATAACCTCGTCGTCGACAACCGCGGAATCATCGAAGTGCCAGCCGCCCTGAACGATACGATGCCCAATGCCATCAATCGTAAAGTCGGTCTTCTCGAGCTCCTCGAGCACGCGAGCGATAGCAGAGCGATGATCGGGGAAAGGGACCTCCTCGGTCTGCTTAGCGCCACCGTTCTCGGAGTGGCCAAAGATGCCCATGTCCGATCCGATACGCTCGCAGTTGCCCTTGGCGAAAACCTTGCGGGTATCGGTATCCAAAAGCTGATATTTAAGGCTTGAGCTGCCGGCGTTGACAACAAGTACGTTCATGAGACTCCTTCGCAGTGCAATACGGTCGACGCAGGCCCCTTAAGGCGGCCGCATTTTAATAAGAAGTTATCATATCTTGATAAATAGATATCAGCATATCGCCCAACGAGCGCAAAAGAGGGGCCGAACGGCGCTCGGTCGTCCAGCCCCTCCCCTCTTGCAATTACTTGCCGTTGACGATGCGCTCGACGTCGGAAGCGATCATGAACTCCTCGTCCGTAGGGATGACGAAAATCTTGACCTTGGAATCCTTGGCGGACAGGCACCAAGCGCCGTCGCCACGCAGGGCATTACGGGCGTGATCCATCTTGACGCCCATAAAGGCCAGACGATCGGCCACGCCAGCGCGAACGGCCGGAGCGTGCTCGCCGATGCCGGCGGTAAAGACCAGGGTGTCCATGCCGCACATGGAGGTGGCCATCTCGGCGGCCTTAGCGGCAATCTTGTAGACGAACATATCGAAGGCGAGCTGAGCCTCGGGGTCACCAGCAGCGGCGAGCTCCTCAACGTTGCGGCAGTCGTTGGTCTTGCCACCGGTCACAGCCAAAAGGCCAGACTTCTTGTTCATCATCTCGTCGACCTCGTCGAAGGTGTAGCCACCCTCGCGCTGCAGGTAGCACACGGTAGCCGGGTCGATGGAGCCGCAGCGGGTGCCCATCATGACGCCGTCGAGCGGCGTCAAGCCCATGGTGGTGTCCATGCACTTGCCGTCCTCGATGGCGCACAGGGAAGCGCCGGAGCCGATATGGCACACGACGACCTTGCGGGCCTCGCCGTTGGTCATCTCGGCGACCTTCTTGGAGATGTAGCGATAGCTGGTGCCGTGGGCGCCGTACTTACGGATGTGCAGCTTGTCGCAAACATCCTTGGGAAGGGCGTAGGTCTTGGCGACCTCGGGCATGTTGAAGTGGAAAGCGGTGTCGTAGACCGTGACGTTGGGCAGATCGGGATACTGCTCCAGGCAGTACTCGATAACGTTGGCCTCGGGGTTGTTGTGCAGCGGCGCCAGCGGGGCGACCTCGCGAATCTTGGCGAGGACGTCCTCGTCGACGAGGGAGGAATCACCAAAGTACCAACCGCCCTGAACGATACGGTGGCCGATGCCCTCGATCTTGACGCCGTTGGCCTCAAGGTCCTTCAGGACGACCTCGATGGCGACCTTGTGGTCGGGGAACTCGATGTTCTCGGTCACCTTCTTGGAGCCATTGGCAGCATGGGTGAAGGTACCACCGGTAAAGCAGACGCGCTCGCAGGAGCCCTTTGCGGACACCTTATGGGACTTGGTGTCGATGACCTGATACTTAAGGGTCGAAGATCCCGCGTTGACGACCAGAACGTTCATGTGTCTCCCTACTAACAGGCGGTGTGGCGCCGCCAGGTTACATACGCTTCAATAATAAACCCAAACGCCCTCGCGCTCGGGTTTATTGCGTTGATATATAAGTTATCGGTGCCTGAGCTTCCGTTTCATTGCACGGAAGAGGCGCCCTCAGATGAGGTTCTCGCCCAGGTTTTTGCCGCCGAGGACGTGCATGTGGAAGTGCATGACGGTCTGGCCGGCGTTGACGCCCTTGTTGGAGATGACGCGGAAACCGTCCTCCAAGCCCTTGGCCTTAGCGACCTCTTGGATG
Organism: uncultured Collinsella sp.; assembly: GCA_902496275.1. GTDB lineage: Bacteria > Actinomycetota > Coriobacteriia > Coriobacteriales > Coriobacteriaceae > Collinsella. The sequence goes on along the minus strand of CABVAC010000002.1, from coordinate 43,558 downwards.
GCGTGAGCCATGGCGCCCATGGTCTCGGCAGGTACGTTGTCGGCGATGTCGCTGTAGTGCTTCTTGGGGATCACGAGCGTGTGGACCGGCGCTTGGGGATTGAGGTCGTCGAAGGCGATGACCTGGTCGTCCTCATAGACAACGGTCGAGGGGATCTCGTGGTTGGCAATTTTGCAGAAGATGCAGTCACACATGGCTGGTTCCTTTCTCACAGACCAAGGTAATTATATTCGGTCGGGATGGTTAGAACGAGAGGTTGTCGTCCGTGTTGGCGGCTTCGCCGTCGGCGAGCACGTCGTTGCCGTCGACGTCCTTAAGGAGCACCGAGACCTTCTGCTCGGCATCGGACAGGCGGGTGCGCAGGCTCTTGAGGAGCTCGACGCCGCGGGTATAGCTCTCGAGCGACTCCTCGAGCTCCATATCGCCCGACTCCAGGCTGCGGATGATGAGCTCCAGCTCCTGCGAGGCCTGCTTGTACGTAAGCTGCTCGACCGGGGTCTTCTCTGCCATATCTGTTTCCTTTCCTAAAGGTTTATCACTATGAAGCGCGGCCTACTCGACCGTATCGACCGTTGCCGCCACGTTGCCGTCTGCCATGCGCACGCGGATGGCGTCGCCGGGCTTAAAGGTCTTGGCGCTCGTAGCCACACCATCATCGCTGTACGCGATGGAATAGCCGCGGGCAAGCACTTTGAGCGGCGACAGGGCATCGAGCGACGCGGCAGCTCGGCCCAGCTCGGACGCGGGTTTGTTGAGCATCGTGCGCCCCTGATGCTCCAGGCGGGAACTCGCAAGCGCGAGCGCATGGCGCTTGCCATCGAGCCCCGAGGTGCTTGCAACCAGGCGCTCGGGCAGGCGCTCAAAGTTGGAGCGGAATGTCCCGACCGAGCGTGCTATGGCGCCCGACAGGCGATCGGCAGTCAGCGCAAGCTCCGATTCGCGACGCTCGACCATAAATGTTGGGTCGTTGAGGCACGGGCGGCATGCGGCGGCATCGAGCGCATCGCCCAGACGGGCCGTATAGGTATCCCAGGCGCGGCGACCGCGCTGATCGAGCATCTCCAAGTCGACCTGGGCCGACCCAATCATCGATGCCATCGCGGCACCCAGACGCTGATGGCGCGCCTCGAGCACATCGGCCAGCTCCGTCATAGCCGGCGCCACCGATTCGGCCGCCGCCGTGGGCGTGGAGGCGCGGCGGTCGCTCACCATGTCGCAAATCGAGGTATCGGGCTCATGGCCAATGCCGGTCACCACGGGCACAGGACAAGCCGCCACCGCGCGGGCAAGCTCCTCGTCATTAAAGGTCATGAGGTCCTCGAAGGAGCCACCGCCGCGCACCAGCAAGATGCAGTCGGGCGCCGGCGTAATGGCGGCGGCACGGCGCAGGCCCTCGATGAGCTCTGCCGGCGCGCCCTCGCCTTGAACTTTGGCACCCACGCAAACGAGCTCGACGAGCGGGTTGCGACGACGCAATGTGCGCTTGACGTCGTCGATTACGGCACCCGAAAGCGAGGTGACGACCGCCACGCGGGAGCAGAACACCGGGATGCGGCGCTTGCGCGCTTCGTCCATCAGGCCCTCGCGGCGTAGCTTTTCGGCCAGTTGCGCCACTTGTTGACGCAGCAGGCCCTCCCCCGCCAGCGAAAACGAGCGAGCGACAAAGCTCATGCGGCCCGTAGCCTTATAGAGATTGAAGCTGCCCTTAAAGCTCACCTGCATACCGTCGCGCAGATCGAACGTGCGCTTGAGATAGGCACCCTTCCAAATGATGCAGTCAACGGCGGCCGAATCGTCCTTGATCTGGAAATAGCAGTGGCCGCTTCGGGCGTTAGGACCACGAAAACCCGTGACCTCGCCCAAGACGCTCAGCTGCGGAATGGCATCGAGCGCACCGGCGGCGATCTCCACCGCCTGGCTCACGCTGAGCTCCTTGCGCTCCTGCTCGTCCGAACCGTCGAACTCGGCGGAAACGGCATTACCGGTTAGGTTCCAGCCTGCCACGCAGCCTCCTTTCGTTATCGAGCACAGAGGCTCCGGCCCCGTGCGAAATTAAGTCCAACACATAGTACAGCGCCGCGAGGACACGAATCCCCGCGGCGCCTGCCTGTCCCATTTGTTATCGGTTGGAGTTTCTGTTGTAGCGAGCCATAAGGTAGAGCAGCTGAATGATCGAAGTGAGCGCTGCGGCCACATAGGTAAGCGCGGCTGCCGTCAGCACCTTCTTGGCGCCGTTGACCTGCTTGGAACTCATACCCGACTGCTCGATGTACGCCACAGCACGTCGGCTGGCGTCAATCTCAACAGGCAACGTAACGAGCTGGAACAGCACGCTAAACGAGAAGAAGATCAACGCGAGGGTCGTGAGCCCGGCAATGTTCATAAACAGACCCATGAGCAGCACGATGGTCCAAGTGTTCTGGGTAAAGTTGACGACCGGCACGAGGGCGGTGCGTACCTTCATCATGGCATAGCCGCTTTGACGCTGCGCGGCATGGCCTGCCTCGTGGCAGGCCACGGCAACGCTTGCGACCGACCCGCCCGAACGGTTGGCATCCGAGAGATACAGATTGTTATCCTGCGGGTTGTAGTGGTCGGTGAGCTCACCAGCTACGCCCTTGATACCCACGGCGTTACAACCGTTGGCGTCGAGCATGCGGCGAGCGACCGTGGCGCCCGTGTCGCCGTCCGAGCGAACCTTGGACCAGGTTTTATACGTCGAGTTGATATAGCTCTGCGCGGCAAGACCGAGCACCGTGCAAACAAGGACAACCAGCAGGTACAGCGGGTCGATGCCAAAGCCGTAACCATAGTAATAGGGCATGCCAATTCCTCCGAATCGAGTTACAAGTCGGAGGCATTCTACCCACTCAAGCGGCTAGGCTTCCTTACAGCAATTCAATTTTGCCATCTTTGACCGTCAACCCCATATTGCCGGAGAGCAGATCGTCCAGGCGCGAGCCCACAAGCTCAAAGCGCCAGCCTTCGCGCAGGGGGCTCTGCTCGGGATGCTCAATATAGTCGGCCAGGTCATCGCGCGAGGCAATGACCGAGGTCGCCACGCCCGAGCGCTCGGCAACTAGGCGAATGAGCGCATACATCAGGTCCGTCACGCTCTCCAACTCCGGCGAAATCTGACGGTGCCCGCGCACCATGAGCGGCAGGCGATCGTGCGGGCAGCTCGCGCCGCGCTTGATGGCCATGAGCGCACCGTCCACGTCGCGCTCCCCCAACTGATCGGTACCGCGAATGCTACGGAACTCCTCAACGCGCACGGGATTGCGCTTAACGAGCGCAAGCAGCGTGTCGTCGGACATGACCCACTTGCGCGGGATGTTACGGCGCTCGGCGCGATCCTCGCGCCAAGCGGCGAGCTCGCGCGCGATGCCCAACTGATGACGGCTGCACGAGTTGATGCGTTTGACCTTGCGGAACGCCTCGTGGCGATCGGCGCGATAGTGCGACTCGTCAGCCAGCGGGCGCAGCTCGTCGAGCACCCAGTCCACACGGCCCAGCTCGCGCAGGCGGCTCATCATCTCGGTATAGGCGACGATCAGGTACTTGACGTCATCGATCGCATACTCAATCTGCTTATCGGTCAGCGGGCGACGCGACCAGTCGGTCAGCGACTCGGTCTTGGGCAGCGAGACGCCGCAAAACGTCTGCACGAGTGCGCCGTACGAAACCTGCTGGCGCTCGCCCAAAAAGGCGGCGGCGACCTGCGTATCGAAAATCGGTCGTGGCAGCACGCCCACGGTATGGAGCATGACCTCCATATCCTGCGAGCACGCGTGGAAGACCTTGGTCACGCTCTCGTCGGCCATAAGCTCGGCCAGCGGCGATAGGTCGTCGATTACCAGGGGATCGACCGCGACGCTCTCGGCAGGGGTGGCAATCTGAACCAAGCACAGACGCGGATGGAATGTGCGCTCGCGCAAAAACTCGGTATCGACGGCAATCGCGTCGAACTCACGGGCGCGCTGGCAAAAGTCGAGTAGAGCCTGATGTGTGGAAATGTACATATCAACCCATCGAATAAGGTTAGGCCCGAAAAACACGGGTAGGATATCGGCATTGCCTTACAACTATACTCGGTTAGTCACAGAACGGGAACGTAAGTATGCGCTGCCTTATCATCCACAACCCGGCATCGGGCCCCAGCTCAGATGAAATCTACGCATTCACGCACGCCCTCGCGCAGGGCGGCGACGAGGTCGTGATGCGTTTTATCGGCGATGGCATGGAGCCCGAGGATGCCGTGGCAGACGTGCGCGAGTTTGATCGCGTGGTCGTTTCGGGCGGCGACGGCACCGTCTCCAACGTGCTCGACCAGATGCGCGGGTGCGGTGTCCCCACGCTCGTCTTCCCCTCCGGCACAGCCTGCCTGTTCTTCAACAACATCGGCAATGCCCCCGAGGCAGCGGCGCTCGCCAAGGCCTGCCGTGCCGGTCGCACGGTCAAAGTCGACATGGGCGAGCTCTTTTGGCTCGACGAGAACGGCAACGAGAAGCGCCACGGCTTTATCATCATCGCCGGCTCGGGCTTCGACGCCGAGATCATGATGAAGGCCGCCCCCACCAAAAACGACATCGGCGAGATCGCCTACTTCCTCTCCGCGCTCGCCACGCCCAATCCCACGGTGGCGCACTTTACGATTGAGCATGACGGCATTGTCGAGGAGCTCGACGGCATCTGCTGCATGGCCGGCAACACCTCGGTCATCCAAAACGACATCAACCTGTTCCCCGACTGCCGTATGAACGATGGCATGGTCGACATTGCGGTCATCGAACCCGTGCGCACTGTGCAGCTGCTGCCTACCGTGATCACCGCTGCGCTTGACCCCGCCGGCAAGGTACTCGGGCGCCCGCAGTTCAAGATCATCCAGACCAAGGAAGCCAAGATCACCTGCACCCCGTCGCTGGGCATGCAGTTCGATGGCGAAATTATCTCCAGCAATTCGGGCGTCTTTGGAGCCCGCGCGCTTCCACAATGCCTCGACCTCATCGTCGACGAATTCTCCCCGCTCGGAAAATAGGAGGACCCTATGAACGACAATCCCCTGCTCGGCTTTATCATCATCGTTTTGGCCATGCTCGTCGGCTATGCGATCAACGTGATCCACCGCCGGAAGAAGTAATTCCACATTGGTATGATATTCATCAAATTATCGTCTCCCCTGCTGTTTATGCATTTGCCAAACAGCGGGGGATTTTCATTTCGGGCATTCCCAGTTACTTTATTCGGCTACAGTAATTACAGGGCGTCTTTATTAAAGTAAAGCTACAAACTGAGTACAATTAACCGCTCATCGCATATTTCATCACGCTTATCGAGTAAGTTTTTTTCATAGATGAATATTGTTTCCAGTTCGTTACGCTAATGAGGTGTCTTTATTGGCTGAAGCCCTCTGGCAACGGAGGGCTTTCGCACGCTGGGAGGGAAAATGAGGAAAACTCACCCCGTCAACGCGCTCAAGAAGCTAGGCATAGGCCTCGCCTTTGGAGCTGCAACCATCATGTCCATGCCGACATCTGCGCTCGCCTGCACGCAGATATACATGGGCAACAAGCTGACGGCCGACGGTAATACGTACTACGGCCGTGCTGAGGACTTTGGCAAGCGCTATCTTAAGCACTACGGCATCGAACCTGCCCACGAACCTGGCTTTAAGTACAGCTCGATTGAATCTGCTTTTGAATACACTTCGAACAAGCCTACCTATCGTTACAGCTATGTACGCGACCACCCCTCCAACTGGATGGGTCGCACCGACGCCTATTCCGAGGCCGGAATCAACGAGAAGGGCGTCTCCTGCTCTGCCACGCTAAGCACTTCCTATAACGAGGAGGCCGATGCAGCAGACCACATCGATGAGAAAGTGGGTCTGGGCGAGTACAGTTACGGCAGCATCATCCTGGGCGAGAGCGCCACGGCCCGCGAGGGCGTCGAGCTTCTCGGCAGACTGATCGATGATCAAGGCGTCTGCACCAACGACCAGATCATCATCGCCGACAACAACGAGACCTGGCTGTTCGCCACACTTTCCGCCCATCAGTGGATCGCCATGAAGCTCGCTGACGACGTCGCGTCGCTCAACCCTAATATCGGGAGCCTCAACTACGATGTCGACCTTGATGACCCCGAGAACTGCCTACACTCCGAGGGCATCGAGTCCATGCCCGTGGAGAAGGGCTTCGCCAAATACTCCGCTGACGGCAAATTCGATGTCGCCCAAACGTATGGCGAAAGCCTCGCCGATTCCGGCGTAAACCAGTGGTCCCGCTATGTGCAAGGCCGCGATTATTTTGGTAGTCAGCTGACCGAAGGCACAGATTACGACATTATCACAGTAAAGAAGGATGGAAAACCTGACCAAAAGGGAGCCATGGTCAGCGAAATCCAGCCCCTGTTCTTCAGGCCTGGCAAGTCTGGCTGGAGCACCTTTGAGCTGATTCGTGCCTTTGGCAACCGCGGCGAGAACGTCCCTGGCCTCAACGCGAACACTGATGGTGTTTATTGCATCGGCAGCGAGCGCAACACCGAGATCAACCTCTTCCAGATTCGTCGCGAGTATGACCCCGAAGTCGCTACCATCCAGTGGGAAATGCTCTCCCGCGCCGCGTACTCCGTCGCCATCCCCTTCTACTCCGCACTGCTCACCGAGGTTAGCCCGTATTTCAGCGACCAGACCGTCTCCTTCGACCACTGCAAAGAGACGGACGTCGTGTACAACGAGGAGCCCGAGAACTCAATCAACTACGTCCTCATGGACATCAGCTCGCTCTGCTTTGAGAACCCTGACACCCTTGGTATCAGTGTCCGTGCCTACCTCGATGCGCTCCAGAACGAGCTCATCGAGCAGAACAAGGAAGTTGACGCCGCCATGCTGGCCGAGACGACCCCCGAGGGCCGCACTGCCCTGGCCAACAAGGCCGGCAAGGCTGCTACCGAGAACACCTACGTCAAGTGCAAGGCCCTGCTCCAGGAGATGCGCGCCTATCAGAAGGCCGAAAACTTCGACCAGCCCTTCACCCCGAGCGACCTGAACACCGAGACCAACGGCCTCAAGGTGTCCATCACCTACGCCAAGGACGCTCTTGCCACCGACCCGGTAACCCCGGATCAGCCTGGCACCCCCGAGCAGCCTGGTACTCCTGAGCAGCCCGGTACCCCCGAGCAGCCCGCTAAGCCCGAGTAGCCCACCACCAAGCCCGAGAAGCCTGGCAAGTCGGACACCACGACCACGGTAACCACCAACAAGACGAACACCAAGGGCGGCCTGCCCACCACCGGTGATCGTTTTGATGGCCGCGTGGTGGCTGCATTCGCCATCGCTGGCGTTGCCGTCATCTCCGCGGGCGGTTACTTCCTCTACCGTCGCAATAAGGAGTAACGTCTTAGCTGAGCGGGCAAGGCAGCAATGGCGGCCTCGCCCGCTTAACCCGCCTTTTTGACCGACGGGAAACCCACCTGAAATCTTTTTAAAAAAGATTTCCCCGCACACACTTCGCTGTGCTATAGTGCAGCGCAACAGCAACTAGGTGCGACCGCGCCACGGCATCACGAAAGGAGCCACCAACATGAAGAACACGATGAAGTCTCTCAACAACTGGTGGTGGCGTGATGCGAATACGATCGGTCGACAGTGAGTCCCTCACGCCTGTTTTTGCGCTCTAGGTGATTGGAAGGCCTCCGGTTTCGACCGGGGGCCTTTTTCTATCTCGAGCCCGATCGCATTCGCATCACGCGCCTCCGCTTTTCTCTTGCAATCCCCTTCCGAAAGGATTTTCACCATGTCTCAGAACACCACCGCCACCCAGCCCCGCACCGTCCAGACCGCCGACCGTGGCAAACTCGATGTCCGCGCCCTCGTCCTGCTCGCCATCCTGCTCGCCGCCGGCTTCATCCTCAACTTCACCGTCGGCAAGGCAATCTCGGGCATCTCGGGCGGCATGATCAGCCCCGAGTTCATCATCTCGGCCTTCTGCCTCACCATCCTGGTCGTTCGCCCCAACATCGGCCAGGCGCTCGTCATTGGCCTCATCTCGGCTGCCGTGATCCAGATCACCACCACTTCGCCGTTCGTCGATTTTGCCGCCGAGGGCATCGCCGCCATGCTCATGGCCGGCATCGTCAACGCCGCCGGCAAGGACGGTCAGGTCAAGCCCGCCATCGCCATTGTCGCAACCTTCCTGACCACCTTTGTCTCCGGCGCCATCTTCATGGTCATCAAGATGGCCATGCTCGGCGTGGTCGGCGAGCTCGCCGCCGCCATGTTGCCCGTCGTCGCCATGACCGCCGTCTTTAACGCCATTCTGGTCGGCGCCCTCTATCTGCCCATCCAGAAGGCCCTTAGGCTCAACTAACCCACTCGGCTTTACGAGCCACCCCATCTTGGCGTTCATTCGTCGCTCGCGTACCCAAGTACGCTTCGCTCCTCTTTCGCGCCAACCTGGGGCCCCTCGTAAAGCCGTCTCCGTGCTCCACCGGCAAAGACTGTCCCAAACAGTTAACTCTTGGGGACGTTCTTAAACGACTGGTCATGTAAGAACGTCCCCGATGACTATGAAAGGTATCCATGGAAACGATCATCAACGTCGACGATGTCTCGTTCTCCTATGGCACGCAGACCGAGCAGGCGCTCAGCCACATCTCGCTCAGCGTGAACAAGGGAGATTTCATCGGCATCATCGGGCCCTCGGGCGCCGGCAAGTCCACGCTTGCCGCCTGCCTGTCGGGTGCCGTGCCCCACCACTACACCGGCACGTTCTTTGGGTCCGTCATGGTTGACGGCCACGACACCTGCGAAGCCTCGCTCACCGACGTGTCGCAAATCGTCGGCAGCGTGCTGCAGGATATCGACACGCAGATGGTCGCCTCGGTCGTCGAGGACGAGATGCTCTTTGGCCTCGAGAACTTTGGCGTTCCCCACGACCAGATCGAGCAGCGCGTGAGCGAAACGCTCGAGACCGTCGGCATCAGCGACCTGCGCGACCGCGAGATCGCCACCCTTTCGGGCGGACAGAAGCAAAAGGTAGCCATCGCCGCCATCCTCGCCATGCGTCCGCGCGTCTTGGTTCTCGACGAGCCCACCGCGGCACTCGACCCCGCCAGCTCCACGTTGGTCTTCGAGACGCTGCGTGAGGCAAACCGCACACTTGGAATCACCATCGTCGTCGTTGAGCAAAAGGTCGCCCTGCTCTCGGAGTACTGCAACCGCGTGCTCGTGCTCAACCATGGCGAAATCGCGCTGCAGGGCGAACCACACGAGGTCTTCGCGCATACCGACGAGCTCCGTGCCATCGGCGTCGACTGCCCTCGCGTCACGCGTATCTTCAATAGCCTCGAGGCCGATGGCCTGGTAAGCGGTACCCCTTGCTTGGATGTCGATGAGGCCGAGCGCCTGATTTCGGGCATTGTCGACCCCGCACACGCAAGCAGCGACATTCAGGCACCCGCCGGCTCACCGCACGCACCGTCGTTGCGCCCTCATGCCAAGGACGCCGAACCCGTACTCACCTTCGACCATGTTGAGTTTGCCTATCCCAATGGCGGCGCCGCCGTACACGACCTCAACCTGACGCTCTATCCCGGCGAGCTCGTGGGCATCGTCGGCCAAAACGGTGCCGGCAAGACCACGCTCACCAAGCTGCTCACAGGCCTGCTCAAGCCCGCCTCGGGCAGCGTGCGCGTCACGGGACTGGATACCGCGGCCGTTCCCACGAGCCGCATCGCCCGCGAAGTCGCAACGCTCTTCCAAAACCCCGACCGCCAGATCTGCAAGGATACCGTACTCGACGAGGTCGCTTTTGGCCTGGAGCTTGCCGGCATCGACCGTGCCGAGGCTCTGCGTCGTGCTCAACTCGTTATCGACCGCTTTGGCCTGCCTGCCGATGAGGCACCTTTCTCACTTTCGCGCGGCCAGCGACAAATGGTGGCGCTTGCCTCCGTCGTAGTGGTTGAGCCCAAGATCGTCGTGCTCGACGAGCCCACGAGCGGCCTTGATTACCGCGAGTGCATGACCGTCATGGAAACGGTGCGCACCATGGCCGAGCGCGGCTGCGCCGTTATCATGGTCTGCCACGATATGGAAGTTGTTTCCGACTTTGCCGAGCGCATCGTCGTCATGGCAAACGGTCACATCCTCGACCGCGGCCGCACGCACGAGCTATTCTCGAACATCGATCTCATGCGGCGTGCCTATGTTGAGCCGCCCCAGGTTATTGAACTCTCGCGCCGTCTGGCATCTTCCGTCTCGCCCGCTTTTGCGCAGGTGAGCGAGGTCACCGATATCGTTCGCATTACCAAGGAGATGGTCCGCCGTGGTTAACGTCATCGACTACATGCCGGGCGATACGCTGCTGCATCGCCTGAACCCCGTCGTCAAACTGGGCCTCGCCGCCGCCATCATCGTCGGCATCTTCTTGTCCGACACCTACGTGGCGCTGCTGGGCTTTTTGGCACTCACCCTTGCGCTGGGTGCCTATGCCGGTGTCGTCGACCGTCTGCTCTCGCTGCTCAAGTTGCTGATTCCGCTCGCGCTTATCATGCTGGTGCTCCAGCTTGCCTTTATGCGCGATGGCAACGTTGTGTGGGGCTTTATCACCGACACGGGCCTCATCACAGGATCGAAGGCCTGTCTGCGCCTGCTGGGTGTGGCGTTACCGCTCATCCTCATGCTCATGGTGACCAAGCTCAACGACCTTGCCAACGCCTGCGTCGAGGTGCTGCACGTACCGTATCGCTATGCCTTCACCTTTACCACGGCGCTGCGCTTTGTGCCGGTGTTTGGTCAGGAGATGAACGCCATCATGGAAGCGCAGACCGCGCGCGGCGTCGAGTACGACACCAAGAACCCTATCAAGAAGCTTAAGCTCATGCTGCCACTGTGTGTGCCGCTGCTCATCTCGAGCGTGGGCAAGACCGATGCCACGGCCTTGGCGGCAGAACAGCGCGGCTTCTATCTGCGCACGCGCGCCAGCTCGTACAAGCGCTACCCCATCAAGGGCCTGGACATCGCCGTACTCATCGTCAGCATCGCCCTCATCGCCATCGGCTTCCTGTTCTAGTTCGCCACCGACAGCAACCGCCCAACGCAAAAGGCCTCGGCTCGCACCAAACGAGCCGAGGCCTTTATTGTTTCACCAGATAAAACCTACCAAAATTAACCTGTCCCTTTTTGACGGGTCGGAAGCTAGAGGCGGTAGGGGACGCCGCTGCGGATGATGGATTCGCGCACCAGGACATCCATAGCATCGAGGGTGATCTCGGGCATCTCTCGATACTTCTGCAGCACCGATAGCTCGGTGCAGGCCAGAATGACACGGTCGCAGCCGCTACGGGCGAACTCCCACATCACACGGTCGAACTTATCCATATCGGGCTCACGTCCGGCTTTCACATCATCGTAGATAAGCGACATCACATCGTTCTGACGTTTCTCGCCGGGATAGACGACCTCAACACCCGCAGCCTCGCATTCGCGGCCGTAGACGCCCGCGCCCACGGTTCCGTCGGTGCCCATGATGCCAATCTTGCGCACCGGCTCGGCCGGCATACTCAGGTTGGGGTCGAACTCGCACTCCCCCATCACCGCACCCGCAAGGGCATAGCGCACCGACTCACGCGGCATGTGGATAATCGGCACCTTCGTAAACGACTGGATCTGGTCGTAGAAGTAGTGTGACGTGTTGCAGGGAATGGCAATGTGCGCACAGCCCAGCGACTCGAGTGCCTGGGCACACTCTTTCATGGTCGCCAGCAGCTTGGCGTGCTCGCCAGTCTTAATGGCCAGCGTGCGGTCGGGCATGGTCGACTTGGAGAGCACCACCATGTCGATATGATCCTGATCGCAGGCAGCAGCCGTATGACGCACTACCTGGTCGTAGTAATACGACGTGGCCTCGGCGCCCATGCCGCCGATAACTCCCAGCTTTTCCATCGCCGCCTCCTTGGTGACGCTTGCGCAATTGCGCGTATCATACCCGCGCCCGCCCGATGTAAACCGGACGGGCGCCGCACTCATCTACTTGTAATACGTCTTGAACAGCTTAAAGTGGCGCAGCTTGGTGTGCCACATGCGCAGCCAGCGGTTAAAGACAAAGTCGCCCTTCATAAACGAAGGGTCGGCGCCCTTGCCTTCCTTGTCCAGGCGATGCACCTTAGCGCGCAGCTCGGGATCCTTGACGTACTTGTCGACGACGCCCATGGGGACGACCATCCACAGCGCCTCGTCCTGCGCCGTCACAAACTCCGGCTCAAACGGGCGGTTGAACACATACTCGTCCACCACATACTTGGCAACGTTAAAGCCGCTGTTAGTGACGTAGTAGTTGCTGCGACCTTGGCGCGTGTTGAAATCGAAGAACTTAAACGAGCCGTCGCGCTCGTCGTACTTAACGTCAAAGTTGGAATAGCCCACAAAGTGAAGGTCCTCGAGCAACTTGCGCACGCCGCCCATGAGCTCGTCATTGGGCTCGGTGATGATACAGGCGTGGTTGCCGACACCGTGAGGCTGATGCTCCTCGAGCAGCACGTGACCCAGGCACATCATGCGCACCTTGCCGTTGCGGTCGGAATAACTGGTGAGCACGCGCATGTACTCGTCATTGCCGGGCACGCGATCCTGCAAGATCAGGTCGTCGGTGTAGCCGCTGGCATACGAGTCGCGAATGACCTGTTCCAGCTCGGCACGGTCGGCAATCTCATAGGCCTTTTTCTGGCCCTCGAACTCGTGCTGCCACCACATGATGCCGTCAGAAGGCTTCAGAATCATCGGGTAGGGAAAATCGATCTGGTCGAGCACTTCGGCAGGCGCCTCGCCTTGGGCGTTCAGCATCGCCATGGTGAAGGTAAAGGTATGCGGATAGGGCACGCCATGCTTCTCGCACAGCTCGTAGAAGATCTCCTTCTTCTGACACTGCTCAAGCATGCTATAGGGAGCGTAAGGCGCGACGATGTTATCCGCCAACTCATGGGCATCCTTGGCCTGAGCCACGAGGGCAACATAGTTATCGCCACAGCCCACAAGGACAATCGTCTTATCGGCATGCGCTTGGGCAATGCCGTTGACGGTCCTGAGCATCACGGGCATGGTATCGATATCCACGTTGGGCGTGTAGTCGATAATCTGGCTGCGGTACGCGGGACCCGTCTGGTACTTGCCAAAGACCAGGCTCTTGACCTGGTACTCCTCGTAGAAGGCGCGCGCCACCGAATAGGCGTTGATGTCGCCACCGAGCAGCACGGGAATGAACTCGCGCTCTGTAAACTGCAATGCCATGGAAACTTCCTATCATGAACTGCCCACACAACGGGCGGTCTTTGCGCAACTGATTTATTCTAGCGTGCCAAGCCGCCGGCGCCCAAAGCTCCACCGTATCTATGGCAATCGACGCAATCGTCCAGCACGAAGACGGCGCTCACCGTTGTATGACAATGGGCAATGAACCTACCATTGTTGTAGGATTCAGCGTATTGACATCCTCGAACGAAAGGCGCGCACGTGTCCCAAGACCATCCGACCGATAATCCTATCCTCAATGCCACGAAGCGCGAGCTGGCGGAACGCGCACAAACGGCCGTTCCCCTACGCACGGCAAACGATGCCTACGACAGGCCCGCCCGCATCGTCTCAATCAACACGTCGGCGCACAAGGGCACACGCAAGTCGCCCGTCGCGGATGGACACGACACCGTTATAGAACAATTTGGCCTCGCCTCCGACGCACACGCCGGGCATCGGCACCGTCAGGTTTCCTTTTTGGCCGCAGAGTCCATCCAGACGGCGCAGGCCCGCGGACTCGATGTGCGCAAGGGTGACTTTGGGGAGAACTTCACCACGCAAGGCATCAATCTACTCTCGCTCCCCATGGGCACGCAGCTCAAGCTTGGCAGCGAGGTGCTTGTCGAAATCAGCCAAATCGGCAAGGTCTGCCACACACGCTGTGCCATCTACTATCTCGCCGGCGACTGCATCTTTCCCCACGAGGGCGTTTTTGGCGTGGTACTAAAGGGCGGAGAGGTCCATATCGGCGACGACATCCAGGTGGTCAAGCTCGGCGACGGCACCTGTTCGTTCACCCCTGCCGAGGCCCTCGAAGAGATTGAGCAGGCTCGTCAGGAGGGCACGCTGTAGTTGTAAAACCCCATGTTGAGATAGCTTTTACATCCCAAAACTCCTCTCAAACAGGGTTCTGTAACGTTAAAGTTGAACTCTATGGTTTCTCAACAATTCATCATAACTGCAGGTCAAAGCCAAAGCCTCAAGTTCAACTTGACCCTTTGGAACCTTTAAGGTTCAAGTTGAGGTCGAAAGCAGTAGTAGAATACCGTTCGAACCATAACCTACGATTGATTGCAGAGGGACTGGATGCAGCATTCGAATCATCGCGCCGCAGCGCTCATTGCGTCGAAGCCGGCTCGTATCATCACGAGCGCCGCGCTCGCCGTTGCGCTGACGGCCACGCCGATGCTCTCCCCCGTTGCGGCGTATGCCGCCTCGCAGGCAACGCAGGACCAGCTTTCCGCAGCGCAGCAGAAGATCGAAGCCGCCACGAGCGCCTACAACGACGCCCGCACCAAACTCGATGACCTGCAAAAGCAGATTGACTCCAATGAGGCAAGCATCGAGGAAATCGAGGCTAAGCTTCCCGAGCAGCAGGCCAAGGCAAGCTCCGCCATGCGCGATCTGTACAAGTATCAGAAGGGCACCAACCCCATCGTGAGCTTCCTGGTCAACGCGCAGAGCCTGGGTGAGTTCATCACGACCTGCAAATACACCAACCAGATCACGAGCTCGAGCGTCGACGAGATCGAACAGCTCAATAACATGCAAACCGAACTCGAGCAGAACAAGGCTGAGCTCCAGCAGGCCAAGTCTCAGCTTGAGGCAGAGCAGAAAAACGCCGAGGATGCGTTGGCTCAGGCCCAGCAGCTCCGCAGCGAGGCGCAGGCAAAAGCCGAGCAGGAAAATGCCGCCGAGCTTGCCAAGCTTGAGGCCGATAAGGCCGCCGCCGCCGAGAAGCTCTCGGGCGAGGGCGTAAGCGGCAGCAATTCCAGCAGCCAGGCCACCAACACCAACACCACCATCGACACCACGGTGAACAACGCCAATACCGGTAGCTCCGATTACGATTCGTTCATCAATGAGTGGACGAGCCGCATCGACAATTATCTCGCCGGCTCCCCCATGGCAGGCCAGGGCTATAACTTTGCCGTCGCCGCTTGGAATACCGGTGTCGACCCCCGTTGGTCCCCCGCCATCGCCTGCATCGAGAGCACCAAGGGTGCTTATTGCGCCAATTCTTACAACGCCTGGGGCTGGAGTGCCCGTGGCGGCGGTTGGCGCAGCTTTGGCAGCTGGAGCGAGGGCATCTCCGCTCACGTTGCCTATCTGGGCGCCAACTACGGCTCCACCCTTACCCCGGCAGCGGCCAAAAAGTACTGCCCGCCCACGTGGCAGGACTGGTACAACAAAGTCGCCGCTCAGATGAACCGCATCTAAGCGCAACTGCAAAGGGCCCCAATGGGGCCCTTTTCTTTTAGGTAGCGGAGGTATCGACGACGCCGGTCGCATTGGCAACCGCGACTATGACGATCATGCATAGGAGCAGCACACCCAATGCCTTGAGCCAGAGTTTCGCGAGTTTCTTGCCGCGATAGCTGTCGAGCAGTGCGAATCGCCGACGAAGACGGCGCTTATCGAGCAGCACAAAATGCATAAGCACCATAAGGCCATCAACAAAGAAAAAATACTCGATTATGAGAAACCACGTCGGGTAGCTTTGGTTTGCTCCCGTGGGGTGAAAGACGGCAAAGTGACTTCCGGCAAAGAACACAAGTAGGGAGAAGCAGACAAGCGTATTCCAAATGCGCCCCAGAGACTCCGGAACGCGAGAGAGCAGACCGCATGCAGCGGAGGCGGCAGGCCTAGGAAGCCCTGCGGGGTTCTGGAGCCCTTGGAGCATCAACACCGTCTCCGAGGCCGGAGTACGGACAGGCGCAGGCGCAGGAGGCCGCACGGGGCGGCTCAGATCGTATGCCGCGCGCGTCGCCCGTCCCAATGCCTCCGCACTCGCAAAACGCTTGGCCGGGTCGAGCGCCATCGACATGCAGACGGCATCGGCAAGTGGAGTGGGAATGCCACGCGCCTCGCATTGCTCGCGCATGTCGAGCCCTGGTTTAGGGTCGACTCCCGTCAAGCAGAAGAACAACAGGGCGCCAAGTGCGTAGACGTCGCTGCGCACGCTCGTCTGCCCAAACCCATACTGCTCGGGCGGCGCATAGGGCCGCGTGCCAAACTTGACGGTGTCGGCATCGGCACCATCGCGCCATACGCGCGCAATCCCCAAGTCGATAATCACCAGCGACGAAAACGTCAGGCCGTCATCAGACGTATAGTTGGCACCCGTCACGATGATATTCGACGGCTTGAGGTCGCGATGGATCACCGGCGCCGACGTCTCCCCCGCCATTGCAAAACCGGCGTGGAGCTCGCCCACGGCATCGCATAGGGCAGGATACAATTCACGTGCATAATCGGGGGTGGCTCCCAGACGGTCCACCAGCGCCCCGAGCGTCTCCCCTTCGATGTATTCCATAACCACGTTGAGCTCGTCGCCCACACGACGACAATCGACGATTCTGGGCAGGTGCTCAAAACGCCTGCCTGCCCGCTGAGAGGCAAACAGACGCTCGTATGCCCCGCCGATTTGAGCCGAAGCATCGATGCGTTTACGGACAAAGGGGCCGAGCGAACCACCGCCGGTTCCTTCAAAGTACACGAGCTCGGTTGTTTCAACGGACGAGCGCTTAAGTACACGCTCCACGCGATAGCTGTCGTCGCGACCGAGCGACGCCAGGTGCTCGGCAAGCGCTGCGGTCAGCTCGTCATCGGAATATGTTGTGGTCTGAGTATCCATAGCCTCCATCATAGCGTAGGGCGCAGACACCCCATGGCATCCGCGCCCCGTTCGCTTGCATCGTTGTTCGGCAGCCCCGCCGGCTCAGATATCAGCCGCTAACTCACCGTCTCCTCACCAAAGCGATACAGCTCCTCGTTAACCTTTTGGAGGCTACACCCGCGATCGATGCAAAAGATGATAATCGCATCACGGCGATCCTTGCAGTTAAGGACGCTTACCCCGGCAGCCGTCAGCGCACGGTTGGTCTCCTTGAGCGTCAGCGCCATCGCAAAGGCAATCTGCAGCACCTTATTGCGACTCGGGTGACGCGCACCGGTAAAGATCTGATAGCCAAAGGTCTCATTGAGATCGGCCATACGAACCACGCGCGAGCGCTCCAAGCCCTTTTCCTGCAGCAGCTGCTTCAGGTAGTCCGAAAGCGACGGGGCGGCAAAGTCGTGCTCCCTGATATAGCCATCGATGTTCGGCGCATCGAGAAGCTCATTGAGCAACTCCTCAGTCAGCTTTTTATCGGGCATACGACTTCACCTCCCCCAGTGCATGCAACATGCTAGAAACCGCTTACGTCCGAACGCTCCCAGCTAGCAACCTGGTCGGGAGACACCGTACCCAGCGCCTCGAACTTCCAGGAGCCGCCCGCCTTCAGATGATTGGTGTTTGCAAGAGCCGTTCCAACCTGGTTGCCATCGGCATCATACAGAACATACTCAATCTGAATGTAGCTCTTTTCCTTGTCCGTGTTATTGGTCAGCGTGCCCGTGATCTTATAGGCAAACTGATTGGAGGTGTCTTCAGCCTCATCAGCAATGGTATACGGTTCTTGCGGTTCTTTTTGCTCCTCAGCCTGCTGTGTCGCCTCGACAGGTTTTGCCGAATCGCTCGCAGACGAATCGGTTGAATTGCCACCCATAGAACCCACGGCACCGACGATAACCAGCACCACGATGACGCCTAGGACAATCTTGCCGATCGGCTTCTTTCCCTCTTTTGCCATTATTCATCCTTCCTACGATCCGGCTACCGTGCCGGCACACAGCACATCGTAGAAAGGATTGAACTTGAATTCATTAGCTGAGGGCTAAGGTTGCGGTAAACGGCCAATGCAGCTATCCAGACGCCGAGCAAACGCACTTTGCGTGACCGTCTGCTGGCAGCGCATCAACCCACCGTGACGGATTTCCCGGTAAAGGCACTGATCATCATTAGGACAAAGAACACCAGGTAGCTGATGCTCAATAGGTACGCAATGATCAGGAAGACGACCCAGCCGACATTGGTCTTACCGTCGGCGCGGCGCCGCTCGCGAGAACGGCACAGCCAGACCGTCACGCCGATGGCGGTGATAAACAGTACGAGTGCCGCCGCAGCCAGCCCAGCAAACACAAACATCACGCCAATGCTCACAGCGATGACCGGAAGCAGCAGCAAACCGCATCCGCATCCACCCGGACTATATACGGCAGACTGTCGGCGTCGTTCCATCGTCACTCCAAGCCAAGCAATCGTTTGTAGACATCGAGGCCTTTGAGTAGGATTTCCTCGTCAAAGAGCATGGTATCAGTGTGAAGGGCGCTCGTGGCATAGGCGGGGCAGCCATCCGAATCGATCGGATTATCTTGTCCCTCCGGCACGCCCGTACCCAGGAGGAAGAACACGCCTGGCAGATGGCGCTGATAGAAAGCGAAGTCCTCGGCAATCAGCAAAGGCTCATCCACGAGTTGCAGCTCGGGCAAGACAGGCGCAATGTGGGCGAACAGCTCGGGGTCGTTATCGACCGGCGGATAGCCCTCGGCAAAATCGAGGTCATATGTGCAGCCCGTTGCGACGCAGGCATCGTCCAGCACGCGGCGCACGCCCTCGCGCGCGCGGTCGAACATGTCGTCCGTAAACACACGTAGGCTGCCGGCAACATGGGCCTCCCCCGCCACCGCATTGCAGACGGTGCCGGCCTGCAGCAGGCCGAACTTACCAATGCAGGGCTCGTCGACACCCAACTCGTCCATGAGCTCGCGCTCGGAAACCAAGAACTTGGCAGCCGCCAGCGCCGCATCGTGCGACTCCTCGACCGGAACGCCATAGGTCTTAGCGATATGGATGCTCGTGCCATGGATATGAATGTGTGTCTCACTCGAACGCGCCAGCAATGGGCCGGAGCAGCTCGCCAACGTGTTCGCAGGCAGGTCGGGCCATACGTGGAACCCGAAGATGCGGTCCGCCCCGTAGCGCTCAAACACCCCACTCTCACAAACCGTCTTGGCGCCACCGGTCGTCTCCTCGGCAGGCTGGAACACAAAGAGCACGTTGCGCTTGATGGCACCCGGCTGCTCGCGAATCGTACGGTCAACGTAGGTTGCCGCAGCAAGTGCCATAGCCATGTGCCCATCGTGCCCGCAGGCGTGCATCTTGCCGGGATGCGTCGAGGCAAAGGCCGCGCCCGTTGCCTCCGCGATGGGCAGGGCGTCCATGTCGGCGCGAATCGCCGTGGCATGCACGGCACCAACGCCAGCGTCGAAGAAAGCGCAGACGCAGCTGGGGCACGGATGGGTCACCTCACAAGCGAGCGGCGCCAACACGCCCTCGATATAGGCGATCGTCTGCGGAAGATCGAAATCGAGCTCCGGAATGCGATGAAGATCGCGGCGATAGCGACGGAGTTCTTGGAGCTCGGTCATAGAGAATCCCTTCGTGAGGCACACCTGTTGCAACTTATTGTGATACAGGATTGTGGCACACATGTTTCCAGCATATCCCTGCATTTTTTAAACGTTATATACGAATACTCTTGTTTGGTAAAGTGCAACGTGGTAGGGTCGTTACCACTTGATAGAGGCGCGGGCACGAAGAGCCGCGGGCGAGCCGGCAGGCTTTGACCCCGCGGGGAGGCGAAACCCGCCGAACTGGGTTTTTCGGGCACGAACAGCCTGGTGGGCCTGCGGGAAACACCCGCAGGACTGTCTGCAGCAATGCGGGAGCGCTATCCGGACATTGGGTCCACGCTATGCGGATTCGATGCGCAGATGGCGCCGTCTGGATAGCGAGGTTTACGGGACATGGCATTGACCCCCAACGAAGCATATGCGGCTAAGCAGCCGTTTGTGGACAAGGAGACGCTCGAGCATATCGTCGAGCAGTTCCCCACGCCATTTCATCTATACGACGAGGCGGGCATCCGCCGCAACATGCAAGAAGTGCGCGACGCCTTTGCATGGAACCCGGGCTTTAAGGAATACTTTGCCGTCAAGGCCAACCCCAACCCGGCGCTCATCTCCATTCTCAACGAATACGGCTGCGGCTGCGATTGCTCGAGCTATACCGAGCTCATGATCGCCCGCTCGCTGGGCATCACGGGACACGACATCATGTTCTCGTCCAACGACACGCCGGCGGCGGACTTTGAGCTCGCCGACAAGCTGGGTGCCATCGTCAACTTTGACGACATCAGCCACATCGAGTTCTTTGAGCACGTTGCGGGGCCCATCCCCAAGACGGTCAGCTGCCGCTTTAATCCGGGTGGCCTGTTCCAGCTCTCCAACGGCATCATGGACAACCCGGGCGACTCCAAGTACGGCATGACCACCGAGCAGCTCTTCGAGGCCTTTCGCACGCTCAAGGCCAAGGGTGCCGAGGACTTTGGTATCCACGCATTCCTTGCCAGCAACACCGTCACCAACGACTACTACCCCAAGCTTGCGCGCATCCTCTTTGAGCTTGCCGTGCGCCTGGAGCGCGAGACCGGCGCACACGTCGCCTTCATCAATCTGTCCGGCGGCGTCGGCATCCCCTATCTGCCCGAGCAGCAGGCCAACGACATTCACGCCATCGGCGAGGGGGTGCACGCGGCATACGACGAGATCCTGGTTCCTGCCGGCATGGGCGATGTGGCCATCTGCACCGAGATGGGCCGCTTTATGATGGGCCCCTACGGCTGCCTGGTCACCAAGGCCATCCACGAGAAGCAGATCTACAAGGACTATATCGGTGTCGACGCAAGCGCCGTCGATCTGATCCGCCCTGCCATGTATGGCGCTTACCACCACATCACGGTGATGGGTCAGCCGGGTGGCGCCGACAAGACCGCAGCACCCGTTACGGACACCTACGACATCACGGGCAACCTATGCGAGAACAATGACAAGTTCGCCATTGATCGCGAGTTGCCGCATATCGACATGGGCGACCTGCTCGTGATCCACGATACCGGCGCGCATGGCTACTCCATGGGCTACAACTACAACGGCCGTCTGCGCTCCGCCGAGGTGCTGCTGCGCCCCGATGGCTCGGCCGACCTCATCCGCCGTGCTGAGCGCCCGGGCGATTACTTTGCCACGCTCGACGTGCTGCCGAGCGGCCGAGAGCTGCTGGCCAAGTCGCGCGCCGAAAGTGCCCGCCGTCGCGCCCAGGACGAGCGTCTGGCCGTCGCCGCTCAGTGGAACAAACGCATCCAGATCGCGGAAGCGAAGGAGAAGAACATGGATATCCGCAACCTCGAGGGTTCGATCGTCGCCCTCGTCACGCCGTTTAAAAAGGACGGAAGCGTCGACTTTGACGCGCTCGAGCGCCTTATCGATTTCCACCTGCAAAACGGTACCGACGCCATCCTCACCCTGGGCACCACCGGCGAGAGCGCCACGATGACTGACGATGAGGACAACTCCGTTGTCGCCGCGGTGGTCAAGCAGGTTGCAGGCCGTGTCCCCGTCATCGCCGGCTCGGGCTCCAACTCCACGCAGACCATGCTCACCAAGTCGCTCACCTATCAGGGCCTGGGCGCCGACGGCCTGCTGCTCATTACCCCCTACTACAACAAGTCCAACGAAGAGGGCATCTACCAGCACTTTAAGACCGTTGCCGATGCCGTAGATATCCCCTGCATCCTGTACAACATCCCCGGCCGCTGCGGCTGCGGCATCAGCGAGCGCAATGTGGAGCGCTTGGCCGCGCACCCCAACATCATGGGTATTAAGGAAGCCTCGGGCAACGTCGCCTACGCGGCCAAGATCGCCCACCTGCTGTCCGACGACTTCCGCATGTACTCGGGCGAGGACGCCCTCACCGTGCCGCTCATGAGCCTGGGTGCCTCGGGCACCATCAGCGTGTGGGCCGATGTTCAGCCGCAGCTCGTGCACGACATGTGCCGCGCCTATCTGGACGGTGACGTGGAGCGCGCCCGCGATATCCAGATCGCCGGTCAGCCGCTCATCAACGCCCTCTTTAGCGAGGTCAACCCCATCCCTGTTAAGGAAGCGCTCGCACAGATGGGTATGATCGAGGCAAACTACCGCATGCCGCTGTGCCCCATGGCCAACGACACGCGCGCTGCACTTACCGATGCTCTGAAGGGAGCTGGTCTGCTTGATTAAGACCGTCATTATGGGAACGGGCCGTATGGGCTCGCTCATCCGCACCACCGCCGAGGGCGTTGTCGACGCCGCCGGTCAGCCCGTTTTTGATATCGTCGCCCAGATCGGCTTCGACTTGTCCGAGCTCGAGAGTGCCCCGGCAGCCGACGTCATCATCGACTTCTCGAACGTCGTGACCTTCGATGCCGTCGTCGCCTATGTCGAGCGTACAGGCGCCGCGTTGGTCTCGGGCACCACGGGCTACACACCAGAGCAGATGGATCGCCTGCGCGAGCTGGGTCAGAACGCCCGCGTCATGCACTCCGGCAATTACTCCATCGGTATCGCAGCCCTGCGTCATCTGGTAGCACAGGCCACACGCGAGCTGCCCGGCTTTGACTGCGAAATCGTCGAGACGCACCATAACCAAAAGGTCGACGCCCCCAGCGGCACTGCCAAGTTGCTGCTCGATGCCGTCGTCGAAGCCGAGCCCGAGGCGGGCTACCACCCCGTCTATGGCCGCGAGGGCATGTGCGGAGCGCGCGACCCCAAGGAGATCGGCATGCACTCGCTGCGCGGTGGCACTGTCGCCGGCGTGCACGAAGTGAGTTTCTTTGGCCAGGACGAGGAAGTCACGCTCACGCATCGCGCCACGAGCCGTCAGATCTTCGTCAACGGCGCCCTGGCAGCCGCGCAGAAGCTCGTCACCCGCGAGCACGGCTTCTATACGTTCGACCAGGTCATGTTTGCCTAACCAGGTATCAACCGGATCCACCCAAAGGAGAGACAGCAAATGAGCAATGCAGCCGATATGGATGCACAGGAGATTATCAACTACATCGCCACCGCGCCCAAAAAAACGCCCGTCAAACTGTACGTGCGCGAAAAGCCGGGCATGAAGGTTGCCTGGGGCGACGCACACGTCTACGGCGGTCGTCGTGGCAAGACTGTCTTTGGCGACTGGGACGAGCTCAAAGCCATCCTTGATGCCAATGCCGATTCCATCGATTACTACGATGTGGAGAACGACTGCCGCAACTCCGCCGTGCCCATGCTCGACCTCAAGGGCATCAACGCCCGCATCGAGCCGGGCGCGATCATCCGCGACCGCGTCGAGATCGGCGACCGCGCCGTCATCATGATGGGTGCCATCATCAATATCGGCTCCGTTATCGGTGAGGGCTCCATGATCGACATGGGCGCCGTGCTGGGCGGCCGCGCCACAGTGGGCAAGAACTGCCACATCGGCGCTGGAACCGTGTTGGCAGGCGTCGTTGAACCCGCAAGCGCCACGCCCGTCATCATCGAGGACGATGTCATGATCGGCGCCAACGCCGTGGTCCTGGAAGGCGTGCACGTAGGCAAGGGCGCTGTCGTTGCCGCCGGCGCCGTGTGCGTCGAGGACGTCCCCGCTGGTGCCGTCGTGGCCGGTGTCCCCGCCCGCGTCATCAAGATGCGCGACGAGAAGACCGACAGCAAGACCGGCCTCGAGGAAGGCCTGCGCCAGCTGTAGGGTTGCGCGGGTTTACCAACCCGCGCAACAGCTCGACGCTGCAAACGCCCCAGAGCGGCAATCTGACGTTCAATCGTCGGGCATGACCAGAAGGTCAATGCCCTCCTCTTTCACGTCACCTTGCTCGCCTAGGGGCGTTTTCGCTGACGTATGCTCAGCCTGCGGCGCAATTCAATCCCATGCAAAAAGGCCGAAGCACCATCGGAGCTTCGGCCTTTGTTTTTTGCAGCGTCCAGGCGCAGTTTATCGATTCTCGATGCTGCCGATGTTTTTGAGCTCGATGGAGATGAGGCCGTTGGGTTCGTTGACGAACTCGATGTACTCGGAGTTCGAGCCCATCTCGGCCGGGAAGCTGATCTCAATACCCGTGTCGGTACGAATCTTGTGGTTGCGCACGGCCGCACGCTCGACCTGCTTGCGCTCCACGGGCACACGCTCGGGCACCTTCTCTTCGGTCAGCGCCGCACGTACGCTCTCCTTGATGACCGGTTCGTCCTCAAAGACCTCATCGACGATATCCCAAGGCGGAAGCTCCTCGTCATCCTCGACCTTCTCGGCAACGGCAGCCTTAACCTTAGCGAGCGCTACGGCCGTATTGGCACCGTGCTCCTCGGCGACTTCCTCGACCACACGCGTCACGGTGTCGATGACCTCCTTGCCCGATACGCCCGTGTCGCACTGCAGCAGACCGTCGGGAATGAGCATACGGTCCTCGCCGGCAATCTTGCGCTTCTTGTCCACGTAGCCGATCTCCATGGTACTCGCGCGCACGATGGCATAGCTCGGCACCTTTTGCGAGGGGTTCGGCAGAATGGCGTAGTGGCGCGCGATGTCGTTGCGCACCTCTCCCTCCTCGCGGCCCACTTCGTGCATAAAAGCCTGCTTGGAGCCCAGCAGCATCACGGCAAACCAGCGGGCATCCTCATCGTCGTCAAAATCGGCCACGAGCACGTCGGTGGACTCGGCTTTCTCGGCTTTGGTGAGCTCGGAGGAGATAAACTCTGCAATCTGCTGCGACAGGTCCACGAACTCGCGCTCGCCAAAGAAATAGCCCTTGAGCTCGCCGCCAAACGCAGAGTTCTCGGCAAACGTGGCGCGTTTATTGTCGGCCGAGGTACGTGCGCGGCGCAGATGCGTGGTCACGAAGTTGCGCACGGTACGACTCTCGATATCGAGCTCGCGCTGGCTCATGACGTTGACGGCAGAGTCAAAGTCCAGGATATGCAGAATCGCGTGATTGATTTTCATATACGGCATTCCGTTCTAGATCGATTTCGGCATGAACCAGTATAGCGGTCGAGCCCTCCCCGAGCGCATCGAAGATTGGTGCATCTGGGACAGGTTGCTTTGCACCAATGGCTAGCGCAGGAGCTCGGACTGCCAAGCCTCGAGCTGTTCTGCCAGACTCTTACCGGCAGCGGACATGTCGATCTGGGGTCGTTTGGGCAGCAGTGCGCACTTAAGGATTGCCACGATGGTCTGCGAGACAAAGCGTCGTGTATCCTTGTCGAAACCTTGCGCAGTCTGGAGCATCACGGGCAGGCTCTCGCGCAGATTCCCAGCGATATCCGCAAACCGCTCAGCACCCGTAGCCTCAAACACGGAGAACAACGCATCTACAAAACGCTCGCGCTCGCTA
The DNA here is from genome assembly GCA_902496275.1 of uncultured Collinsella sp. GTDB lineage: Bacteria > Actinomycetota > Coriobacteriia > Coriobacteriales > Coriobacteriaceae > Collinsella. The sequence continues at coordinate 18,139 of CABVAC010000002.1, read as the reverse complement.
GGCCCCACTGCAAGCAGCATCTCGCGAATGGAGCCATCAACGTATCGAGCACCGGCGGACAGGCGCTCACAGTACACGAAGTCGCGACCATCAACCACCCAGCTAAAGGGATTGTGCTGCAGCAGGCTGAACTCGGTGCTCTCAACGATGGCATAGTCCTCCTGCGTCTCGAACATCATGCCAAAGATCGACGACCGAGGTAGCGTCTTATCGATGCGGCTGGAAAGATCGGCAAAGGCGTTGCCGTTCAGAAACTCCTCGACGAAGCCAGGACCATCATGGGAATACACCCGTTCGATTCGCTCACGGGCGACATCGGAGCACATCGCCGCACCGTACACCGCAAGGTTTCCACCCTTGGAATGACCTCCGCACAAAAGCGGCCCGTCAATCGCATCCGCCGCCTCGTCCACATAACGCGCCGCGGATTCCTGGGCCGGCACAGGACACCGGAATGCCATGTTAAAGTCCTCTTTCCAGCCCACAATCGTACTGTCGGTCCCCCGAAAGGAAAGATAACTAAACCCCGCCGGAAACCGGAACGCCATGGCTGCAAACTGCTCTGTCGCCACCACATCGCTCACGGCACGATAGCCGCAAACGTGTACGCCACGGTAGCGAGGGCTTGCTGCCACGGCCTCCAACAAGGCCCTGCTCCCCTCCGGATCCCACAGGTCGCCAATCATGTCCCGGTAGCACTCGGCGCGCAGCAGCTCGCGTACGTCCAGGCCCTGCCAGTTCGTCAGCTCCGCCATATCACCCGGCAAACGCAAATAGGACAGCCACGCAAAGACCAGGCTATCCACCGCGCAGAACGACCGTTCCTCAAACGGATCAAACGCCGTCTGGACATAGGTCAAAAAGTTAGGTGAATCCGACATGACTCTCCCATCAACTATGGCGCATTGGGGTAGGGTTACTTTGCACCAAAAGGCGCCCGGACCGTGTGGACCGGACGCCTTTCATTGTAGCCTGTTGCCCAAACGAGCCGAATTTAGCAGGAGAAGTCGACGCTGTCGATGATGTCCTTGAGGGCCTTGGCGGAGACGGTGAGCTCATGCTGCTCGTCATCGTTCAGCGGCACGGGGACGCGGCAGACAACGCCGTCGCGGCCAACGACGGTCGGCATGGAGATGGCAAGATCGGACAGGCCGTACTCGCCCACCATGAGCGAGGAGACGGGCAGAACGGTCTGCTCATCGCGCATGACGGCGGTGCAGATGCGCTTAACTGCCATGGCGACACCGTAGTAGGTGGCGTGTTTCTTCTCGATGATGGTGTAGGCGGAGTTCTTGACGTCCTCAGCGATGCGCTTCTCGGCGGCCTCGTGCTCCAGGTGGCCGTGAAGCTCGCAGAAAGTGTTCAGCGGCACGCCGGCAACCTGGGCGCTGGACCAAGCGACAAACTCAGAGTCGCCGTGCTCACCCATGACATAGGCCTGGACATCGCGCGGGTCAACCTCGACGTGGGCACCAAGCATCTGCTGCAGACGGCCAGTGTCGAGCACGGTGCCGGAGCCGATGACATGGCCCTCGGGCAGGCCGGACATCTTGATGGCGGCATAGGTCAGAACATCGACCGGGTTGGAGACAATGAGCAGAATGCCGTCGAAGCCAGACTTCTTAATTTCGGGAATGATGGACTTAAAGATGTTGACGTTCTTGTTGACCAGGTCCAGACGGGTCTCACCGGGCTTCTGGGCAGCGCCAGCGGTGACGACGATCATGGCGGCGTCGGCGACATCGGAATAATCGCCGGCGTAGATCTTCATCGGCTCGGCAAACGTCATGCCGTGCGCGATATCCAGGGCCTCACCCTCGGCGCGGTTCTTGTCCACGTCGATGAGGACCATCTCGGAGAACAGACCACTCTGCATCAGAGCGAACGCCGAAGACGAACCGACGAAACCACAGCCGACAATAGCGACCTTCTTCTCGTTAACCATTACTTTCTCCCATCTCTCTCCACAAACAAGCCGCCCGGGAACGACCCAAGCGGCTTGCCGTAATCCCAATACATCCAATCGGGACTTTGATTATGCTCCTATTCGCAGCCAAAAATCGACCGTTTACCGAAATTGTTTGCAGGATTCGTAAAATAACTGCACGAAATCGGTTTCGAGCTATTGACGAGTCGAAACAGGTTTCTAATACAGACCCGCCTCGCGGATGGCCTCGACAGCCAAAGCAATCTGGTCGGGCGGCAAGACCAGCGCCATGCGCACGTGCCCCTCGCCCGAAGGACCAAAGCTCGCGCCCGGCGTCACCACAACGCCGGCCTTCTCCATGAGCTCCTCGCAAAACGCCATGGAATCGGTGCGACCACCGGGAAGCTTGGCCCACACAAACATAGAGCCATGCGCGTTGGGACGCTCCCAGCCCAGGCCCTCAAGACCGTCGCACAGGGCATCGCGGCGCTCCTGGTACTTCAGACGCTGCGCCTCGACCTCATCGCGCGGACCGTTCAGGCAGGCGATAGCAGCCTTCTGGATCGGGAAGAACATGCCAAAGTCGATCTGGCCGCGCAGCTTGGCAAAGGCAGAGACCACGTCCTCGCGGCCGACCAAAAAGCCGATACGCGCACCGGTGACGTTAAACGACTTGGAAAGCGAGAAGAACTCCACGCCCACCTCAAGCGCACCGGGATACTGCAAGAAGCTGCCGCCCGGCTCGCCGTCGAACACGATGTCGGAGTACGCGTTGTCATGGACGATGAGCAGGTCGTGCTCGCGGGCGAAAGCGATGATCTCCTCGTAGACCTCGGGCGTGCCCACCGAGCCGACCGGGTTTGCGGGCAGCGACACGATCATATACTTGGCACGATCGGCCACCTCGGGATCGATACCCGCCACATAGGGCAGGTAATTATGCTCGGCGACCAACGGATAGTACTCGAGCTTGGCATCGGCGATTTTGGCGCCCGCCTCAAAGACCGGGTAGCACGGATCGGGAACCAAAATGGTGTCACCCGGATCGAGCAGGGCCAGGCCCAAATGGCCCACGCCCTCCTGCGTGCCGTTGCACGACTGCACCATAGACGGCGTAATGCCGGAGACACCAAAGCGACGCTCATAGTAATCGCACACGGCTTGCTTGAGTTCGGGCAGGTCGCGCAGGGCATACTTCCACATCTCGGGATCTTGGGCTGCATGCGTGAGCGCCTCGACCACATGGTCGTACGGCTTAAAGTCGGGCGTGCCCACGCTCATGTTGTAAATGGTCTTGCCCTGAGCCTTCAGCGCGAGAAGTTTGTTGTTGAGCGAGGCGAAGACCTCCGCGCCAAAGCGGTCGAGACGCTGCGATGCCTGCATGGTGCCACCTTTCGATATGAAAAACGCGGCGCTCCGACAAGAGCGCCGCGCGATACGGGCCATCAGATTGCAAAAGTGTAACGCTTGCACCCGCTGTTTTGGTTCAATTTGGCAACCTTAGTCCATCGGATTGAGCGCGTCAATCTGGGCGAGCCACAGGCGCGAGCTGGCGTCACTCGGCATGCGCCAATCGCCGCGCGGGCTGAGCGTGACCGAGCCCACCTTGGGGCCATCGGGCAGGCAGCTGCGCTTAAACTGCTGGGCAAAGAAGCGACGGTAGAACGTGCGTAGCCACGTGTGAATGGTCTTGACGTCGTAGACGCCCTCGAAGCTCTTGAGCGCCATGCGGTAGATCTTGCCCGGCTCAAAGCCAAAACGCAGCAGGTAGTAGAGGAAGTAGTCGTGCAGCTCGTACGGGCCCACCAAATCCTCAGTCTTCTGCGCAATCTCGCCGTCGCCCGTGGGCGGCAGAAGCTCGGGGGACACCGGCGTATCGAGGATATCGAGCAAGACCTCGGCAATACGCCCGCCAAAGACATCGGCCGCATAGCGCACCAGATGGCGCACAAGCGTCTTGGGCACGCTCGCGTTGACGGCGTACATGCTCATGTGGTCGCCGTTATAGGTAGTCCAGCCGAGCGCTAGCTCCGACAGATCGCCCGTACCGATGACAAAACCGCCAGCCTGGTTGGCCAGATCCATCAGAATCTGCGTGCGCTCGCGAGCCTGGCTGTTCTCGTAGGTCACGTCCTGCACGGATGGGTCATGCTCGATATCCTTAAAGTGCTGCTCTACGGCCACGTGAATCGAAACCTCGCGGAAGCTCACGCCAAGGTCGCGAGCGAGCGACTCGGCATTCGACTTGGTGCGATGCGTCGTGCCAAAGCCGGGCATGGACACGGCCGTGATACCGGTGCGCGGCAGCCCCAGTGCATCGAAGGCGCGCACGGTCACAAGCAGTGCCAGCGTGGAGTCCAGGCCGCCCGAAAGACCGATGACTGCAGCCTTGGTGCCCGTATGGGCCAGGCGGGTCTTGAGGCCCGCAGTCTGCAGATTGAGAATAGTCTCGCAACGCTCGGCCAGATCACCGTGGTCGGCCGGCACAAAAGGCGCGCGAGGGAAAACGCGGTCGATATCGCAGGCATCGCGCAGAACAGGCTCTTTGGCCAGCACGCCCTCAAACGAAAACTCAACGGTCGTGGCCTCCAGCGCATCGTCCGCGCGTGTCCACGTCGTCGAGCGACGGCGCTCGGCAACCAGGCGGTCAAGATCAACGTCGGCGATGGCCATGTCGCAGGTAAGCAGCTTGGTCGCGGCGAGCTTGGAGCCGTTTTCGTAGATAAGGTTCTCGCCCGCAAAGACCATATCGGTCGTGGACTCGCCCTCACTCGCGTCCGCATAGGCATAGGCGCAGTACAGGCGCGCGCTTTGGTTAGAGATAAGGCTGCGGCGGTAATCTGCCTTACCGATGATCTCGTCGGAAGCGGAGGAGTTGAGAATCACCGTGGCACCGGCAAGCGCCATCTCGGTCGAAGGAGGTGCCGGCACCCACAGGTCCTCGCAGACCTCAATACCGAGCACCAAATCCTCGGCGTCCTCATCGCAGCAGCGGTAGACAAGCCCCGAACCCAGCGGGACCGGACCCTGACCGGCAAATTCAACCCACACGGGATCCGCAGGCGCCGGAGCAAACCAACGGCGCTCATAGAACTCGCCATAGTTAGGCAGATACTTTTTGGCCGTGAGGCCCAAAAGCTCGCCCGCGCAGCACACGGCGGCGCAGTTGTAGATGTTTTCTGCCACCGCAACGGGCAAGCCAACGGTAAAGACAATCGGCAGCTCGCGGGTTTCATCGAGGATAAACTCAAGCGCCGCCTCGCAGGCATGCAGCAGCGTGCGGTTATGGAACAGGTCGGCCGCGGTATAGCCGCACAGGTTGAGCTCGGGCAGCACCAACGCGCGAACGCCGCGCTCGGCAGCCTCACGAACAGCCGTCAGCGCAACCTCGGCATTGCCCTCGACATCGGCCACGCGAATCCGCGGCGACGCCGCCGCCACACGCAAAAAGCCATCGTTCTTATTAGCCGAAACGCAGCATTGCCTTATTGATCTGGACACTGGAGGCCCCTTCTACCCTGAGATTCAGTCTAACGGACGTTCACATATCTCTAACTAGCCAAAGCAACCTCCCAGTTTACTGAGACGCCAACCTGTGCTAAGAGCATGTATTCCAAAAATATCTTTAATTAAAAAAGGAGAAATCGATAATCGACTTCTCCTTTAAGCGAGGCAAGTAAATTCCGAAACTAATGGCAGAATTTATCCATGTAGTCCTCAAAGTCGAACACTTCTACCACGACGCCCTCTTCCTGAGACTCTTTCAGTTGCTCCAAGAGATCTTTGTTAATAACGTCCATGTAGAAACCTCCTCTATCTAATCAATTGTAGTATATCTGCTTTCATACAATTATCAACCAACTTGTTTAATTGCTCCTCGTTTGCCGATAGTCCCTTGATTCTCATGTTCACTGCAACAGCCTCAGGACTCAGCGCAACGCGTTGCGCTGAGTCCTGAGGCGCGAATCCGGGTAGGCAACCCCAGAGGGGCCGGAATCCCCCGGCCCGCGATGGAGGGAGGCCGACATGTCCAGACCGAAGCCGTCCGGGAGGTCGTACGCAAGGCTCACGAGGCACGAGAGGAACACGGTCGAGAGGATGCTCGACCTCAACCGCAGCGCCCGCGAGATCGCCGCGGAGCTCGGCAGGTCGCCCTCGACCGTGACCAGGGAGGTGGCGGCGCACCGCTACGTCACCGCGCCGCGCTCGCGCTACGGCGAGCCCGCGCCCGCGGACCTGTCGGGGGCCTGCCCCAGGCTCTCCTCGTGGCCGAGGTGCTGCAACGGCTGCTCGCACAGGAGGGGCTACGGCTGCTCGAGGAGGCCCAAGGTGTTCTACAGGGCCAGGAGGGCGCAGGAGGCGGCCGACGCCGAGCTCTCGGGGAGCAGGTCCGGGATCGACGAGACCGAGGAGGGCGCCGCCGCCAAGCTCGCGGCCATCAGGGACGGGCTCGCGCGCGGGCTCTCCCCGCAGCAGATAGCGGCGGCGACCCCCGGGCTCAGCGCCTCCACCGTCTACAGGTGGGTGGACGCCGGCTACGACGGCATGACGAACATGGAGCTCAGGCGCAAGGTCGGCTACAGGCCCAGGTCGCGCCGGGCCCCGAGGAGGGCGACGTCCCACTCGGCGCGCAGGTCGCACGCGTCGTTCCTCGCGCTCGGCGAGGACGCCTGCGCCGCGGCCTGGGAGATGGACACCGTCGAGGGCTGCCGGGGCGACTCCGCCAGGCTCCTCACGCTCCTGCACCGCCCGAGCCGCTTCCAGCTGGCGCTGCCGCTGCCGGACGGCACGTGCGCCTCGGTCCTGGCGGCCCTCTCCTCGCTGCGCGGGGTCCTCGGCGAGGGCGGCGCGAGGCGCGCCTTCGGCGCCGTGCTCACCGACAACGGCGCCGAGTTCGCCGACGAGGGCGCCATCGCGGCGCTGCTCGGCGAGCGGGACGGCGAGACCAGGCTCTTCTACTGCGACCCCCGGCAGAGCCAGCAGAAGGGCGCGTGCGAGAAGAACCACGTCGAGATCAGGAAGCTGCTGCCCAAGGGCGCCGGGGCCAGGTTCGACCGGCTGACGGCGGCGGACTGCGCGCTGCTCATGTCGCAGGTGAACTCCGAGCCGAGGGGCGCGCTCGGGTTCCTGACGCCGGCGCGCGTGCTGCGGATGGCCCTCGGCGAGGACGCCTCCGCCCTCATGGACGCGTTCGGGATAGAGGAGCTGGCGCCCGGCGAGCTCGACCTCACGCCCGGCTGCATCGACAGGGCCAGGGCCGCGAGGGGCGAGGGGCCGCTGGCGGGATAGGCGGCGGGCCGGGACATGGGTCGGAGGGCCCGTTGCGCTGAGTCCGGAACGGCTGCGCGGCGGGCTGGCGGAGCATGCGGCGGCGGCACGGGGACACCGGCCTCCATAGCCTCTCCACCTGCGGAAACGAGGCGATAGCCAGGTGCCGGGGGCTATTTCCGCGTTGCGCTAGCTGCGGAAACGCGGGGTCCGTTCAGACTGTTGCGTTGAGATTGAAAATCAACCTTTGCCGATAGTCCCTCTTTTTTCAAAATGTCGCGCACCTCTTTCTTAGTAATCGGCTTTTCAAACAACGAAAGCAAGGCGAACGAAAAATCATTAACCGCACACATTCTATGGGTGGCACAACTCAGCAGTACTCTTAACCCCTCTTTTGAGCGTCCGACTTCTTTAACAAACGAACTTTTAACCAATTGAAAACCATTATCGTGCATTACATAATCGGCATCGATATTTGTATTCAGCAATCCATAATGCAACAGTTCTTCTATCGCCCTTGTCAGCTCGAGGTCGCCCTGATCAAGAATAAGAGAAATGCTACAATCGGCCTCCAATAAACGGGCCAACTTAAGGTATACCAACTGGGAAACAGCATAGACATGATGGTATTCAGAATTATAGAAGTAGGCAAATGGCTCAACGAGCACGACAGAGGTCTTGGAATCCAGCCAGATTCGATCAGCTGGATTTAGACTAGTTAGCCGTCGCTTTACTTTGGTCAAATGTCCCTTATACCTGACAGCGTGAATAGAATCTAAGATCCAGGTCACCTCTGAAATATGAAGCCGCTGGGGCAAGTCAATTATGTCGCTACCGTTTATGACCTCTTGCATATAAAAATCAATATGATGCTCATCAGATAAGGATTTTGCTTCATTTAAAGTTAAACCAGTGCCTGAAACATAATCCACTTCGAGGCGCAAATCCTCATATTGGGACTTCGGCATAACAGAGACACCATACTTATCGGGATGATTCCAAACATCCGACCCCATAACGAGACCAAAATTCGTAAATCCTCTCGTGGAATATGGAACACCACATACCTGTTTTGAATAACTCAAAACATTCTCTGTATAAGCTAAGGTGTTTAGAGCCTCTTCTTTAGTTTCGGTCGGAAAGCCAATCATAAAAAATAGATGAACAGGAATACCCGCATTGAGACAATCATGGATATTGCGATCAATCCAATCAACTCTCGTGTTCTTCTTCATTAGATCAAGAACTCTTTGGTTGTATGACTCGAGACCAAACTGAATCTGCCTACATCCACTTTGGTATATCTTGTTAAAAACGTCTGTACTTAGGGTTGGAGAGAACCTCGTTTCTCCATGCCAGAAAAACGTTTTTCCCGATGCGTTTATTTCATCCGCGAGTTGCTCCATTCTTTTGCCTTCGAATGTTTCATCCACAAAAGAGAAAACTCTCGTGCCGTATTTTTCATTTAACCGACACATTATTTCAAATACTCTCGATATAGGCATCTTTCGGTAACAACCACCGGTAGCACCGGGAATGGTGCAGAAGGCGCAATGATTAAAACACTGCCTAGAGGAATAAACCGGCAATATTAACTCAGGCATGAAGTATTTAGAAAGGGCGAAGCCATCGAAATCGGGAACTGTATCGTTGATAAATGTTTGCTCAATCCGATGGTTTTTATATATCTTTCCACCTTTAGCATGGCAAAGGTTTGGAACACAGTCGAGATTGTCATCACCAGAGTCAAGAGCCTCAAGAAGACGTGCAAGCGGCTCTTCGCCGTCATACATCATTATCGAATCAATGTATTCAAAAAAGGGATGCCATTCTTTCATGCAGTCATCTGCTAAACGAGTAATGTAATTGCCGCCCAATGAGACGTGTTTAACAGATGGACATTCTTCTTTAATCAGTTTCGCTAACGTAACTGCAGAAATCAATTGGAAACAGCCGCTCACCGAAATCCCAATAAACTCGATTTTTTCCCTCTGAATACGCTTAAGAAAGGCAGTTTCATAGAAGGAAATAAACGGATTATGCAAGGTATCCGCAAGCGATTTCATTATTTCTGGTGTCGAATAATAATCATAGGGCAGATCTATGGAGTTGAACGTGTATTTAACTCCATATGAGACGTGATTTATGATATAGAGTGCATTTCTAAAAATGTTTTCAGCATATTGTCTTTCTTTTAGATTAAAGTATCTCTTCGATCTGAAAATATCTTTTGCCTCGTCAACATTAAGTGCCGACTTTTGTATCAACTCGATTGTTAATTGAACATTCGAACTAAACGAATCCTTTGATTCCCGATACCTTTTACAGCACTCTTCGACATGTCTAAAAGATAGGAGGTCATCGTAAAATTCCACGTTTAAGTCAACAATGTCAACTTTGTATTGTTCAACCTCTTGAAGATATGACTTCAAAACAGGCAAGGCAAGATACGGCCCCACTGGACTCCATCCTGGGGGAAATTACTAAAAGCGTTTTAGGCATATCAACGTCACATCTTTCGCAAATAATTCAATTGAAACACAACTACCATCATAATTGAAAATACACCAAGTCCTGTAACGAGAATTGAGAACATCGCGATGCTCGTGAACAGCGAAACAAGAAGTGTTGAAATAACAACAGCAACCGATTGCAAAGACTCCCTAATTGAAAACAGGCTTATCGATTCAGATCCGTCTCTCGCCAAATCCTGCAGCGATGTTATGAGAAGCACATCTTGAATGGCGTTTCCGGCACCGACGATAAAAAGGAAAATAAACGATATCCCAGACGCATAGCGATAGCCAAACGCCAGATACGCACCGAGCGCAAGATACGTCACAAAACAATATGATTTAACGCAATCGGAACCACTGATTAAACGACCATATATTGTATTTCCGAACAACAGTCCGATTGTAAGACTACTCTGAAGGAATCCGTATTGTATCGATGACGAGTCAAATTGCAATTGCGCTATAGCTGGCAAAAGAGAATTCAGAGAGCCAAATGCCACGCCACTAGAAATATCGATTAATAGGAAACCAATTGCCAAGTGCTTCGCGCTAAGATCACTAAATGCAGTCCTGTTTTTTTCATTTTTGCTTACTCCCTCTTTATCATTAACCTCGATAACCGACGGAACATCTCGCAGCAACCAGAACGACGCGGCAAAAGAAAGCGCGTCTAATGCAAGAACAGCCTCCGCCCCAAATTGAGCGACAACAAAACCGCCTGCAACTGGCCCCAGAACCATCATCAAATTCTGCAGGAACCCAAACGAATTATTAATTACGTCGCGATTGATACTATTCGTATTGGCTCTTAACAACGAGTAAAAGCAGGGAATTTCTACCGTTCGGCAAAGCGATACCGCGCACGTAATAGCAAACATACTCCATTTACTATCAACAAAAATATAGCAAACGAATAATCCCGCGCGAATTAAGTCTGCCAATCTCATGGCCTGCAGTGTCCCGATACCCATCTTCTGAGGCAGCTGCGCGAGCGCAACTGAAAACAGAGAGGGGACAAATCTGCAGCAGACCATCAAAGCAGTTGCAGAAACATCGTGAGTTACCTCGTAAATCAGCATTGGCAAAGCAATATTCGCACACCAATTGCCTATTTCGCTTATCCCTCTAGCAATATATAGGACCCGAACCGGACGGCTAGCTCTCAATACCGTGAACATCACGATTAACCTCGTATTTCAGGCCTCGTTCATCCCTTAATAGGAATCCATAATCAACCAAGTACCGCCTCAACACGGCATAATCAGGATAGAGCTGTGACAGCACATGATTAACCTGAAGCTCCGTATAACTTGTATTTAATTCAAAGAAAGAGACGGCCCATAGCAGCATGATTCTTTTATAGCTTTCCTTTTTTGGAATTGAAACCAGCTCGCCATTCTTGAGAAATCGTTTCTTAAAGTCTATTAGCTCATCCATTCACATCCTCCATTTCATACGCATCTAATACTAAAAATGCATACGCTTTAGGTCATCGCATTCAGCTTCTTTATTCGAACTAAACTCGAACTAATCTAAATTATTTGCTCAGACACTCTTCGAAAGCTCGTTTTTCACTCTGAGTAAAATGCCCTTCCCAGTCAGTCCAGGAACAGGAAGGCAACTCACAACGAGCGGAGTCGAAGCCCTCTGCCGTCGGTCGCTCAAAATGCACGATAACCTTTTCGATATCGCCATCTGTAATCAGGTCAGAATGAATGACCTCGGTACCATCTTCGAATGTCATATACGGGTACATCACGTAAACCACCTCGCAATCGTAAATCCAGTTTAGCATCAAGCTATTGCACCAAAGACAGCAGGCCCCCTTGATGAGTTGATGGTATCTGTTAAATGTCACGTACGATTCACATCTGGTGGGTACCCTGATGGCTACACGAAACGAAGCAGATTTACACCGGGAGGACCCCGTATGACAACCAAGTACACCGACGCGCCGCGTACACGCGTCATGACTCCCGCCGCACTGAACAACGGCGTTCACGAAAACCATTCCATCGGCCAGACCATGGCCATCGCGCCCAAAAAGGGCCTGTTCGACGACATTTCCATTCCCCAGATCATCGCCGGCGCCGCAGCTGCCGCCACGAGCGTGGCGCTTGCTTCAAAGATCGGCATTGCCGGCTCGGTGATTGGTGCCGCTGTGAGCTCAGTCATCACTGTTGTGTCCTCGCAGGTCTATCGCCACTTTATCTCCGCCAGCGCCGAAGCAATCAAGGGCACGCATGCCGCCGTCGACTACCCTGCCGGCGCCTACGAGCCCGTTGAGCCCAATGTCGAGGAGCACCTAGGTGGCGCCGCGACCACGCAGGAGATGCGTCAGGTTGCGGGACGCGCGACCACGGCGCGCGTCGCCCCCAACAGTCTGCGCGCCAAGGCGGCGGCTGAGCGCAGCCAGACGCAAAAGAAGGTCATCGTCTTCTCGATCGCCATTGCCATCGTCGCGGTCATCGCCTGCGCCGGCGCCATCCTTATCACCACTGCCGGTGAGGGTCTGGGCGAGCGTCACGAGCCAATCCTTTCGTCGCGCACGACCGAGAGCGATGCAAATGGCAACACCCAGTCGCAGGATCAGCAGGCGCAGACGGACGATACGCAAGACAGTTCTACCTCTGCCAATTCGTCCTCGAACACCCAAAACCAATCGCAGGGCACCGATTCCTCTACGGCCAACAGCAGCACGCCGTCCGGCACGACCGACTCAAGCCAAACGACTGGCGGTTCGCAGCCGAGCACGGGCGGCCAGACGAGCGACGCCACTTCGGGAACGGGCACAGCAGACAGCAACAACACCAACAGCTCGAACAGCTCGAGTGGAACCGCGTCCGGCACGGCATCTGACAACTCGAGCCAAGGCACGGCATCGGGCAACTAAGTACATTTGCCTCTCATAGATAACCGACCTGTACAACGGGCGCGAATCGAAAGCGGTTCGCGCCCGTTTGCCTTGGGCGCCGCCATGGCGAACGCTATGCGATGGTAAGATGCTTTACATGTGTAAAGAGGAGATTTGCCATGAGCAAGACAATAGTTAGGCCCACGCTTTCGCTGGGCAACCACATCTATCTGTACCGCCTGCTGCGCGACGCGATTGGGTGCGGCAAGCAAACGTTTATGACACAGGTCGAGGAGGCGCTCGCCGCCGGCGACATGACCGCTTATGACCTGGGCTTTGAGTCCACGCGTGAGCTGCTCGAGGAGCTCGACGACTGCATTAAGCTGACCGTCTTTAAGGGCGGTCGCCTGTATGCCACCGTCATCGCCAATGAGGCTTGGGATGCCGCCCTTGCCAAGGGCGAGGACAAGCCCAAGGCAGCCAAGGGAGCCAAGCAGTCCTACAAAAAGAAAAAGCGCGGCGAGAAGGACCTCAAGGCCGTGCGTCCCAAGCACGTTAAACGTCCCAAGCCAGAAACCATGGTTGAAGCCGTGCCGGAGCCCGAGCCCGAGGCAGAGATCGAAGTCGCTATTGAGGTAACAGCAGAAACCGAAATCACCGCCACGACCGATCCCGAAGTCATATCTGAGCAGGAAACCACTGCGGAGCTCAACGAAGCTCCCAAGTCGACAACCGAAGAAGCCGCTGACCAGCCCGAGACGTCTGCATTCCAAAACAGCGATGTCTTTGGTGACAAGGCCGAGGACGATCAGTCCGACGAGCCCGCAGATCAAGACGCTACCGAGTCGGCGCCGGAGCCCGAGGCACCGCAGCCCGCCATCTCGCTCACGGTCGTCTATGACCCCGAGAACGCAAACGCCGGCATCACCACCATGGCATCCACGCCCATCGAGGCAAAGTCGAGCGTCGAGAATCAGAGCGCTCCGCAAGTCGAGTTCGACACCGCGACCGCAGACGCACCTGCCATCGTCGAACCCGCAGATTCCGCGGCGATGCCGAAAGCGGACACCGAATCAGTACTCGGCGCCGAACCCGCGCCCGTCATCGAGGTGACGCCCGTCAATGAGCAGGCCTTCGCACCGACGATGGTACCGGCCCCCGCACCCGTAGCGCCCGCCATCCCCGAGGACTTCCCCATCGATTTCGCAACCGAGGTCTTCTGCCCCGGTCCATTGCTACACCAGCTGTCGACCTATCTCCCCTACGGCGCCGATACCCTCGGCATCGTCGGCGAGTACTACTGGATCGCCCGCGAGCGCGGTACCATCGAGGCCGCGCGAAACCGCGCAAGCTTCCCCCTGCGCTACACGCAGGCCGGCGAGCGTCGCGAGGTTGCCGTGCGCATCCGCCGCAACACCACCGGTGGTCTCGGATCCACCTGGGTCATCGATAAAGTCGAAGAACCCGAGCAGTAACGACAAACGGCTCAAATCCAAATCAGGATTTGAGCCGTTTTTATTTGTTGATGTTGCGTAACCAACAGCGAGCGGGCCGCAAGTGCCCCAGGTTGCCGTGAAAGAGGAGCGACGCGTACTTCGGTACGCGAGCGACGGCTTGAACGGCAAGATGGGGTGCTTGCGACCCGCGCAGCGTCGAGCAGTTACGCGGTTTGGAAAACCGCGTAACGATCTAGTCGCGCGTCAGCTTACGGTGAATACGATGCGGCTGGGCCGCGTCCTCGCCCAGGCGCTCGATGCGATTGGCCTGATAGGCCTCGAAGTTGCCCTCGAACCAATACCAGTTGCCCGGGTTCTCGTCGGTGCCTTCCCACGCCAGAATGTGCGTGGCGACGCGGTCCAGGAACATACGGTCATGGCTAATGACCACCGAGCAGCCCGGGAACTCGAGCAGCGCCGCTTCGAGCGAGGACAGCGTCTCGACGTCGAGGTCGTTCGTAGGCTCGTCGAGGAGCAGCAGGTTGCCGCCCTGCTTGAGCGTGAGCGCCAGGTTCAGACGGTTGCGCTCGCCACCGGAAAGTACGCCAGCGCGCTTCTGCTGGTCCTGGCCCTTAAAGCCAAAGCTCGCCACATAAGCGCGGCTCGGAACCTCGGTCTCGCCGACCATCATGTGGTCCAGGCCGTCCGAGACGACCTCCCACAGGTTCTTATCGGGATCGATGCCAGAACGGTTCTGGTCGACATAGGAGATCTTGACGGTCTCGCCCACCTCGAGCTCGCCCGAAGTCAGCGGCTCCAGGCCCACGATGGTCTTGAAGAGCGTAGTCTTGCCCACACCGTTGGGGCCGATGACGCCCACGATGCCGTTACGCGGCAGAGTGAACGAAAGGTCGTCGATGAGCACACGGCCATCGAACTCCTTGTGCAGATGATGGGCCTCGAGCACCTTGTTGCCCAAACGCGGGCCCACAGGGATGCGGATGTCGGTCCAGTCGAGCTTCTGGCTTGCGCGGGCCTCGGCCTCCATCTCCTCGTAGCGAGCCAGACGGGCCTTGTTCTTTGCCTGGCGAGCCTTGGGCGAGCTGCGTACCCACTCGAGCTCGGCCTCCATGCGCTTGGCGAGCTTGGCGTCGCGGTTGCCCTGCGCCTCGATACGGGCGGCCTTGGTCTCCAGATACGTGGAGTAGTTGCCCTTGTAGGGATAAAGGTGACCGCGGTCGACCTCGCAGATCCACTCGGCAACGTTATCCAGGAAGTAGCGATCGTGCGTGACGGCAAGCACCGCGCCCTGGTAGTTGTGCAGGAAGTGCTCGAGCCACAGGATCGACTCGGCGTCCAGGTGGTTCGTGGGCTCGTCGAGCAGCAGCAGGTCGGGAGCTTCGAGCAGCAGCTTGCACAGGGCCACGCGACGGCGCTCGCCGCCAGAGAGCACGTTGACCGGCATGTCGGAATCGGGCAGCTGCAGGGCGTCCATGGCCTGGCCGAGCTTGGAATCGATATCCCAGCCGTCGGCGGCGTCGATCTCGTCCTGGAGCTTTCCCATCTCGGCCATGAGGGCGTCCATGTCGCAATCCGGGTCGCACATCTCCTCGCCGATCTTGTTGAAGCGATCGACCTTGGCGATCATGTCGCCAAATGCCATGCGCACGTTCTCGATGACGGTCTTGTCGTCGTCGAGCGGCGGCTCCTGCTGCAGGATACCCACGGTGTAGCCGGGGGTGAGCTTGGCATCGCCGTTGGAGACTTCCTCGATGCCGGCCATGATCTTGAGCAGGGTCGACTTGCCCATACCGTTGGGGCCCACGACGCCGATCTTGGCACCGGGGTAGAAGCTCAGGGTCACGTCGTCAAGGATCACCTTGTCACCATGGGCCTTACGAGCCTGATACATCTGGTAGATAAACTCTGCCATTTGTCTGTTTTATCCTTTCTACCTGCCGTTTCCCTATTCTTGTTTCGCTTTAGTAGAAACGAAATGGAAAAACCAGCTCTGAAACGTTACGAAAAAGGGGCATGGTTGCCCACACCCCCTAATACTACCTGGGAAAAGTCCCCCGGAACATACTATGAACTGCGTACGCTAGTTTTCCGCAACCTTAACGAGCGGCTCGCTGCGATTTGCGCCACAACAGATACGAGTAGACGTAGACGGCTCCAACCGAACCAAACGCCAGAACCGCAATCACCGCGGCGACGACTTCACTCGAAAGCACGCTGCCTGCCACGCCCATCACAATCAGGCCAATACCTAGCACCATAAAGCAGGCGCCGCCAAAACGCTGCGTACGGCGCCAGTTCTCGGGATCGGCAAGCGCCCAGGGCGTCTTGATACCGAGCGTATAGTTCTGCTTCACACGCGGCAAGTAGTTGCCTACGCCGATGAACAGCAAACCGACAACACCGGAAATCAGCACGTTAACCGAACCGACCGCCGGCACCACGCCCCAGACCGTAAGCTCTCCCAGCCAGCTTATGGCGCACATGAACAAGGTGAAGGCGATTACGAAGCCCTGGTAGAACTTGCCCGAGGTTCGATATGCCTCACCTTTGGGGTCGATGCGCGGCACCACGCAGAACATTGCGAGAAGCGCCAGAGGCAGCACGCCGAGCGCGGAGGCCATCCAGCTAGGACCCCAACCGTCGACGGCGCCGTTCGCGCCCCAGTGCGTGGGAATCTGCGCAGGCAAGCTCGGCATCACCATGAGGTGCGCTACGACATTGGCGACGCACAGAGCGACCAGCGCAATCCACACGCGCGACGATACCCCCGTGGGGTGAATGCCCTTGTTTTCGTTATTCATCCTTATCACCTTCCGTGTTTGTAAAGCCCATAAACCAGCCAATCAAATCCTGCATGACGGTGGTGTTTAAGCTGTATACGATGTTTTGGCCATGGCGCTCGTCGGTCACCAACCCGGCGTTTTTGAGCGTCGCCAAGTGATGGCTCAGCGACGGCTTACTGATATCGAAATGCTCGGCAAGCTCCCCCGCCGTGCAATTGCCCTCGCGCAGCAACTCCAAAATGCGCCGTCGCGTTGGATCGGCAAGCGCCTTAAAACCCTCTCCCGGCATAAGACCTCCTCTCATCATCTCTCATGACGCGCACACTATACTCGATATTTAGATGTTTGTCTAACTATCTAATCTTGTACTCAAAAAAATAGCCGCCTCCGCGTAATGCGAAGACGGCCACTTCTCACGCTACAAACGTGTTTTAGAGTTGGCCAACCCGCTGCAACGGGTGCCATCTGCTTCAATCTTATGCGAACCCCGATCCCATTTCAACAAGCCCAAGGGCTCAAATGGAATCGCGATAACACCTATAATGGCGATAGCTAAAACACGATTCGCTTCCCCATCGGAGGATGTCTATGACCGAAACCGCTGCCGCTCTCGTCGAGACACGCGACACCAAGCTCGAGATCATCATGGGCCGCGAGGCACTCGATAAGCTCGCCGATGCTACGGTGTTGGTGCTCGGCTGCGGAGGCGTGGGCTCCAACTGCTGCGAGGCACTCGCCCGCGGCGGCATCGGTCATTTTGTGATTCTGGACAAGGACATCATCGCGCCCAGCAATATCAACCGCCAGGCCATCGCCTTTCACAGCACCATCGGCAAGCGCAAGGTCGATGTTATGGAAGCCATGATCCACGACATCAATCCCACCGCCACCGTTATCAAACGCACCGAATACCTGCTGAGCGACAACATCGACGAGTTCTTCGCGAGCGTTTTGGAGCAGACGGACGGCAAGCTCGACTACGTCGTCGACGCCATCGACACCATCTCGGCCAAGCTCACCATTGCCAAATATGCTCAGGACCACGACATTCGTTTGGTTAGCTCCATGGGCGGGGCCAACAAGCTCCATCCCGAGTGCCTCCGCTTTGCCGACATTTTCGATACGGTACGCGACCCCATGAGCCGCATCATGCGCAAAGAATGTAAGAAGCGCGGAATCAAGAGTCTGCACGTGCTGTTTAGCTGCGAGGAATCGGTTAAGACCCAACCCCGCGACCCGTCCAACATCCACGAGCGTACCGAGTTGGGTACCGCTAGTTTTATGCCGCCCATCATGGGTCAGATGATTGCCGGCGAGGTTATCCGCCAGATCAG
>CABVAC010000001.1 GCA_902496275.1 uncultured Collinsella sp. | reverse complement strand
GCAAGGCGGGGCCGAGGCCGCCTCGATCAATTTGCGAAAGAATCTTGACGGTACCAATGGTGCCCCCAGCGGGATGTCCGCGTGCGGCTGGCGCCGCCCGCTTCCGCTGCGTCGCTCCGCTCCTTGCGTGCTGCGCTGGAAAACGCTTGCGCGTTTCCTCAGCTTCGCACCCTGTCGGGTTCGAATCCCGGCATATCGGTAGCAAAAAGCCCGCTACCGCGAGGGTAACGGGCTCTTCAATTCAAATGGTGCCCCCAGCGGGATTCGAACCCGCGATATCCACCTTGAAAGGGTGGCGTCCTTGGCCGCTAGACGATGGGGACAGCGGGAAAGAGTATAGCAGACTTTTTTAGCCGTTCACATATCGTTGGCAAACTGAAAAACCACCACAAAGGTGCCTGTCCCCTTTGTGGTGGTGGGGTGCTAGGGGAGGAGCTTCATGGCTGCGTCGTGGGCGGCGCGCTCGTAGGTGTCGTCGAGGGGCTTGAGCGGCAGCAGGGCTGTGGCCTGCGCGTCGCCACGGCGCTCGAGGGCGTGGGTAATGAGCCAGTCGGCGAGTTCGGGGTTCTTGGGCAGTGCCGGTCCGTGCAGGTACGTGCCGATGACGCCCTTGTAGATGAGACCCTCAAAGCCATCGTCGCCGTTGTTGCCGGTGCCCGTGACGACGGACGTTCCGAGCGGCGTGGCATCGGCGTCCAAAAGGGTGCGGCCTCCGTGGTTCTCAAATCCCACAAAGGGCTCGGGTGCCAGGTCGGTCTTGACGGCGACGTTGCCGATCAGGCGGTCGGAGCCGCGCACGGTTTCGGCAGCAATGACGCCCAGGCCCTCGATGCGATTCTCGCCCATATAGTACGAACGGCCGAGCAGCTGATAGCTGCCGCAGATAGCGAGCAGCGAGCCGCCATCTTCAACATAGGACGCAACCTTGTCTTTTTGAGCGAACAGCTCGTGTGCCACGGCCAGCTGATCGCGGTCGGAGCCACCGCCCATCATGACGATGTCGGCGTCGGTGAGATCGAGCGACTCGCCCATACGGACCTCGTCCACGCGCACGGGGATGCCACGCCAGGCGCAGCGGCGCTCGAGGGCAATGACGTTGCCGCCGTCGCCATAGAGGTTGAGGGCATCGGGATACAGGTAGACGATGCGCAGGGGGCGCGAGAGCTCGACCGGCGCAATATCGGTGGGGACAGCGCTGCCATTGGCGCGTGTTGCAGCGTGGGCGGCAACCGTAGCCGCATCGGTGCCCTTAAGCTCGTCGAGCTCCTTGACCAGTGGCGGGAAGGCCGTGTAGTTGGCGACGGCGTAGAAAGTATCGCCGGCCTCCTCGTCCGCCACGGCACCGATCGCTTGCTCGATATTCGAGATGATGGAGGCGTCGATGCCGGCGTACTTCAGACGTACCTGCATATCGTGTGCACGCGTGCCGCCGGCAAAGGCGACAAGCCCTGGGGTGTCGGCGATGCGCTCGAAGTCGACGTCGTAGATCCACGAGACATCGTGACCGTCGGCGTCGTTGTCGTTCAGGAAGAAGGCGCAGAGCCTGCCGCCTGCCGTTTTAATGGACTGAATCTGGCGATCGAAGCCCACGGGATTTTTGGCCAGGTTTGCCTCGACGGTACGGCCGGCGATCTCCCAGCGGCCCATGCGTCCGCCGGCGGGGACGTAGGCATCGAGCGTGGGCTGCAGGTGAGCTGCGTTCACGCCCAACTCGCGTGCCGCAAAGAAGGCGGCGGCAACGTTGTAGACCATGTACAGGCCGTTGTAGCGCGTGGCGATGTGCGTTGCGGGTGCGCCGGTATCGGGTCCAAAGTTCAGGTCAAAGCCGTAGCCGTCGCAGGTGAGCTCAATGTCCGTCACGCGACGGAGCAGCGCGGGACGACCCCAACCGCACGAAGGACAATGATAGGCGCCGAGCTGGCCGTACTGCACATAGTCGTACTCCAACGGCGCGTTGCACTGCGAGCAAAAACGCGAGTCGCTAATGCGATCGGATTCGGTGCCCGTGGCACCGTCGATGCCAAAGGCGATGCTCGTGTTGGGGACGCGCGCGGCGATCGAGGCGCACAGCGGATCGTCGGCGTTATAGATGAGCGTCGTTGCCGGCGAAAGCTCCAGCGCGTGGGCGATGACGTCCTGGGTGTGGTCGATCTCGCCGTAGCGGTCCAGCTGGTCGCGGAACAGGTTGAGCAGCACAAAGTACGTCGGCTTGAGCTTGGGCAGGACGCGCACCGTGTAGAGCTCGTCGCACTCAAAGACGCCTACGCGCTTGCTGCTGGCGGTTCGCTTAAGGTTGCCACGCGCCTCGAGCAGGGCACCAACCACGCCCGGCTCCATGTTGTTTCCGGCACGGTTGCATACCACGGTGGCGCCGCTGGCGGCAACGGCGTCGGCAATGAGATTGGAGGTGGTGGTCTTGCCGTTGGTGCCGGTGATCACCACGCTGCGGTCGACAAGGCCGGCGAGGTCGCTCAGCAACTCGGGGTCGATCTTCATGGCGATGCGGCCGGGGAGTACGCCACCCTGGCGCTTAAGGACGGAGCGCAGCCCCCAGCGAGCGATATCGCTCAAGGTGCAGGCAAGAGATGAGCGGAGGTTCATGAAACCGTTCCTAACGTAAACGACATGGTCGGGTCGAGTGCGTCACTAAAAACCGTAGCGGCGCGCAAATTCCTGGGCAAGCTGCGACGCGTCTTCGCAGGCATTGGCCCAGGGGGCAAAGTCTGGAGTGTCCGAGATAATGCCGTCCGCTTCCCAAACGGCCTGGTGCGAAAGATCCCAGGGATCACGTGGCTCGGGCCGGCAGGGAAGGTACGGTGTCTGGTACATGGGATTCAGCAAGAAGAACGCGCCGCCCTCGCAGCGGTTAGCGAACTCACGCAGCGCACGCACCGCCGGACGCATCTTGTTCGTTTTGAACAAGAGGATGGTGCGGGCGAGCAGATACCAAGGAGAGTTCTCGAGCGCGTCAGCCCCGATCTCTTCCTCGAGCTGGTGGGCCAGGGCAAAAAAGCCGTCCTGGTCTTCCAGACGAGCGAGGGCGAGCAACACGGTGCCTGCGGCTCGGCTGGGGTAGCCTTCCGCCTTAAGGACGCGGCGGGCGTAGTTGGCGGCAGCACGGTAGCGGGCGCTCGCCATGCACAGCTGCGAGATGGCCTCGAGCGTGTGGAGCCACCCGATAAGAGCCGGCTCGCTCACGGTGAGCTCTGCCGCCGTCACGCCGTCCGTCAAAACTTTGTTGGCCCAGTAGTGCGGGGCTTCCATGTCGAACCCGGGCACGCTTTGCTGCAGGTAATCGGCCGTGGTCGCCTCGAGCTTCATTAGGTCGCCCAGGCAGGCGTCAACGGGCGTGTCGGCCAGGATGATGGCGAGCAGCTGCGCGTCGACGGCCAGTGCATCGACGCGGACGATCTTGAGCAGCTCATCGCGCATATCGTCGAACAGGCGGTTGCGCGTCTGTTCAAACTCCTCATCGCTGCCCATGTCCTCGATGCGATGGAGCTCGTCGAGCAGGTGGCGATGAACACCGGCATAGGACAGCAGCGCCTGGGCATGCTCGGTCTGCGCATACTTGTGAGGGTTGACGCTTACGTCGTTATGGACAAGCTCGCGTGCTGCATCGGTGAGCTCGGGGTGCGACGCCAGATAGGTGCGCTCCAGGTAGGCGGGGATGTAGACGCTCGGATCCATTAGAGGTCTCCTCCCTTAAACGGCAAACCCTGCTCGGCCGCCCGCAGTATGCGCTCATCGATTTGGGAACGCACGATATCGTTGGTGGCGATCCAGGCGGCAAAGCTGGCGTTGTCGGGAGCGCCCAGGCCCTCCTGCAGTACCGGCGTCGCCTCGGACAGCGCAAGGACAAGCTCGTCGGTGGAGCCCACGCCCACGTTGACGCGGGCATAGACGCCATCGGGAAACTCGGTTTGGAAGTAGAGTGCCTCGGCTGCGTGCGGACACGAGCGCGCAAGGATGCGCAAGTAGTGCTCGGCGCCCTCGTAGTCCAGCTCGCGCCAGGCTGCGCTCATCAGTGCGATGAGCGTCCACGGGTCCAAGTCGCGCTCCGCATCTTTGGGGCGGCGGCGCAGCGGGGTATTCGCGAGGTACGGCACGGAGTGAGCGGAGCGAAAGCGCTTGAGCTCCTCGGCGGGGTATTCGAGCTTTGCCATGGCGAGCATCGCGGTGTGGCGGACGCCGGCGGGATCGTTGGGGGCAAAGTCCAAGCTGCGATTCGCGGCTTCGAGCGACATGCGGTAGCGTCCGCTAATGAGCGCGCGCGATGCCAAGGCGGCAAGCCAGCGCAGATAGGGACGGCGCGTAAGGTCGCCTGCGGCCTCGCGCTCGTAGGGGTCCTGGGCCGAGGCGATTTTGAGCGCTAGGTCGTGCTCGACCTCGTCGCACTTGGACACCAGATACTGCACGTATTCCTCGTTGGATTCGGCGGTGAGTGCCGTCAGCATGCGCTGGGCATCCCAGTTGGCCGGATCGAGTGCGGCCGCCTCGCGGAGCATGTTCTCGGCAGCTGCCTCTTCCTGCTCTGCCTGGGCATCGTCAGGGATAAAGGGAATGCGGTAGTCGACGGCCTCGACTACCTTGGCAATCAGATGCCCGGCGCGGTCGCGGTCGTGCACGATGAGCGGTGCGGGGTTGCGGGTGAATTGCTCCATCAGACGCTCTACGGCGGCACCGTCGGTGAGCGGGATATTGTCGCGGCGCAAGGCCTCAAGAACGAGGCGATGGCAATCCTCTTGAATGGGATCGAATGCCATGGGGCCTCCTTTGCTGCGGTTAGGGTTCAGATGTTTCTATATAAAGTTCTAGTTTACCCGCATGTGGCACACCGGGGGTGCCGCACTTGGACTTGCACCTTTGCACCACGAAGTCGGATGTCGCACAAATGTCGGCACCATGGACGGCCGAGTGGTATCACGGTGCCGCAAACGGTCGATTTTTGGCGGCGAACGGTGCATATTTTGGAGGGGCACAGTCCTGCCCGGGATATGTAGTCAACCTTGATAAAACGTTTGCCCAGCTTGGGAGTATGAATGCCGTACAAGGGTCTTCAGGGATAGAAAAAACGTTTCATCATTGGCGGCTTTAGGTGAATAACTGACCAACCAGAACGGTAAAATAGTGTTTATCTGAGCGTTGAGACGTTTAGACATCGCGCATTGTCATCGCCGGCAACGCGCAAACCGGTCCTAACGGAGCCAATTGGGTGCTCCGTTATATACGCAAGTCTAAGAGGGGCTTGTTTAGGAGGCACAGTATGGGACGTTTTACCAATCCTCGCGATCTGTACTTTGGTGAGGGCGCTCGCCACGAGGTGAAGAACCTCAAGGGCAAGAAGGCCATCATCGTTTCTGGCGGCAGCTCTATGCGCCGCGGCGGGTTCCTGCAGGACGTCGAGAACGACCTTAAGGAAGGCGGCTTCGAGGTCAAGCTGTTCGAGGGCGTCGAGTCCGACCCGTCCATCGAGACGGTCATGAAGGGCGCCGAGGCCATGCGCGAGTTCGAGCCCGACTGGATTATCGCCATCGGCGGCGGCTCGCCCATCGATGCCGCTAAGGCCATGTGGGTCTTCTACGAGTATCCCGAGGAGTCCTTCGATAACATCATCCAGCCGTTCAGCTTCCCTGAGCTGCGTCAGAAGGCTCACTTCTGCGCCATCTCCTCTACCTCCGGTACCGCTACCGAGGTTACCGCCTTCTCCGTCATCACCGACTACGCCAAGGGCATCAAGTACCCGCTGGCCGACTTCAACATCACCCCTGATGTCGCCATCGTCGACCCCGAGCTCACCTACACCATGCCCGCCAAGCTGTGCGCTCACACCGGCATGGATGCTCTGACCCACTGCATGGAGGCCTACGTTTCCACCTGCGCCTCTATGTTCACCGACGCCAACGCCCTGCACGGCATCCGCGAGATCGTCGAGTGGCTGCCCAAGTCCTATGCTGGCGACCATGAGGCCCGTCAGCACATGCACGAGGCTCAGTGCATCGCCGGTATCGCCTTCTCCTCGGGCCTGCTCGGCATCGTTCACTCCATGGCTCACAAGACCGGTGCTGCCTTCGAGAACGGCCACATCATCCACGGTGCTGCTAACGCCATGTACCTGGGCAAGGTCATCCAGTGGAACTCCAAGGACCCGCGTGCTGCCGAGCGTTACGCTTACGTGGCCAAGGAGATCCTGCACCTTCCCGGCGAGACCAACGAGGAGCTCATCGCTGCGCTCGTCCAGAAGATCCGCGACCTCAACGACCAGCTCAACATTCCGCAGTCCATCAAGGATTACGCGAATGGTGGCGTGAAGGTCGACGCCGAGAACCCGCAGATGGTTTCCGAGGAGGAGTTCCTCGCCAAGCTCCCCGAGATCGCCGCGAACGCCGAGCAGGACGCCTGCACGCCCGAGAACCCGCGTGAGACCAAGGCTGCCGACTTCGAGAAGATTCTCAAGGCCTGCTACTACGACACCGACATCGATTTCTAATCGACTCTTGTTATCGTAACGAGGGGCTCCGCACGTATCTGTACGGAGCCCCTTTCTTTTTCTTTTAGAGAATGGGATAGTTATGGCTGCAATTTTCAATAGCCCCAGCAAGTACATCCAGGGTCCGGACGAGCTCGCCAAGCTCGGCTCCTATGTCGAGCCGCTCGGCGCTAAGGCCCTCGTCGTCGTGACGCCTTCGGGCAAGAAGCGCGTCGGTGCCAAGATCGAGGGCGGTTTTGCCGAGGCTAAGGCCGAGCTGCTGTTTGAGGACTTTAACGGCGAGTGCTCCAAGGGCGAGGTTGATCGCCTGGTCGCGCTCGCTCGCGACAACGGTTGCGACATCATCGTCGGCGTCGGTGGCGGCAAGATCCTCGACACCGCGAAGGCCGTCGCCTATTACCTGGAGTCCCCGGTTATCATTTGCCCCACCATTGCTTCGACCGATGCCCCATGTTCGGCGCTTTCGGTGCTCTACACCGACGATGGCCAGTTCGATAAGTACCTCTTCCTTAAGGCAAACCCCAATATCGTCCTGATGGATACGACGGTTATCGCGGCGAGCCCGGTGCGCCTGACGGTTTCCGGTATGGGCGATGCGCTCGCAACCTACTTTGAGGCCCAGGCGACGCATGATGCCGACGGTGGCACTTGCGCCGGCGGCAAGGGCGGCATGGCCGGCCTGGCGCTCGCCAAGCTCTGCTATGAGACGCTCATGGCCGATGGCGTCAAGGCCAAGGTCGCGCTGGAGAAGGGTGCGCTCACGCCTGCCGTCGAGCACATCATCGAGGCCAATACGCTGCTTTCGGGTATTGGCTTTGAGAGCTCGGGCCTTGCTGCTGCTCATGCCATCCACAATGGTCTGACGATGCTGCCCGAGTGCCACAACATGTATCACGGCGAGAAGGTCGCCTTTGGCACCATCGTCCAGCTGGTACTCGAGGATGCCCCGACCGAGAAGCTCGAGGAAGTCTTGGGCTTCTGCATTGAGCTGGGCCTGCCGGTCACGATGAAGGAACTTGGCGTTGCCGAGCTTACGCGCGAGCAGGCCATGATTGTTGCCGAGGCCGCCTGCGCGCCCGAGGACACCATGTGCAACATGCCGTTTGAGGTGACGCCCGAGATGGTCGCAAACGCCATCCTGGGTGCCGACGCGCTGGGTCATTATTACCTCATGGATGAGTAAATCAAGCTAAGGAAGGGGCAAAGCCGGCAGATGGCTTTGCCCCTTTTTGCTATGGTGCAAACTAACCCGACCCCATCGCGCCAAGTTGGTGCAAAGGGGTCAGGTTACTTTGCACCAATCGTTGTTTGATGAAGGGCGGATTCTTGTATGGCGCTTCCCATGGTTTATGGCGGTCCCGGCCGGTATGTTCAAGGGCCGGGCGAACTTTCGCGTCAGGGCAGGTATTTGTCATGGTTGGGCTGCGCTGCCTATGTCTTGTTTGACCGGGGCACCGAGGATCGGCTGTGCAGACAGATCGTCGATGGATTTCTGGATGAAGATCTAAGCGAGCCGTTCTTTAAAATTTACAACGGTCCGTGTACGGAAGATGCCGTTGTCGAAATGGCCAAGGAAGCCCGGGCCGAGTATTGCGACATGGTGGTGGGCATTGGCGGCGGCAAGATGCTCGATATCGCAAAGGCCGTTGCGTTTTATGCTGAGCTGCCGTTGTGTGTATGCCCCACGGCGGCCTCAATGGATGGTCCGTGCAGCGCGATTTCGGTGTTGTATCACGAGGACGGGTCGTTCGACCGCTACCTGATGCTCGAGAAGAATCCAGACCTGGTCGTGGTCGATACCAACGTGGTCGCGGCGGCCCCACTGCGTATGACGGTCGCTGGTATGGGCGATGCGCTGGCAACGTACTTCGAGGCGCGTTCGTGCGCCGCGGCGAGAGGTGCGAACGAGCACGGTGGCGCGCCGGGGCACTTGGCACTGGTCGCGGCACGTGCCTGCTACGACACGCTTATGGAATGCGGCGTCGCTGCCAAGCGCGATCTCAAAAAGGGGCGTACATCGCCGGCGGTTGAGCGCCTGATCGAGTGCAACATCCTGCTTTCGGGTGTTGGTTTTGAGAGCGGTGGCTTGGCGTTGGCGCATGCCATCGCCAACGGCCTGACGATTTTGCCCGAGTGCAAGGCTATGCACGGCGAGGCCGTAGCGTTTGGTCTGGTGGTCCAGCTTCGTCTGGAGCGTGCGCCCGAGCTTGAACAGGTGCTCGAGTTTTGTCAGCGCGTCGGTCTGCCGACGACGCTCGAGGAGCTGGGCCTTGGCGAGATTTCCGATGCCGACCTGATGAGCGTTGCGGATGCGGCCTTTAGAAACGAACGCAATATGGCCAACGAGCAGGCCAAGGTGACCAAACAAAAGCTCGTCGAGCTCATGCGCGAGGCATAGTTTGGCGCTTGATTGACCTTGTGCAATCGAGGCGGCGATAGGCCATGGGCTATTTGCCGCAAAGATGCTCCACGTGTAATTTGCCCGAGGCGCGGGCCGATAGCGTATCATTATCTCTTGCTTGTTTGCACTGCTCAGGGAGGGGCCGCGCATGGCGCAGGAACACGATCTGTTTGATGACATTATCGAGATCAGCAAGGGTTTCGACTTTCTTAAAAACCCGCTTGGCGGTGTGACCGATGCGCTCGATCCGTCGGCGCCGCAGTGGAATCCTGCTGACTACAAGGAGCGTCCGCGCGGCAACACCATTCCGTGCTTGACCTGCAAAAACGAAAAGAGTGGCTGCACCGCGTGCATGGACGTGTGCCCGGTCAACGCCATCGAGGTCGAGGAAGATGCCATCGAGATCCTCGATTCCTGTCGCAAGTGTGGCCTGTGCGCCGCTGCCTGTCCGACTGAGGCGATCATCTCGCCGCGCCTGGCGCCCAAAAACCTGTATGACGACATTGTCTCGGCGGCTACAAGTCACGAGACCGCCTACGTTACCTGCACGCGCGCCCTTAAGCGCATGCCGCGCGAGAACGAGGTCGTCGTTGCCTGCGTGGGCGATATTACAGCCGAGACCTGGTTCTCGGTGCTGGCCGACTATCCCAACGTGAGTGTGTATCTGCCGCTGGGCGTGTGCGATAAATGCCGCAACACCGGTGGCGAGGACATGCTGGGCGAGGCGATTGCGAAGGCCGAGGAATGGGCTGGTACGGGTATGGGCCTGGAGGTCGACCCCAAGAGCCTCAAATGCCATAAGCGCCGCGAGTACGAGCGCAAGGAATACATGGAAAAGATCGCCCGTACCACGGGCCTGACCGTGACCAAACTCAATCCGGCGACGGCGGCACTGGCTTCGGTGACGCAGAAGCTCAAAGCCCATCGCCATCAGATCACCCAGCTGGAGCGCACGCTCAACACCATGTGCGGCACCACGACGACCAAGCGTCGCCGTTCGCTCACCCATGGGCGCCAGCTGGTGCTCTCGACGCTGCAAAACCACCCCGAGCTTGCCCAGAACATGCAGGTGAGCACGCCGGAATGCGATTTTGACAAGTGCACGTCGTGCGGCGAGTGCGTCAACGTGTGCCCCACGTTTGCCTGCGATCTGGTGGGAAGCGGCCGCTTTGCACTGGAGTCCACGTATTGCCTGGGTTGCGGAGCCTGCGTCAAGGTGTGCCCCGAGCATGCGCTTAAGCTGGTTGAACATGATGCATCCAACCTAGTCGTCGTCGATCCCGAGGCCGAGGAAAAGGCCGCCCAGAAGGCTAGGGCCCACGAAGAAGCCCAGAAGGTCAAGGCTGAGGCGAAGGCCAAGCTCGACAAGATGCTCGATCAGGTGGAGAAGCTCGCGGACTAGTCAGCGACCCCTATCTCTGCTTCATTCGTGCCGCCGTGGCGTCCGGGTTAGCCCAGATGCTGCGGCGGCGCTATACTTATGCAGTTTGAAATGCTTGTACCAAAAGGAGCTGTCGTGTCCCTTTCCATCGGTATCGTGGGCCTGCCCAACGTGGGCAAGTCGACGCTGTTCACCGCGCTTACCAAAAAGACCGGCCTTGCCGCCAACTATCCGTTCGCCACGATCGACCCCAACGTGGGTATCGTCGACGTGCCCGATAGCCGCCTGCAAAAGCTCGCCGACATCGTCAACCCGGGTCGCATTGTGCCGGCGACGGTCGAGTTCGTCGACATCGCAGGTCTGGTGAAGGGCGCCAACGAGGGCGAGGGCCTGGGCAACCAGTTCCTGGCCAACATTCGCGAGACCGACGCCATCTGCGAGGTCGTGCGCTACTTTAAGGACCCCAACGTCATGCGCGAGGTAGGTCGTACGGGCGAGTTCGTCGATCCCGCCGGCGATGCCGACACCATCATGACCGAGCTTATCCTGGCCGACATTGGCACGCTCGAGAAGCAGCTGCCCAAGCTCGAGAAGGAGGCCAAGCGCGACAAGGAGCTCATGCCCAAGTTCGAGGTCGCCAAGCGCCTGCTTGCCTGGCTCAACGAGGGCAAGCGCGCCGCGTCCATGGAGATGACCGATGAGGAGCGCGCCGCTGCCAAGGGCCTGTTCCTGCTCACTATGAAGCCCATCCTGTATGTGGCCAACGTGGACGAGGATATGCTCAACGACGATCTGGCGCCCATCGATGGTGTTAAGCCGCTGCCCATCTGCGCCAAGATCGAGGCCGAGCTTTCCGAGCTCGATCCCGAGGACGCCGCCGACTACCTGGAGAGCCTGGGCCTGGAGCAGCCCGGCCTGGACGTGCTCGCGCAGGCGGCCTATAAGCTGCTCGGCCTGCAGTCGTTCTTTACGGCCGGCGAGATGGAGGTCAAGGCCTGGACGGTTCGTCAGGGCGCGACCGCCCCGCAGGCCGCCGGCGTCATCCACACCGACTTTGAGCGCGGCTTTATTAAGGCCGAGGTCATTGGCTATGACGACTACATCGAGCTCGGCGGTGAGCAGGGCGCCAAGGCCGCCGGCAAGCTGCGTATTGAGGGCAAGGACTATGTCATGGCCGATGGTGACGTCGTGCACTTCCGCTTTAACGTGTAAGGACGACGCATATGTTTAAATATGGCAAAAAAGCCGGCTACATGGGTATTGCGCTGCTCGTACTTGCGGTGATTCCGCTGGCGGTCGCAGCGTGTGTTATCCCCAACATTGGTCCCGAGGTGGCAACAAAGTTTAATGCCGCCGGCGAGGTGACGCGCTGGGGCAAGAGCTACGAGCTGCTGGCACTGCCGGTGCTCAACCTGCTGCTGAGCGTGGCGACGTACTTTACGGCAGGACGCCAGGCTAAAAACAATGATGACTCTGCCGCCATGGCGCGCATCGTGTGCGAGCGCTATCTGCGCAACGGCTGCATTACGGGCGTGTTCCTCAACGTGATCAACGTCTACTTTATGTATTCGGCGATTACCGGAACGGGCTTTGGCTTTGGTTTCTAGCTTGCCCTTTTAGGCAACGAGCCTGCAAGCATATTCGATGGCTGCTGCGAGGCCGCCGCTCGATCGTGGTTTAAAGACCATATCGGCGGCGGCCTCGTTTTCGTATCCGGCGCCGCGAAGGGTGAGCGCAATGCCGGCTTCTAAAAGAAGGGGCAGGCCGCGTTGGCTGGTTGCGATTACGGCAGCCTGATTGAGCGAGCAGCTATGCGTTTGGCATTGGATGGCAAGTTCACCTTGCGCCGGGCAAGGGACCAGAACGGCGGCGACGCGACTTGATAGCAATGCAAATGCTGTGCGCTCATCGGGTGAAAGGCATTCGGCTTCAACGACGACGAGCTTGGGCGGTGCGCTGTTTGTGCGAAGCGTGGCTCGGTACATGCGGACCGAAGAACCCGACATAGAAAACTCCTGTGTATTCGGCAAAACGTAAACTATAGTTTACGTTTTTGTTCAGCTCCATTTCAAACTCGGCTGCATGGACGAACGTGCGAAACAGATTCTTGGCAAGCGAGTCGAGCAGACGCGCAGGGACCTTGGTATCTCCAAGGTCGATTTTTGTGTGGCAGCAGGAATCAGCCGCCCCTATCTCGACAGAATCGAAGATGGAACGGCAAATTTCACGCTCAAGGTTCTATTTAAGATCGCGCCCGCACTCGGCATGACGGTGTCAGAGCTTCTCGAGGGTATCGAATAGGGGATACCCGTCGACAACTGAATTACGCCATCGGGATGCGGTCGTGGTTGACTTGGCTGTAGAACAGGCGCTGGATCTCGGCGGCATCGCGTGACTGGCCGAGTGCCCACATAGTTTTTGCCACGAGCGTCTCGGTGGTCATATCATCGCCGCGCAAAATGCCCGGATGATCGGCGTAAGCACGGCCGACCTCATAAACACCCAGATCGAGGCCCTCTTCGGGGACCTGCGTGGTCATAACGACGGTGCGGCCCGAATCGACCCAGCGGAAAATCGCCTCTTGGAACGACTCGCCCGACTCGCCAAACTCGGGGATACCGCCAATGCCAAAGGTCTCAAGGATTACAGCGTCGTAGCTATCGGCAAGGGCGTCGAGGATGCCCGGGTTTACGCCGGGCGTGAGCTTGAGTACAAATACGCGCGGGTCGATGCTGTCGTAGAAACGCACCGGGTTTTCGCCCTGATGCGTGCCGTGAAGCCCGTTGCGCACGATGCGGTCGTTGCGGATATAGGCGATGGGCGGATAGTTGACGCTAATGAACGCGTTAAAGCTCATGGTGCGCTGTTTGCGGGCGCGCGTGCCGGCAATGGCTACGCCGCCAAACACGATTGAGACGTCGTGCGAGTGCTCGTCGAGCGCATAGAGCAGGCTCTGGTACAGGTTGAGCTTGGCGTCGGTAAAGGGATTGCCCATGGGCTTTTGCGAGCCGGTGAGTACGATAGGCTTGGGGCTGTCCTGAATCAGATAGGAAAGCGCTGCCGCGGTGTAGCTCATGGTGTCGGTTCCGTGTAGAATCACAAAGCCGTCGTGGTCGGCATAGCCTTCGACGATGACGTCGCGGATACGCATCCAGTCACTCGGGCGCATATTGGTGCTGTCGATGTTCATGGGTTGCACGACGTCGAGCTCGCAGAGGCCCGAGATCTCGGGGACGCTCTGGGCGAGCTCCTCACCGGTCAGGGCGGGGGAGAGGCCGTTGCCGTCCTCGGTCGATGCGATGGTGCCGCCCGTGGCGATGAGAAGGATGCGCTTCATGCTGGAATTCCTATCGTATTTGCCGCCGCAGAGGCGGAGTCGTTCGGCAGTATTGTGGCACAGGGCGTCCAATGTTCAAACGTATTACATCATCTGTAACGTTTGGTAACACTTCAATTGGAGCCAAATAGGGGCCCAGGTCGTGCGTTTGCCGTGCGCTGATGGCTGCGAGGGACGAGAAACCCCATATAACGTGTACACTATGAAAGTTATTTTCGTTCATTCACGCGGGCGGGCACCGGCTCCCCGCCAACAAGAGGGGGAAACCATGGATCAAAATGCTTCCGCAAAGGTCCTCGTACTCGACTTTGGTGCGCAGTACGGTCAGCTCATTGCCCGTCGCGTCCGCGACCTCAACGTGTATTCCGAGATCGTTCCCTGCGACATCTCGGCCGATGAGATTCGCGAGATGAACGCCTCTGCGCTCATCCTTTCTGGCGGCCCGGCCTCCGTATACGCCGAGGACGCTCCGTCCATCGATCCTGCCATCTTTGACCTGGGCCTTCCCGTCCTGGGCTTCTGCTACGGCCATCAGATCACGGCCGTGACGCTCGGCGGCAAGGTCGGGCACTCCGAGGTGGGCGAGTACGGCCGCGCCACTATTACGCGCACTGCCGGCGCCAAGCTCTTTAACTCCACGCCCATGGAGCAGACCGTGTGGATGAGCCATCGCGACGCCGTGTCCGAGGTGCCCGAGGGCTTTACCGTTACCGCCAGCACCGACGTATGCCCGGTTGCCGCCATGGAGTGCGTCGAGCGCAAGATTTTCACCACGCAGTTCCACCCCGAGGTCAAGCACTCCGAGTACGGTCAGCAGCTGCTGAGCAACTTCCTGTTTGAGATCTGCGGCCTGGAGCCCAACTGGAGCATGGACAACCTGGTCGAGACCATGACGGCCGAGTTCCGCGAGAAGGTCGGCGACGACCGCGTGATTCTGGCCCTGTCCGGTGGCGTCGACTCCTCCGTCGTGGCTGCGCTGGGCGCTCGCGCCGTGGGCAAGCAGATGACCTGCGTGTTCATCAATCACGGCCTGCTGCGCAAGGGTGAGCCCGAGCAGGTGGAGGAGGTCTTCACCAAGCAGTTTGACGTCGACTTTATCCACGTCCACGCCGAGGACCGCTACGCCGAGCTTCTGGCCGGCGTGACCGAGCCCGAGGAGAAGCGCCGCATCATCGGCACGCAGTTCTGGAAAGAGTTCTTCGCGGTCGCCCAGCAGCTCGAGTGCGACGGCAAGCCGGTCAAGTACCTGGCTCAGGGCACCATCTACCCCGACATCATCGAGTCCGGCGCGCGCAAGACGGGCGGCAAGACGGCCACCATCAAGAGCCACCACAACCTGATCCCGTTCCCCGAGGGCGTGCACTTCGACCTCATCGAGCCGCTCGACCACTTCTTTAAGGACGAGGTC
This sequence comes from uncultured Collinsella sp., assembly GCA_902496275.1. GTDB lineage: Bacteria > Actinomycetota > Coriobacteriia > Coriobacteriales > Coriobacteriaceae > Collinsella. The sequence continues at coordinate 176,931 of CABVAC010000001.1, read as the reverse complement.
CGCGCGCTTGGTCTGGCGCTCGGCCTGCCGGGTCACATCGTGTTCCGTCAGCCCTTCCCGGGCCCGGGTCTGGCCATCCGCATCATCGGCGCGGTCGACAAGGAGAAGCTCGAGATTCTCAAAAACGCCGACGCTATCGTGCGCGAGGAGCTCGACGCCTACAACCAGCGTCTGTTTGAGCAGACTGGCGAGCGCAACTCCGAGCACAGCTGCTGGCAGTATTTCGCGGTCCTGCCCGACATTAAGTCCGTTGGCGTAATGGGCGACGAGCGCACCTATCAGCGTCCGATCATCCTGCGTGCCGTCGAGTCCAGCGATGCCATGACCGCCGACTGGGCCAAGCTGCCCTACGACGTGCTGGCCCGCATTTCCGGCCGTATCGTGGCTGAGGTCCCCGGCGCCAACCGCGTGTGCTACGACATCACGTCCAAGCCGCCCGCGACGATTGAGTGGGAATAGAACAGACGTTCGATAAAATGCTATAGTATCAGATAGCGGGCACGGTTTCAATTGAATCCGTGCCCGCTGCTGTATGCGTGTCCCTGCACGCCCAATATGCGCCGTAAAAGCCGTCTTCTTCGACGTCAAAGTGAATGCGCTTCGTTTTTGCCTCTCAAAATCTTATTTTCACGATTTGCATTTTCATCCCGTTGTCACCGACCCTTGCGAGAAACCGGAAAAAGCCGCTGACAGAAGAGTCCCTCAAATCGTTGTAACCCAGCATGTAGCCCCGGCTGGTGACCTGCAAGCGGCTATCCCACGCACTAATCTCTTTGGGAGCGTCGGAAACCGCGAAATACGCGCCCACATCCTTGATCTTCGCGCTCTTGAGCCATGTCTTGGCAATCATCTTTACCGCCGTTCGGTTCGCCGCATCAAACACCAGCACACCGCCGGGGAAAGCGTCCTCCATCCCCCGCACCAGTTCCCGGACCTGCTGGGTCAGAAAGTAATAGAACACTCCGGAGGCAAAGAACACCGCCCCGCCGGAGGCATCGATTTTGCCAAACCATGCGGTGTCTTTCAGGTCGCAGGGGATATTTTGTTCTCGATCCCCGGCGGGCAGCAGCTGCTGCCGCAAGGCAATCACATCCGGGAAGTCCAGATTGTAGATCTTGCATCTACCGTTGTCGCAGGTTCTGCCGGTGTTGTCCAGCCCGCAGCCCAGATTGACCACCGCCGCATTGGGGTGGTCTTTCAGGTAATCCCGCACCTCGAAAGCAAGATCACCCTGCCGCATGGCCACCTCCAGCGCACCAAAGCGCTGCATCAGGCTGCGGGAGTTTTTCTCTGCCTCTGAAAAGTCGTAGTCGATCTGGCCGAGCAGACGAACCGCTGTTTCATCCTTGTAAAGGTTCGGGTACAACTCCGTACACAGCTTCCGGGAATACAGCGGGAGGATCAGCGTCTCCTGCACGGTGTTTTTCTCAATTTTACATTTCATAGGTTTCTTCCTCAGTGAATAAAAACTGTCATAATTGCCGCCAGCACAGCCGCTATGACCGTCATGCCTATCGCCATGTGCAGGATGGATGAAAAATGCCCGTGCTTGATGCCCTTACTTCTGCGCCGTGACGCAGAGCCACCTTTTCTTTTTGCGTATCTGCACCTCGTGAAAACCCGCCTGCTCCAGACATGCCTTTAATTCAACGTCCTTATAGATGGTCATGCCGCCGATGATCTGCGTCCACCTCTCGTCCTTGTCCGTATCGCCATTGCTCTCGTTGCAGATGAGAATTGTCCCGCCTGGCTTCAGCGTCCGCCAGACCTCACGGAAGCATCGGGGCAAATCAGGCCAAAAATAGACGGTCTCAAAGGCCGTGGCGGCATCGAAGTAGCTATCCTCAAACACCATATCCGCCACACTGCCTTGCAGAACGGCGCAACGCCCCTCCTGAATTGCAATTCGGTTGAGCTTTCTAGTCTTCTCCACGCTGACGGGCGAATAGTCGACGCCCTTGACGACGCCATGCGGGCATTTTTTCAGCAGCCGTTTTATGTTCGCCCCGCCGCCGCAGCCGCAATCCAGCACCTTGGCATTTGGCGCAAGTCGTAGAAATCGAAGTCCCCACCGCGCCACAGGGCTGTGGCCCAGGTTCATCATGGCAACCATAAGTTTTCCGCCGAGGCCCACGGGCTTGCGGGTGTTTTCAAAGAACGACATCTGCCCCCTCCGATTTTGTGCATTCCGCATAGGTCAACGGGAACGAGGCCTTCAACACCGCGCTTTTCTGCACCGCCCAGCCGTTTTGACGCAGGAAACGTAGGTATTCCTCGCTTGTCCACCTGCTGTGGAGGGGGAATCCCGCCATACTCATGAAAAAGGCTTTTGCCTTGCCGGAAACCGAGTTCTCCGCGTGGGTGAAGGTTGGCGCGATGAGCACGCCGTCGTCCTTCAGCACCCGCCTGATTTCTTGCAGGGCCTTTTCCGGATGCGGCACTATGTGAAGCGCGTTGGACGCAATCACCACTTCGAAGGACTTCTGTGCATAGGGCAGGTGGAACATATCTTGTACGGAAAAGTGCAGCTTTGCGGATTGAATGTCCCGTTTTGCTTCAAGGATCATCTTTGCAGAAGCGTCCGTAGCCTCGATGTGTGCCGCCGCATTCACGATGCTCTTTGCGATAAGCCCCGTGCCGGTGGCAACCTCCAGTACGGTTTTTGCTTTCACTACCGGCCGGATCAGCCCATACATCTTCTCATACGCCGCCCGGTCCTTTCGCATGAAACGGTCGTACCGACCGGCATTCTTGTCCCAGAAGCCCTTGCGTTCGTGCATGGCTATCGCCCCCAAACAGTTAGAGCCATCTAACTATAACACACGAATCATACAGTAAGATAAGGCTAACCTTTTTTCTTGGCTAAGATGCATCTCTTCGGTTTTTGCTTATAACAGCGCGAGTCAGATACTAGGCTGGAGCTGAAGAAGGAGCTTGGCGGACAGGTAGGTCGATACCGGTTCCCGGAACGGTGATCCAGCCAATTACACCAGGGCTCTAGTCATTGAGTGGGAATAGAAAATTCCTTAGTTATGGGGGTAAAAATTTGATTCCCTTTAGGATAAACCCCCATGACTATATGAATTGACCTGCTGACTTTAATGAAGATTGGAGGGTAACGGCCAGGGGTGACGGCCCAGCGAGTGCTATTTTGCGAGCTATGCGCATTGAAAGCGACCTCTCGTGGTATAAACTACTTGCCGGAAGCTGCGGCTTTCAGAGTACGGCTTACGTGTACGTTTAACCTCCGTGGGCGATGGGGTGCCGCAAAGCGTAGAATATCGCCCACCTGTAGGGGCCCGCAGCGATGCGGGCCCCGCTTCGTATGAAGGGGGCGTAACCGATGAAGATTGTATCCATCCCCAGGACTTCTTCGTCCACGCCGAGGGCGACCGCGAGCTCATGCTTAAGCACAATCGTCCCTGCATCGTAGTGGTGAGGCTGCGTTTCCGCGGGAAGCGCAGGGACTTCGCCGTGCCGCTGCGTTCCAACATCGCCCCTAACGTGCCCAAAGACCAGTACTTTGCGTTGCCACCCCGCCCCACGACGCGCCCCAACTGCCGCCACGGCATCCACTACATCAAGATGTTCCCCATAACCAGGCCTACCAGCGCCGCTTCAGGACCGAGGGCTCGGCCTACTACGAGACGCTCCAACGCATCATCGACGGCAGCACCAAGCGCATTGTCTCAGAGTGCCAGGCATACCTCGACCGCTACGAGCAGGAGGGAAGGCCTCGCTTTGCCGTCGACATCGACCGCATCGTGGTGCTGCTGGAGGGCGAGAAGTAGGGCACCTCGGCTCAGTCTCGAGCCATACAGAGTCGCTCCGCATTTTTGAACGCCGTGTGTGCGTCCCAAATACTTGAGAAACAAGCTGTGAAGTGCGGCGGCGCGCCCGTGCCCGTGCATAGCCGTCACCATCAGCGTCTACGCGGCGTCGGCTTCAAGTGGAACTGGCCCCACTGCTGTATATGGTTTGCCTTGCTGCACATGGCGATCAATGCCCACGATGCTTCTGCTTGCGCTTCAGCTTTCGCTGCTCGAAGCGCGCCTCCGCCTCATCCGCGCGACGCTGGCTTCTTGCGCGGGCTGACTCCCGTTTCATTGTCTCCCGCTGACTCGCGAGCACCTGCTGCGCCCTGGTGCCCATCGCCGGCTGCTTAAGGGCCTTCGACGCCTCGCGGGCGCGGCGCTTGGGGTTCCTCGCGGGCTTGCTCGCCTCGGCGGGATCGTCACCGAAGAACGCGAGCTCCGCCCATTTGCTTGTAACGAATCGCAGGATTTCCTCATCGGACGGTTCCGCGCCGAAGACGATGCGGGCGGCGCCGTATCTGCCGTCCTCGACATGCTCCGCCAGCCCGACCCAGAATTGGCCGTCGTGATATACGGTCAGGGTGGATGACACGCTGATCTGCATGGTTGGTTCCTCCTTTATGTAGATGACCATGCAGAGAAGGGACAACCAAGGAGGCAGGTTACTGATGCGGACTCCCGCACGCCCACGACTACCCGACGGGGACTGTGTTTTCATCTCTGGTGCCCGCATTGTAGCACGCGCGGATTTACGATGTTGATCGCCGGCGCCTAGGCGGAGATGAAGGCGGTTCGATCTAGGTCAAGCCGGTCGCTCGTTCATGAAGCGGCCGATTCCCTGAAAATAAAAGGCGCCCAGGAGGACACCTACAGGCTATCTTCGAAATACTTGGTTTGGGGCAGACGGAGGAAAAAATAGGGCAGAATCGCTCTCACGATCCCGCCCCGCAAACCCGAGGGTTTCTAACTGGCTCCATTATTCCGGGTTTCTCAGTTCTGTCATTGACCCAGGTATCACCCGTCTCCTATAGCGAGTGAATATAAAAATAGGGCAGAGTCGCTTGCGCAAGTCCGCCCCTAAAACCGTGAAGGTTTTGCTATCTGCAGGCTATTCTACCAACCCGAGCGATTCTGTCAACCTGCGAAGGAACTCGAGCGCGGAGCGAGCTGCGGCGTTGGGCCCCTTGTCGGGCAGCGCCTCGGTTTCGCCGTCGGCCCTGGCGAACATCTCGGCGAGCTCGGATGCGGCGCGCGAGCGCGAGGAGCCCTCGGGTACCAAGCCGGAGTGCGCCACGAGCACGGTCGCGACCTCCTGCATGGCCGTATTCCCCATCCACTTCCTCCTGGTCGCCTTGGGGATTCCCACGGCGGCGACCCTTCGGGAGACGCCGCTGGACGCCGAGCCCCGGGCGGCGCCCCTCTCGGCGAAGCAGTTGATCAGGCACGAGCCGTGCGCGGCGCAGTTGCGGACGGACTTCACGCGCTTGAGGTCGTAGTGGGAGGCCTCCAGGCGCCTGTCGCCCCATCGCCTGGCACAGAAGCGCACGAAGTCGATGAGGGTGCCGAACGAGGTGAGCTCAAGGAAGGCCCAGGCAGGCATGTCGCCGGAGTACTTCGCGTAGAGGCTCGAGCTGTAGGGGCTGCGGCCGCTCATCTTGAGTTCGCGCAGGCGGTACTCCCTGTTTGCAGCGGTAAGCGATGCCATGTAGTCGGCCACGATGGCGTAGCCGTCCTCTCCGCGGTCCTCCATCTCGCGAAGCAGTGTCACCTTCTGGAAGTGCTCGATGTCGAGCGTCATGCCGAGCAGGGCGTGGCGTAGCTCCTGGTCGAGCGCCGCGAGCAGGCGCAGCTGGCCGAAGTCGAGGTCTACGTAGCGGCCGTCGCGCGGGCCTCCCTCGTATTTCGAGAAGAGTTTGCGGTAGGATGCGAGCTTGAAGAAGTTGCACTTGTCACGCAGGTAGTCCGCGGCCTCTTCCTCGGAACACAGCTCGAAGGCTACGCCCTTCTGCTTGAGGTGCTCTATCTGCTGCTCGATCGTGAGGATCGGCTTCCTATCGTGGGGTTCGGCCATGCTCGGTCTCCTGTCATAAAAAGTATTGCCTATTTTACCAGCATGTTCTCGACATTCGGTGGAGGCCTCACCGTCGACTCATGGGCAAGCCACCTGATACGACTCCCTTTCCCTGCCAGCAGCGCAGTCGCCTGACCTGCGGCTTTGGAATCGCGTTGGAAGCCGCCCGCGACCAATCATTTGCGATTGCAGCTGGCGGCTTGCAGGCTGAAGGGCGGTTGAGTTTCAGAAACGGGCGATTCCGCCCAATCGGGCACCCGAATCACGGTCGGAAGCTCCTTTGGGACAAAAACAAAAAACTCAAAGCCCTGAGTTTGAAAAAAGTTTTTGAAGTTGTCCCAGCTTTTGTCCCCGAAGCCGACGAGACGCGACATCGCGTCATTCGGCGGCACGCGTTCCGTGTCGATGCCGAAAACTGGGTGCAACTGGAATGACGGGACGACAGAACCGAAGCCATCGAGTGGGAATAGCGGGAACTGTGTTCTGAACTCGCGTTTTAGTACTGCCGAGTATCGTCTGATGCTGTTTTGACATCGTCGCAAAGCAAAGCCACCAGCAAAATAACGGGAATAAAGGCCTCCGAACCCTCTGGTTCGGAGGCCTTTTCCTTGCATTCCTACCCGAAAACGACTCCTCGTCGAAGCCCTCCGAGCATCGGGCGGCACTATCGGGCGTGGGCGTTCTCGTAGGCCTCTTTGATCTCTTCTGGCATGCCGTCGGGAATCATGGCCCTTAGCTCGGCCTCGTTTTCGCCCTGACTCAGCTGCCCGTAGAACCAGCATTTGTACTTCAACATGTCCAGCGCACGGTTCATGTTCGCGATCTCCGACTCCATGTGGGCCTTTCGCTCCTCGAACATGGCCTTGCGTTTGGGGTATGTTGAGGGACCCTCCGCGCACCATTCCATGAACAGCCGGATGTCCTTGATCTCCATCCCCGCCTTCTTTAGGCATTCGATGACCCGAAGCGCCTCGAGTTCCGTATCGCTGAACCGGCGAATGCCGGACGCCCGCTCCAGCCCCGGGAACAATCCCTGTTTGTCGTAATATCGCAGCGTAGAAGTGGGCAAACCGAACATCTCCGACACTTGTCCGATTGTGTACATGGCTCCTCCGAATAAATCTCAAATTCATTCCTTGACCTAAAGTTAGGTTTAGGTATTACCTTCATTCTCGTTAATAAAACAGAGAATGCAAGGGATGTTTCGTAATGAGCAAAAAGGTTTTGATAGTTTCTTCAAGTCAATGAAAGCATGGCAATTCCGAGACGTTGGCGGCCGCTTTCGCCAACGGTGCGCGGGAAGCGGGCCACAGCGTTGAGACCGTGCGCCTGCGCGAAAAGCAAATAGGCTTCTGCAGGGGCTGCCTTGCCTGCCTAAAGCTTGGTCACTGCGTTATCCAAGACGATGCCGTGGAAATTGCCGCCAAGATGCACGACGCCGATGTTCTGGTGTTCGCAACGCCCGTCTATTACTACAGCGTCTGTGGCCAGCTCAAGACCATGCTCGACCGCGCCAACCCACTATTTGGCTCCGATTATGCATTCAGCGAGGCGTATCTATTGGCAACGGCGGCGGAGGACGGGCGCTCAACCTTCGACGGCGCGAAAAAGGCAGTGCTGGGATGGGTTGACTGTTTCTCCCGTTGCGCGCTTGCCGGTACGGTTTTCGCCGGCGGCGTGAACGGTGTGGGCGATATCGCCGGGCATCCTGCTCTGGAGCAGGCGCGGCGAATGGGCATGAGAGTCTAGACGCGGCTTAGCTGCACGGAAGCAGTTTTGCACTCAAAACCATCGACAGGAGGAATCAAACATGACGATTAAGCAGACGGCGGGCAGAGATGCCCTGGGGGAGTTTGCTCCCAAATTCGCACAGCTCAATGACGATGTGCTGTTCGGCGAGGTGTGGAGCCGAGAAGACGGGCTTTCCCTTCGAGACCGCAGCGTGGTAACGGTTGTGGCCCTGATGGCGCAGGGACTGACGGACTCTTCGTTCCAATATCATCTGATGTCTGCTAAGAACAACGGCGTGACCAGGACGGAGATAGCGGAAATCCTTACGCACGCGGCGTTTTATGCGGGATGGCCCAAGGCGTGGGCGGCCTTTCGTATGGCGAAGGAGGCCTGGGCGGATGACGATGCCACCGACGCAAAGGCCGAGCACCAAAACGAGATGGCCTTTCCCATCGGTGCCCCCAACGATGCATTCGCGAAGTACTTTATCGGGCAAAGCTACCTCGCACCCCTTTCCACCGAGCAGGTCGGCATTTACAACGTTACGTTCGAGCCCGGCTGCCGCAACAACTGGCACACCCATCACGCCAAAAGCGGCGGCGGGCAGATCCTCGTCTGCGTGGCTGGTCGAGGGTTTTACCAGGAATGGGGTAAACCGGCACAGGAGCTGTGCCCTGGCGACGTGGTCAACATCGCCCCGGGTGTGAAACATTGGCACGGTGCGGCGCCCGATAGCTGGTTTTCTCATCTCGCGGTGGAGGTTCCGGGCGAGGAGGCCTCCAACGAGTGGTTGGAGCCCGTGGACGACGAGCAATACCTTAAAGCGTCTGACAAGGAGGCTTAAGCATGGAACAGTTGGATCTGGCACAGGAATGGGACAAGGTGTTCCCCAAAAGCGATAAGGTTGAGCACGGCAAGGTGACCTTCCACAACCGATACGGCATCACGCTGGCTGCCGACGTCTATGTGCCGAAGAATGCGGAGGGCAAGTTGCCCGCCATCGCCGTCAGTGGCCCGTTTGGCGCGGTGAAGGAGCAGTCATCCGGTCTGTACGCACAGAAAATGGCGGAGCTGGGCTTTTTGACAATCGCTTTCGACCCGTCCTATACCGGCGAGAGCGGCGGTACGCCCCGCTATGTAGCATCTCCGGACATCAACACCGAGGACTTCTGCGCAGCGGTGGATTTCCTCTCTGTGCAGGAAAACGTTGACCCGGAGCGTATCGGCATCATCGGTATCTGCGGTTGGGGCGGCATGGCAGTCAATGCGGCGGTCATCGACACCCGTATCAAAGCTACCGCGGCTATGACCATGTACGATATGACCCGCGTGACCGCAAACGGCTATTTTGACGCCGAGGATTCCGAGCAGGCACGCTTTGAGAAGCGAAGAGCACTGAACGCGCAGCGCACCGAAGACTATAAAAACGGCAGCTACGCGCTTGCCGGTGGCGTGGTCGATCCGCTGCCGGAGGACGCACTGCAGTTTGTAAAGGACTATTACGCCTACTACAAGAATCCGCGAGGCTACCACCCCCGCAGCCTGAACTCCAACGGTGGCTGGAACGTGACGTCCTCGCTGTCGTTCATGAATATGCCGATTTTGCAATACGCCGGCGAGATCCGCTCTGCCGTGTTGCTGGTACACGGCGAGAAGGCGCACTCCCGCTATTTCAGCGAAACCGCGTACAGTAAGCTGACCGGAGACAATAAGGAACTGCTCATTATTCCCGGTGCCAGCCACACCGACCTTTACGATCAGATGGACGTCATTCCGTTTGAAAAGCTGAAAGCGTTCTTTGGAGAGCATCTGAAATAAGGCATGCCTTGATTTAATGCCAAGTCTCCAGCAACGATCCTTCTAAAGAGTGGGAGTAGCTGAAACGAGGCGATTGATTAACTCCATCCGTTTTGGTTACAACGAAATGTGTCCGCGCGCCTGCGGCATGAAGGAGGGAGATTTCTATGAATATCGTTGTATTGAGTGGTAGCCCGCGCAAGGGCGCCAATACCGATACCATGGTCGAGGCGTTTGCCGAGACCGCGCGTGAGGGCGGTAATGCGGTTGAGGTCATCCGCGTTGCCAGCAAGAAGATCGCCGGCTGCTTGGGATGCCAGTACTGCTTCGCCCATGAGGGCGTCTGCGTGCAGAAGGATGACATGGCCAACGTGATTGAGTCGCTGAAAGACACCGACATGGTTGTCTTCGCTTCGCCTATCTACTGGTTTGATATCACTGCGCAGGAAAAGACCGCCATCGACCGCCTGTACGCCTTCGGTGCCACGGGATTCCCGTTCACCAAGACGGCCCTTTTACTCGATAGCCACAGCGAGGGTGTCTATGATGCGGCGATCGCTATGTACAAGTCAACCTGCGCGTACTGCAAGTGGGAGGACCAGGGCATTGTCACCATCAGCGGTATGACCGAGCGCGACAGCATGGCATCCTCGCCCAAGTTGAAAGAGGTGCGAGAGCTCGCTCGCAAGCTTGCCTAAGGACAAGAAGAACGCATGGCAATCAGCGTTGGTGGAAATGCTTGCTGTCCTTACCGAGAGATAGGGGCGCATTCCCTCAAGCGCGTATAGAACAATTATTAAACGCAGAAAAATAACTGAAAACAAATTAATCCGCGTTAAAATATTGTCAAACAGAAGTTCATGAGGGAAGGTTGCGCATGCGTCGCAAGGCAGACGAGCTACTTAGGGAATGGCGAGACAGAGCTGATAGAAAACCTTTGCTGGTCAAAGGCGTGCGCCAGTGTGGCAAGACCTATTTGCTCAGAACGTACGCCCAGGATCTTTTCGAATCGGTTGTCTACGTTAATCTTGAGAACGACCGGTCGGCGCGAGCGGATTTTTCGGGCGGTCTTGACCCTCATTCGATTGTACGCGCGATCGAGGCTCGTACGGGACAGCGTATCGTGCCTGGCAAAACCTTACTGTTCATTGACGAGATCCAGGCATGCGAGGAAGCGCTCACTTCCCTTAAATACTTTTGCGAAGATGCTCCCGAGTATTACGTTGCGGCTGCTGGGTCGCTTCTTGGGGTTGCCATTAACCATCAGTCGTATTCGTTCCCCGTCGGAAAGACCGACTTGATCGAGATGACTCCACTCGATTTCGAGGAGTTTCTCTGGGCGATGGGGCACGATCAGCTGGTCGACGAGATACGCTCATCATTCGAGTTTATGGGTCCTCTTGCGCCAAGCCTTCATGAAAAGGCGCTTGGGCTCTATCGGCAGTATCTTGTTGTTGGCGGAATGCCCGAGGCGGTCCAAACGTACATCGATGATCAGTCAATCATTGATGTGGCCGAAAAGCATCGGATTATTCTCGACGGATACTCCGCCGACACTAATAAATATGCTGATGAGCGCTTGAGCGCAAAGACGCGTGCGTGCTTCGATTCCATTCCACAGCAGCTTGCCAAAGAGAATCGTAAATTTCAATACAAGGTAGTGCGAGCGGGGGGCAATGCGTCTCTCTTTGGAGATGCTCTCGACTGGCTTGTATTGTCGGGTACGGTGGCGCGCTGCAGCCTAGTCGGGCAGATCGAAAGCCCTTTAGAGGCCTTCGTTAACCCTTCTGCTTTTAAAATCTATCAGGCGGATACAGGGCTGCTCGTCTCCAAGGCCGGTGCTCAACGCGCCGATATTCTTGCCGGTATCGGCGGCACATTCATGGGTGCACTTACCGAAAACTACGTTGCCCAACAGCTTTCAGCCATGGGCTATCCGCTGCATTATTGGGCGCGAGATAATCGTGCGGAAATCGACTTTGTAGTAGAGAAGCAGGGATGCTTGTCTGCGATTGAAGTCAAGGCGGGAGAGAACACAAGATCTCGAAGCCTGTCCTCACTTAAAAAGACCCATCCGGGCGCGCGCCGAATCAGGCTATCGACTAAGCCCTTCGGAATGAATGATGGGCTGATGTCTGTTCCACTTTATGCGGCATTTTGTCTATAGGGATGATGCTGGTGTAATGCATAGGGCCCAGGGCACAGCGTTTACTGCGCTCCGGGCCCCGCTGCTTTGTAAAACCATGACGGTTTAGTTGCCGTTGTTTTAGTCAAACAAACTCGGCATGTCGTTTTCCTTCATGAGGGCACCGGCGGAGGGCAGGCTCTGCGCGGTGAACTTTTCGGCCGAGACGCCGGCGCCAAGAATCTCCTCGGTCGTGCCGACGGTGGTGACCGAGCGGCCTTTCTTGGCCGTGAAAGCCTGGACGCCCTGCGTGTTGGTGGTCGTCTTGGTCTTGAGCAGCGACGTGTTGAAGTTCATCAGGCGGTAGTCGCTCGAGACCAGCGCGAGGTCGCGGTCTTCCTTGAGCACCTGCGCATACAGCAGCTTGCTGCCGCCGTAGATGGCGTTCTTGAGGCGCTTGCGGTTGGTCTTGGTGACGTATCCAGAAAGCGCGACGCGCACCACGCGGCCGTTCTCAAAGACGAACAGCACATCGGCCTTGTAATCCTCGGGGTCGATGACCCAGATGACGCTCTCGTCGGGTTCCATCTCAAGATCGGTCGGCAGGTACGAGCCCAGCTGGGCCGACTTGGTGTCCTCAAACGCCGCAACCTTGCACTTGTACACCTGGCTCTTATTGGTAAAGACCAGCAGCTCGTGGGTGTTGGAGGACGGGAACTCGATAAAGGGTTTGTCGCCGTCCTTGTACTTGAGCGTGGTCGCCTTCTTGAGCACGCGGTCCGTCATCTTCTTAAGATAGCCATCGCGCGAGAGCATGATGGTGACCGGGTACTCCTCGACCTCGGGCTCCAAGCTTACCTCGATAACCTCATGGGGCTCAATCCTGCCCGTGCGGCGCGGCATCACGTACTTCTTGTTGACCGCGGCCAGCTCGTCGCTAATGACCTTCTTGATGTTGTCCTCGCTCGAGAGGATCTCCTCGAGCTCGGCAATCTCGCCCTCGAGCTTGGCAATGTCCTTGGTGCGGTTGAGGATGTATTCCTCGTTGATGTTGCGGAGCTTGAGCTCGGCGACAAACTCGGCCTGGGTCTCGTCGATGTCGAAACCCTTCATAAGGTTGGGCACGACCTCGGCTTCGAGCTTGGTGCCGCGGATGATGGCGATGGCCTTGTCGATGTCGAGCAGGATTGCCTCGAGGCCGTGCAGCAGGTGCAGGCGCTCGGACTTTTTGCCCAGGTCAAAGTTAATGCGACGACGCGTGGACTGAATGCGCCACGCAACCCACTCATGCAGGATCTGGCGCACGCCCATAACGCGAGGGTAACCATCGACCAGTACGTTGAAGTTGCACGAGAACGAATCCTGCAGCGTGGTCGAGCGATAGAGCTTCGCCATGAGCTTGTCGGGGTCGACGCCGCGCTTAAGGTCGATAGCGATGCGCAGACCCGAAAGGTCGGTCTCATCGCGAATGTCTGCGATCTCTTTGACCTTGCCCTCTTTGGAGAGCTTGACGATGCGCTCGATGATGACATCGGTCTTGGTGGTGTAGGGGATCTCGTAGACCTCGATGATGCGCTCTTCGGGAATCCAGCGCCAGCGGGAGCGAATCTGGAAGCTGCCCAGCCCGGTCTCGACGATCTTCTCCATCTCCTCGCGGCGGTAGATGATCTCGCCGCCGGTGGAGAAATCGGGCATGGGCATGTACTCGAGCAGGTCGCAGTTGGGATCCTGCAGGTAGTGCGTCGTGGCGGTGCAGACCTCGTTGAGGTTGAAACCGCAGATATCGGACGCCATAGCGACGCCGATGCCCTTGTTGGCCGAGACAAGGATGTTGGGGAACGTGGTGGGCAGCAGGCGCGGCTCCTTCATGGCGCCGTCGTAGCTGTCGACGAAGTCGACCGGGTCCTTGTCGATGTCCTTGAAGATCTCGGCGCTGATGGGGGAGAGCTTGGCCTCGGTATAGCGCGAGGCGGCGTAGCTCAGGTCGCCCGAATAGTACTTGCCAAAGTTGCCCTTCGACTCCACGAAGGGGGCGAGCAGCGCCTCGTTACCGGTGGCCAGACGCACCATCGTCTCGTAGATTGCGGCATCGCCGTGCGGGTTGAGCTTCATGGTCTGGCCCACGATGTTGGCGCTCTTCTGGCGCTCGCCCTTGAGCAGACCCATCTTGTACATGGTGTAGAGCAGCTTGCGGTGCGAGGGCTTAAAGCCGTCGATCTCGGGGAACGCACGCGAGACGTTGACGCTCATGGCGTAGGGCATGTAGTTGACCTCGAGTGTCTGCGTGATCGGCTGGTCGGTGACCTCGGAGTGCAGGCCGATGACGTTCTCGGCGTTGACCTGCTTTTTCTTTGGCTGGTTCGTCTTCTTCTTTGCCACGATTTCCTCTTGAACTTCTTATGGGCCGTCGTTATCGATTTACTGCTACTGCAGGTCCAGCTGGTCCAGGTATTCCTTGCCGTGCTCGGAGATATGGCGCTTGCGGCCCGCCTCGTCGTTGCCCAGCAGCAGGTTGAACATGGTTTCCATCCTTGTGACGTCCTCGGGATCAACCTTGATCAGGCGACGCGTCTCGGGGTTCATGGTGGTGAGCCACATCATGTCCGGATCGTTCTCACCAAGACCCTTGGAACGGTTGATCGAGCACTTCTGATCGCCAATCTCCTTGAGGATGCCGTTCTTCTCGAGCTCGGTGTAGGCAAAGTAGGTTTTCTCTTTGCAGTTGATCTCATAGAGCGGCGACTCGGCGATATACACGTAACCCTCGTCGATAAGCGTGGGCACCAGGCGATAGAGCATGGTGAGCACGAGCGTGCGGATGTGATAACCGTCGACGTCGGCGTCTGTACAGATGATGACCTTGTTCCAGTTGAGGTTGTCCAGGTCGAAGGCTCCAAGGTTCTTGATGCGCTTGTCCTTGATCTCCACGCCGCAGCCCAGTACGCGCATGAGGTCCATGATGATGTCGGACTTAAAGATGCGCGGGTAGTCCTCCTTCAGGCAGTTGAGGATCTTACCGCGGACGGGCATAACGCCTTGGAACTCGGCATCGCGCGAGGTGCGAATGGCGCCTGCTGCCGAGTCACCCTCTACGATGTAAATCTCGCGGCGGCTCTTGTCCTTGGAGCGACAGTCGATGAACTTCTGCACGCGGTTGGCCATGTCGGTCTTCTGCTGCAGGTTGGTCTTGATGCTCTGGCGCGTCTTCTCGGCATTCTCGCGCGAACGCTTGTTGATGAGCACCTGCTCCAGAATCTTGTTGGCGGCGTCTTTGTTCTCGATCAGGTAGGTCGAGAGGCGCTCCTTAAAGAAAGCGGTCATTGCCTGCTGGATAAAGCGGTTGTTGATGGCCTTCTTGGTCTGGTTTTCGTAGGACGTCTGGGTGGAAAAGCAGTTGGTCACGAGCACCAGGCAGTCCTGAACGTCCTGCCACTTAATGCCGCTTTCGTTTTTGTTGTATTTGCCCTGTTGCTTAATGTAAGCATCGATGGCGCTGGTCAGAGCACTGCGAGCCGCCTTTTCGGGCGAGCCGCCGTTCTCGAGCCATGACGAGTTGTGGTAGTACTCCTGCATCATGAAGGTGCGCGAGAAGCACATGCAAGCAGTGATCTTTACGTTGTAGTCGGGCAGGTCCTCGCGATCGCGACCGCGGCGGTCGGCCTCGATAAAGAAGGGCTCGGTGAGGTAGTCAGTACCCACCTTCTCGAGCACGTAGTCCTCAATGCCCTTGGGATAGCAAAAATCCTCTTCGGTAAACTCGCCGTCATCGCCCTCGATGCGCAGACGGAAAGTAACGTTGGCGTTGACCACGGCCTGGCGGCGCATAGTCTCGCGATACCAATCGTGGGGAATGCTGATAGAGGTAAAGACCTCAAGATCGGGGCGCCATTTGATGGTGGTGCCGGTGCGGTTCTCGTCGCTGGGCTCAATCTCGAGTGCCTTCTTCTTGGCGCCGACGACTTTGCCCTTCTTAAAGTGCAGGGAGTATTTGTTGCCGTCGCGCCAGACGGTGACGTCCATGTACTCGGAAGCGTACTGGGTCGCGCAGGAGCCCAGGCCGTTGGTGCCGAGCGAGAAGTCGTAGTCGCCGCCCTGGTTGTTGTTGTACTTGCCGCCGGCGTAGAGCTCGCAGAAGACGAGCTCCCAGTTAAAGCGTTTCTCGGAGGGGTTCCAGTCGAGCGGGCAGCCGCGGCCGTTGTCCTCTACCTGGATAGAGCCATCGCGAAAGGCGGTAAGGGTGATGAGCTTGCCGTAGCCCTGACGCGCCTCGTCAACGGCGTTGGACAGGATCTCGAACGCGGCATGCGCGCAGCCATCGAGTCCGTCCGAGCCAAAGATGACGGCGGGACGCAGGCGTACGCGCTCCTCGTCCTTGAGCTGACGAATACTGTCGTTACCATAGTTTGCGGTGTTTTTTGCCATGCTCGCTCTCTTGGTGCTTCCTCTTGTGCATTTAAGTCGTATAGATAGTCAAGGTAGCATAGCCCAGCCTGTGGGCGATTCCATCCAACACGAAATCCATCGAACAATCGTTCGCAATTTGATGGAATGGCGTTTACTCGGGCAAAACCGAGTCGGTTCTGTCCGAGTAAGTTTGAAGGCGGCTGAAGGGGCCCTATCTTGTTTGCGGCTGTTGGTTCAAATCGAACATTGGGACAGACGTCTCGTTTTATGGGCCGAGGGTATGCGAGCCACGGCCCTTTTGACCTGAAAGGGGGTCTAACGGGGCGTTATTTGGGCCACGGGTCACTTCGCCCGCGCCGCTTTTCGTCATACGCTCATAGTGGAAGCCGATGCCACGGGGCCGACGAAGGCCTCGGGCAGCGGATGAGCTGCAAGCCGAAAGGAGCGGTGAGGATGATGAAGCCCATGACGAAAAAGCTGCTGTTAGGAATTCCCACCGTGACGCTTTCGGCCGTGCTGGCGTGTTCGGTGGCCGGCTGTGGCGGTAGTGCTCCGAGCGGCTCGGCTGGCAGCTCGGGCGGCAGTGCTCCCGTAGAGAAGAAGGCCAAGGCCTATGAGTCGCAGACGGTCGAGGTGGCTGGCATAACCTATGAGTCGGTAGCCCACGGTACGTTCTATCGCGGCGACGCTAAGCTGCAGGACGGCTTTTACCTGCACGTCAAGATCACCAACAACAATGAAAAGAACAGGACGTTTAGCTCCTTTAACGTGCATGCTGCCCAGGGCGATCTTGAGGCAGGCGACCCGTTGTTTACTTCCGGTAAGGCCGCCGTGCTCGACTACGTTGCAAGCGAGGCTCCCGATGAGCTTCACGAGGGCATCGACCTTTCCAAGAGGCAAGATATCGGTCCGGGCGAGACCGTTGAGTATGTCTACTTTTGGGCTCCCAAGACGGCGTACTACGGGTCCATCACTGTCGAGTTCGTAGACGCTTACGCCCCCGCCAAGAATCATGAGGCCATGCACTTCGACACCACGGGATGCGAGACCAAGGAGTTCAAGGCGGCCGGCGGCGTGGCCGATTCTGGCGAGAAGGCAGATTTAACAGGCATCGATTGCGCATCGTACAGCATCGAGGCTGCCGATGGCTACACGCTGGATTCGTCCGACGAAGAGCACGAAAAGGCAGACTTCTTCCATGACGAGACTGGAGGACGCCTGCACATCAGCATCTTCCCGCGCTCGCCGGAGGAAGAGGTTGCAAGCCTGGAGCAGATCTATGAGGGCAAGGAGACGACAACCGACCAGGTCGAGTACAACGGCATAACGTGGCTGCGTTTTACCGGCCCCGACAACGGCCATACGCTGTTTGCGACGGCTCCCGCGACGGGTGAAACCGTCCGCGTGTCGATTGGCTGGAAGATCGATTGGGATGCCGCCGTGCCCATGATGGAAGCGCTGAAGCTCAAGTAGCGGACTGCGATTCCCACGTCAGGCGACTCAGGGCTGGCTCCGAGTTATCGGGGCCAGCCCTTTTTGGTGTTCGGTCGGTAGGATCAGTGCCTCTCGTGATAGCTGATTGAGCTAGCGGGACCCATCCGTACCGGCTTTATCGCTGCCGCTACGCTCGAGGGCGGTGCGGCGGGCGCTGTAGACGACGAGGCCGGCTCCGGCTGCGGCGAGTGCTGCTGCGGCCGCCGTCAGGGGAATGTTGCCGTCGCCCGTTCCAGCAAGCGCGCCTGCTTTTCCGGAGCGCTTGTTATTGTCGTGGCCCTTGCCGCTGCCAGAGCCGCTTCCGCCGGAGCTGCCTCCCGTGCCAGAACCGCCGCCACTCGAGCCGCCATCGCCGTCCACGGTCATCGGGGCGTCGTGAAGCCCCGTCGCATCGGCGTTGCCGCTTACGCCCACCAGCACCTCCGCGCGTTCGCATGCCGCGTCGGGGATGTGTAGCTCGTGCAATACGGCGCCCAGCGCGGAGTTTGCGCCCGGACGAATCTCCTCGAGTGTTACGGGGTCAAGCGCCACCAGATCACGCGCTTTTGCGTATAGCGTGACGCGTTTGCCCACCTCGTCGCTCCAGCTCTCCGGGATGGAAAAGCTCATGCGGAACTGTGCCGTGCAGCCCGGTGCCAGCACGGCGTTGCCGTTGTCGGCTACCAGCGGGTGCGTGGCAAAGCGATCGCCCAGTGTCTCGAGCGTGTACCTCACATGCGCTATGTCGTTGGCCGATGCGTCCTCGGCAAGCTCCGGATCGTAGATCGATGCCATGCGTGCGTTCGCGCCGAATCCGATGGATGCGCTGGAGAATGGCTGGTTGGAGCCCTCTCGGTACAGATCGACTGTTCCGGCGGTCAGCAGCGTGTTGCCGTCGTTTCGTACCGTTACCGTAAACGACTCGCTTGCCGCCCCGGGCACCACGGCGCCCAGGTTGGCTATCGCGCCCAGTGGCGTGGCGCATGCCACCAAGGGAACTTCGATGCCGTGCAGTTCTGCTTTGCTCTGCTCGGCGCTCACGATGTGCGTGGCAAGCGCCGAGAGCATGCCTCCAGAGGTCAAAAACGTCGTTATCTGATCGATGGGGTGCTCCAGCTCGCAGAGCACGAACGGCTCCGTGAACAGATCGTCTATCAAGGTGCTGGCGAAGATGCGGAAATGCTTGCCCATTACCGCCACCGGCTCGCCATCTTCGTCGTAGGTTTGCCCCACTTTGCCGTCGGTGTTCTCGACGTATAGCACGCACCTGCCGTTGTTGCTCATACTAAATGATGCCGGACCGCAGCCAGCTGCGCCCACGGGCGTCGTTGCAAACGCCGATGCTCCTCGCGTCCACGTAACATGCTGCAGCTGCTCGTCGACGGTTGCCAAAAAGCCCGTATGCTGCGGCCACGGTACCATGTGCGGCACCGAGGCGTCCGGCGACATGACGCCCCAGCCCGCAATAGACTGACCGATAACGGCGTACGATGCGCAACCGCAGCCGTCTGCGGTTTCGTATGCAACGGGCACCACCATTTTGCCGTTGACGTTCTCGGGCGTGCCCAGCTCGATGCTCGACGGTGCCTGCGGAAAGCGAAGAACCTGACGGAACGTGAGGCTGTCACCCGACAGATCTGACCACAGGGTAAAGCACTCGAGCGCGACCTCTGCCTCGGTGCCGAGCGCCTTTTCTGCGGTGGCTCCGCGGCGGTGGAGATAGGCGCCCGACAGACGTCCGTCGACAAGCGTCTTGCCTACTGTGATACGCGGACATTGCAGGCAATGGTAGCCATCCTCCTGCAGGCGGCCGCGCGAGATGCTACGCCACGACGTGTGCGATATCACGCGAACTTCGCTATTGCTTATGCGCAGGCGCACAACGGACAGTATGCCGGCTGTACTTGCCGTATCGAACCGGGTTGCGTCGCCTTCGGGACGCTCTCCCGAGACCAGCAATACGTAGGCGTCTTGGTTTTCTCTCCCGTCTGTATATTCCACCACGTCGAAGTCGTAATCGAACGTGTCGTTGCGCTCCACGTCGCCCTCGCCAAAGCCCAGGGGGAAGTCGACCGGCATGGGCGCGGACCACGTGCCGTTTGCCTTCGTGTGTACCACCAGGCGCGAGCGGCCATCCTCGCCGTAGCGCACCGAAGCGATACGGAACAGGCATTCCACGCCGGCTATCTCCGCAAACTTCATGTGGGCTTCGCTGAGCACGCCGGTGAACAGCACGTTGTCGCTCGAGGGCTTTATGCCGCCGCGCTCGTCCTCCGACACGCCGGCAGAATTGGCGTTCGAGTCCGCAGCGGCGTTCGTCGCCTGGCCGATGTAGGTGTACTTATACATCGGTGCGGCATTTTCGTCATCCTCCATCAGGGCATGGACGAAATGTTCGACCTGTCCCGTGTCATCGCTCTCTACATCCGCGTCGAGCTCAATGCGTGTGACCGTTTGCTCCCAATCGCGTACGATCGGTACGACGTTTACGTCGGTGGCTGCAACTTCGGCGCATGCGAGCAGCTCGGCATTGGTGACGATGGCGGCCGACGCGATAAACTGCGGCACGCCGCCCGACTCGGCATTGCCGGCCGCGCCAAAGCAGGCATCCAGCGTATACGGCGTGTCTCTGCCCAGTGCCAGCTCTGAGCGCTGGAGCACATACTGGTCGCCGTTGTTGACCGACATGTTCCACGAGTCGAGAAGTGTGGGCCACGACCCCGACCAGGCCTTGGTGGTCCACTTGAACATGATGAACTGGAGTATCACGTCGACATCGACGTCTGCGCCCACGCGCAGCCGCGGAAGCTGGTGGCCGTCCGCCTTCTCGTACCCAATGAACAGCGTGAGGGATGCAGCACCGCGCACGGCGGACGAGGCGACGCCTGCAACGCCGGCTCCAAAGGTGACGGCAAGCCCGATCTGGATGGTGAATGATCCCGACGTATTGGAATAGTCGAGCGAAATGTTTTTGAAGAACGCCGCACCGCTGCCGTGCGTGTGGGCGCCTACGGCGAGCGCCAGCTTTGCCAACACCCAAGGATTGACGTTTAGGAAAAACGGCACCGGGCCCAAGGTGAACTGCTCGGTCCAGTTGAGGTCGGTTTTTACTTGAAAGAGGGCCTTAATATTGCCGAACGCCGGATCGTTGTTATCGCCCCAAGTTTTGCCCACCCAGTCGTAGGCGAGCGATCCGTACACCTGTGTTGCGATATCCATCGTGAACAGCAGCGTGCAATGGTGACGAAGGAGCTTAGTGTTTCTTGGGTCGGTGCCCGAGCCAGCGCTCATGCTCTTGTACTGGTTCCACTTTCCCTCCATCTCGTCGAGGTAGCGGTTTGCCTGCTTGGCGCCCGACTCGCGCGGCGACTTCTTCCAGTACTCCGGATCAGGGTTGCCCGAATCGTTCATATAGCTGGCCGGTTTGTATCCTCCGCCAAACAACACGTACCCGGCAAACGAGAAATCGAAGAGGATCGGAAACGTGGGCATCCAGCAGGTGAACTTGTTGCCGCCGATGCCGGGAAACGATGCGGGGAAATCAAACGGAGTGATCTCTTGATCCATGGTGGTGGGGATGATGGTCGTCGAGCCCGATTCAGCCTTGGAAGCCGGTGCGGTGGCAACGCCCATGGGGGAGGAGAGCGTGTAGGTTTTACCCTGGTAGTCGAGCGCAAAGCGCAGCTTGCACCCTTCTTCCAGAAGGCCCGACGCCGCATCGAGGAACTTGTCTTCGAGCGTGAACGTCGCCAGATTATCCGCACCCGTTGCGCTGGCCTTGACCTGGCCAATCTGCGTGACGGTTTCGGGTGAGCTGCCCACGGCGGGCATTACCTTATTGATGTGCAGCGTTGCCTGCCCGCCCTGCGGCAGATGGGCCTGGACGGTAAAGGCATGCGTGTCGGGCTGCGCATTCGCTGCATCGTCTTTGGGCATCGCCATGAATGTGGCGTCGGCGTACTGGATGTCCCACTCATCAAACGTGAGCTGGCGAAAGTACGGCTCCCCGTCGGAGAGCGGACGCGTAGGCGCGGTAATGGCGGTACCGCCCTGGATACGCGCAAGGGGGATCTCGACATCGCGGTAGCCTGGCATGCTGATGGAGATGCCGCCGTTGAAGTCGTAGGCGTCGAGAAGCGTCGCCTCGTCCACGTAGCCTTCCGAAAGCGGGGCAACCTCAAAGATCGCTGTGCCCTCGTCATCAGTGGTGGCGGTGAGCTGTTTGCCTGCGGCGTAGCGCGACGTCAGCGTGACCTGAGCACCCGCGATAGGGTTCATCTTGTTGGCGACGTCGACCACCACCACGCCGAACATGGTACGCGAGAGCACCAGGACCTTGAAGGGGTCTTCTTCGTCGGCATAGGCTTCGGTGGGCGCGAACGGCAGTATGAAGGCGTTTGAGGTGCCCGGCACGCGCGGCAGCATAATGCTCGCCAGCGAGGACACTCCGGCAACAAGTAACGAACGGCGATCAAGCATCTTGGGCTCCCATCCCGCAAATATCGGTGGAAATAATCAAATTATGCGAGAAGGTGTCCTGTCGCGGTAGTGCCGTTCGAGGTCCAAAATGTCCAAATGCGAATGCGGAAGCGCGGGAGCGCTGGGGTGCGTGTGGCGTGTTTGGCAGGCGGTCCGCTAGCGCAACATATGCGCGACCAACTCGGTGCGAGTTCCGATGCCGAGCTTTGCATACACGCCGGACAGGCGGTTTTTTAACGGTGCCCGGCGACACGCCCATATGGCGTGCGATTTCGGCGTTGGTCCACCCACGACAGGCGAGCATGGCCATGGTGAATTCCGTGGTGGTTAGATCGTCGGCCACATCCTCGCCCGAGTCGGGGTTGTGAATACGTCGCCAGCCGTAGCTAAAGCGGTACGTGATCTCGATGATACGTGCGAAATCGTCAGGGTATTGCTGTTTTAGGCATGCCTCGATAAGTCCCTGCAAAAGGCCGTGGTGCTCGCCGATGAGCTCGATAAGGCCGTCGGGGCGCGCTATGTTCCACGCGGTTTCGAAATGCACCTTTGCGGCGTCGACGTTTTTGAGGCTCATGCATGCCATAGAAGCTGACAGGTGCAGGAACAGCTCCGATATGGGATAGCTCCCTTGTTTCATGATCAGGGCGTTTTCCGCCATGCCCAAGCTGCGGCCGTATTCGCCGCGCAGATACAGGGCATGCGCCATCACGTAACTGGCGAACAGGCGCAACCCTTCGGGCAGATGCACTGCGAACGGATAGAACTCTTCGGCAGAATACGGGGAAGGCAGGTGCAGCAGGACGCTTGCGGCCGAGGCGAACAAAATGTGGACAGCACGGGTGGCGGGGGATTCCTCGTCAGTTGGCGTGTCGAGGATGCCCGCAAGGCAACGGCGGGCGTCGGCGATGCGGTTGAGCGACAGGCTGGCATATCCGCAGATGAAGCATGCAGAATAGCGAAGTGCGGGATCGGTGGCGTCAAGATAGGGGCGTGCCGTCTCGGCAGCGAGAGCAGCCTGTCCGCGAAAGTACAGCGCTTCTGCCGTGGCAATAGCGCGCGAATCGGCGTCAGCGATGCTTGCGACCGCGGCATCCATCTGCCCCGGTGCAAAGGCGGCGCACATGAGCGGCATGGGAACGCGTGGGTTGCCGTCGCAGTCCATCTTCCATCTCCTAACGGCTGGCTACAATAGCAGCTATTTTACCCCGTCATTTAAGGTCTGGATGTTAGCGCGTATTGCGTACGAGTGCGCCGAGCGCATAAACGGCAAGTTTACCGATGCCGCCCCCGAAGTGGTTATCGAAGCCTAGCTGACCTTGGGATATAGAAAAACTGTCACCCCTGCAAAAAGCTCTGCCGCAGTGATGGGAAACAGGCCTCGCTCTGCATATAATGAGGTCATATGACGGTGCGTTTGCATATATGCAACGCATTTCCATCGAACCGAAAAGGAGCTCTGCATGGATCCCAACAGGCGTCCCGACGACATGGTGCGTATCACCACTCCCGAACTTGCCCAGGCGTTCATCGACGAGCAGGTCACCGCAATCCGTGAGCAGGTCGGTGACAAGAAGGTCCTGCTGGCCCTTTCCGGCGGCGTTGACAGCTCGGTTGTTGCAGCGCTGCTCATCAAGGCCATCGGTAAGCAACTTATTTGCGTGCATGTGAACCACGGCCTCATGCGCAAGGGCGAGAGCGAGCAGGTTGTCGACGTCTTTAAGAACCAGATGGATGCCAACCTGGTCTACGTTGACGCCACCGACCGCTTCCTGGACAAGCTCGTGGACGTTGAAGAGCCCGAGACCAAGCGCAAGATTATCGGCGCCGAGTTCATCCGCGTGTTCGAGGAGGAGGCCCGCAAGGTGGGCGACGAGGTCAGCTTCCTCGCCCAGGGCACCATCTATCCCGACATTCTGGAGTCCCAGGATGGCGTAAAGGCCCACCATAACGTGGGCGGCCTGCCCGAGGATCTGCAGTTTGAGCTTTGCGAGCCCGTCAAGCTGCTGTACAAGGACGAGGTCCGCGTTGTCGGCCGCGAGCTCGGCCTGCCCGAGAACATGGTCGAGCGCCAGCCGTTCCCCGGCCCCGGCTTGGGCGTTCGCTGCCTGGGTGCCATCACCCGCGACCGTCTCGAGGCGCTGCGCGAGGCCGACGCCATTGTGCGCGAGGAGATCGACGATGCCGGTCTGACCATTTGGCAGTACTTTGCCGTCGTGCCCGATTTCCGCGCCACCGGCGTGCGTGAGGGCAAGCGCGCCTACGACTGGCCCTGCATCATCCGCTGCATCAACACCGTCGATGTCATGACCGCCGAGGTACCGGAGCTCGACTGGGCGCTGCTCAAGCGCATCACCGCTCGCGTCACTGCCGAGGTCCCCGGCATCTGCCGTGTCTGCTACGACCTGACCCCCAAGCCCGTCGGCACCGTGGAGTGGGAGTAAGCTTCTACTCTTTTGGGCGAATTGCATTGACAGGGAGGGGTCCCGCGCAAACGTGTGCGGGACCCCTTTCGTTTTACTGTTCGGTTGGCTCTGCGGTCCGTTTTGGAAGGGTCGCGAGCATGGTGGTCCCGTTCTTGGAACTTGCTTCGACCTCAACCGTGCCGCCGTGCAGCGCTGCAATCTCCCAAACAAGCGCTAGCCCGAGTCCTGCGCCGCCGTATGCCCTGCTGCGGGATTTATCCAGGCGAAAGAACGGCTGGAAGATGCTCTCACGGTACTGCTTGGGTATTCCCGGGCCCTGGTCCTCGACTCGCAGGAACACGTGGCTGTCGTTGTCGCAGATGGAGACGTTGACAGTCGAGCCGGGGCGACTGTAACGGATGGCATTTTCGACCAGGTTAAACACCAGCCGATAGAGGAGCGTGTCGTTTCCGATTGTCAAAGCGTCTCCGGCGCAATCGAGGGTTACGCCCTGATTTTCGGCAAGCGGCGCAAGATCAGCGAGGACTTCTTCGGACAGGGGGCCAAGCTCAATATCGTCCTCGCAGGGAACGCTGCGGAGCTCACTCATCTCAAGCAGCACCTTGGTCATTCGCGACATGCGCTCGGTTTGTTCTTGTAGCAGGCCGAGCAGCTCTTTCGTATCGGGTTGTGATGTGGGGTGCTCGGAGGCGAACAGTTCAATCTGCGCTTGCATAAGGGCAAGTGGGGTTCGCAGCTCGTGTGCGGCGTTGCCAGTAAACTGTTGTTGTGCAGAGAACCCCTCGCCAAGGCGGGCGATCATGTCGTTGAAAGAGGCGCTGCATCGTTGTAGCTCGGCGGGCACATCCTCGCTGAGTCTGATTTCTCTTAGGTTGTCAGGCTGTACACGCTCTACCTGAGCGGCAAAAGCCCGTAGCGGTTTGAGCGCACGACCGCTCACAAAGTAAGCTAGCACGCCACCAAGCAGCGTGACTCCAGCTGTGATACACCAGGCTGCCGCACCAAAAGACTCTTGTGCGTTGTTTACGACGACCGTGACCTCGTCATCGGGGGCCACGTTCGTTGGGTCAAACGCCTGGGGCGTATCTTCGTCGGCTGCGCTAAGAGCCGAGATGCCACTGCCAATGGCGTCCATGTAGTGCATGCCCGTATAGCCAACCAGGCAGTTCGTCAGAGCGCATGCCGCACACGTTAGCAGTGCTGTCATGATTGTTATGCGCCATTGCAGCGAAAGCCTTTTCATTCGCCACCCTCCATAACGTAGCCCTCTCCAATCCGATTGCGAATCGGGTCGTATCCCAAAGCGCTGCGCAACTTTTTTCGGAGCGACGAGATGTGAACGCGAGTTGCGTTGCTAAAGCTGTTCACAGTGCTATCCCAGACGTGTTCGATAAGCTCCTCTTGGCTTATCGGTCGCCCCTGATTAAGCATCAGGTATTCTAGGATTCCCGTTTCCTTGCGTGTAAGAGATAGGGCCTCACTGTCCGCGGAGGCGATGCGGGCTTTGGTATCAAAGCTGAGTTTTCCACAGGTTAATACTATGTCGTTTTGTGCAAAGCGCCTGAGCGTGAGGCTGCGAATCCTCGCCGCAAGCTCATCCAGATGAAACGGCTTGGTAAGGTAATCGTTGGCACCGGCATCGAGTCCGGCGACTTTATCGGATATCTCGCCACGTGCGGACAGGATTAGCACCTTGGTCTCACGATCGGTTTTCCGAAGTTCCTTGAGTACGGTCATACCGTCGATACGGGGAAGGTTGAGGTCGAGCACCACGAGGTCAAAGACTTCAACGCCTAGTAGGTCGAGCGCCTCCTGTCCATCGTGACAGCAGTCGACGCTGTATGCCAGGTTTCGCAAGCTGCGCACGATTATGTCACACAGTGCCTGCTCGTCCTCGACGATCAAAATACGCATAACAGTCTCCTTGTACATTTCAGATCGCGCTTAACACGGATTTTATAGTCGATATGGTCCAATGGGTCGCGTAACGAAAGGAGTGGTCAGGTTGTTCAAAGCGGTAAAACCCATGATGCAGGTCGCTTTGTTGATCGTCGGAATTGCCATGGTGTGCTTTGGCGTTATGCGTGGCGAGGCAGATGCCGTGCTTGCCAAGGCGATTAGGCTGTGCTTGGAGTGTATCGGAATTGGCTAAAAGAAAAAACACTGTGTCGCATGTTTTGGTTCGATTTCGCGGATTCATTCAAGCGGCGGCGACGCTTATCACCAACATTCACCTACCCAACTTTGCCAAGGGCGGCATCTATCAGGGCGCGGGAAAAACAGTCTGTGTACCTGGGCTAAACTGCTATTCGTGCCCCGCGGCAACGGGCGCGTGCCCCATCGGATCGTTCCAGTCGGTGGTGGGTTCATCTAGGTTCAGCTTCTCCTACTACGTTACCGGTACGCTCATTTTGCTCGGCGTGCTGCTGGGACGATTTGTATGCGGGTTTTTGTGCCCGTTTGGCTGGCTGCAGGAGCTGCTTCACAAGATTCCCAGCAAAAAGCTTTCGACGAAAAGGCTCAAGGCGCTTACGTATGTCAAATACGTTGTGCTGCTGTTTGCCGTGGTATTGCTGCCTGTGCTGGTGGTCAATGATCTGGGGATGGGCGATCCGTTCTTTTGCAAGTACATCTGTCCACAGGGTGTGCTCGAGGGTGCCATTCCGCTGGCCATTGCCAATGCTGGCATTCGATCTGCGCTGGGACAGCTCTTTACCTGGAAACTTATCGTTCTCATTGTTGTGGTGGTACTGAGCGTTTTGTTCTATCGCCCCTTCTGCAAATGGATTTGCCCGCTCGGCGCATTCTATGCGCTCATGAACAAGGTGTCCCTACTGGGGATTCGGGTCGACGCATGCAAATGCATCTCGTGCGGCAAGTGTTCAAAGGTTTGTCAGATGGACGTCGATGTGACCCGCGCACCCAATCATGCCGAATGTATCCGGTGCGGAAAATGCATCGGGGCCTGTCCCGTCGATGCCATCAGCTATCGCTGCGGCCTGGATGTGTCGGCAGAAAAGCTCACCCCGACCGCCGATAAAAAGTAAAACAAGCTTCGACAAAAACGGAGGAATGACCATGAAGCTTTCTAAGATTGCGGCCCTGTTTATGGTGCCGGTGCTGGCCTTGTGCCTCGCGGCATGTTCGGCACCCGGCAGCAACGCCGGCGAATCTACCGGTTCCGATCCAGAGATTGCGGAGCTCACTGCGCAAGAGCCGGCCAATGCCGACGAGGCCGCCGAGCTCTATGCGAAGCTCATGCAGAAGGAGAACGATATCCTTTCGAGCGATAACTCGCTGTGGGAAAAGGTATTCAAAGCGGCAAATAAAGAGTCGACAATGATTGAGGACGGTAGCAATTACGGCGATTTCCTGCTCAAGACCATCGACGGCGCCAAGGATGAGTTTACAGCGGATGAGCTCAAGACACTCAAGGCCGGTGCACAGCAGATCAAGGAGATCGAGGACAAGCTCGAGAGCCTGGAAAAGAAGTTTCCCGGCTGTGGAAGCACGCCGAGCGCAGGCGAGAGCGTTGACGCTTCGACCGCTGGCATGACGGCTGGCGCCGATGTTTCGAGCAAGGAGACGAAGTTCCCCAGCTTTACGGGCAAGGATCTGGACGGCAACGACGTGAGCAGCGACGAGCTGTTCTCTAAGAACAAGGTCACCGTCATGAACTTCTGGTTCACCACTTGCAAGCCGTGCGTGGGCGAGCTGGGCGATCTTGAGAACCTGAATAAGGAGCTTGCCGAGAAGGGCGGCCAGGTCGTGGGCGTCAATTCCTTTACGCTCGATGGCAACAAGGGCGAGATTGCAGATGCCAAGGACGTGCTGAGCAAGAAGGGCGTGACGTATAAGAACATCTGGTTCAAGTCGGATAGCGAGGCCGGCAAGTTTACGTCAAATCTGTTCTCGTTCCCGACAACCTACGTTATCGACCAGAACGGCAACATCGTAGGGGAGCCCATCGTGGGTGCCATCAGTTCCGCCGAGCAGCGCGCAGCACTCGACAAACTTATCGACCAGGCGATTGCAAAGAGCGAACAGTAAAGGCTGAGTACACGTAATGTGACAAAGGGACAGTCCCTTTGTCACATTGTCGATGTTGTGTGCGGGACGGTGCGCTGCGTGGCGTGCCGTCCCGTTCGTTTTGGCGCGGTTCGTGACGTTTCTCACTGGTGTGGATTAAAAAACGGAATAGAGTAGGACAAACGCGTCGAATACGAACGGCGGGGGAGAGCGGGTGGACGGGCCTGCCGGCATCGGGTGCCTTCTCCACAGTGCCGCAACCGGGGATTGCCCCGGCAATAAGAAACCGTTGTCGGAAATGTTGATTCAATTCAACCAATACCCACCAACATGAATCATAGTTCGGGCTACCGTTTGGCGAATTAAGTGACCTTCCCCCGCTTAATGCTTGACGAGGCGTCCTTTGGTTTATATACCTATCGGTAGGCATATAGGTTGCACTGCTGATGGAAACGGAGTAGCTATGGCTCAGATAGCATCAACCGAAAAGGAGCGCCCCCACGAGAGCGGCGCATTTGCTTGGATCGTCGTTATCGCGCTTGGTTTGATGTCCGCCGGAACAACCGGCACATACAGCATTGTTGCCGGCTCATTCGTTGCTCCGGTATGCGAAGATCTCGGCTTCGACTACACCCCTTTCTCTTTCTATTTCACTGCTATTCTTCTTGGTCTCGCTCTTGGCCTCCCACTCCTAAGCCGCTTCATACCAAAAGTAATTGGCAAACCGTGGCACATAGGCATTGAGCTCGTCCTCATTGCCGCTGGTGCCGCGATGGCGTTCTACACCGAAGTCTGGATGTTCATCGCTTCCGCCGCAGTCATCGGCATCTGTTTTTCGTTTACAACTGGTGTTTGCATGTCCGACGTCATCGACCAATGGTTTAGCAAATCATCCGGTCTGGCCATCGGCCTTGCATGGGGCGTTAACTCCCTTTGCACGCTTCTGCTCAGTCCCGTTGTCACGCTTGTCATCGAGCAACAAGGCTGGCGCGTGGGATTCATCGTACTCACAGCCGTTTCCGCAGCCATGATTCTGCCTGCAAGCGCCTTTATCATTCGATTTAAACCTTCTGATCGCAATATGCTTCCGTACGGAGAAGCTGCCATCGAAACCTCCGAGGACAGCAGCCCCGAAAATCAGGATGATGTTCTCACCGGCATGGCGCTCCGGGATGCTGCTAAGACGCCGTCCTTTATCCTCTGCGTCTTGCTGCTTTGCGTGGCACAACTCACCTGCTGCATGAATCAGCTGTTCCCAACTTACGCAAGCGAGGTTGGATTCAACCCCATCGTGGGAAGCCTGATGGTCTCCGCAGCCTCCCTCTCCGATATCTTCTTAAATCCCTTTGTTGGAAAAACATGCGATAAGCTCGGAGCCATTAAAGCAACGGTTGCGTGGACGGCAGTTAGTACTTCCTCTTTCTTGCTTCTCATCATCGGTGGAAACAGCGAGACCGTCTCCATCATCGCCGCCGGCGTGAACGACGTCATGTTTGCCATTGTTGGAACCGCAATGCCAATGCTCCTTCTTTCGCTTTTCGGATCGAAAGACTTCGGAAGGATTTACTCGATTGTCTGCTCCGCAGGATATATCGTTGGTGCGTTTGGCATGCCGGTCATGATGAAGGTCTACGGCATGGTGGGATCTTTCCGGGGAGTATTTATCTTCTGCATTGTCTGCAACCTTATGATTGCTGCATTTGCCATCATTTCTGGCCTTCTTAATAAAGCTGCCATGAAATAAGCCGGGCCGATTTTCACCTCCGCAGAACTCTATGCAACGGGGCTGATTCCAAACTAGCTTGGAATCAGCCCCGTTTTTCGTTTCAATGATCACCAACAGACTACCCGAGCACCAGCGTGCACTTCCGCTTGACTAGCCTATTTGAACATGAGTTCAACTACTCCGGCCCAAACCGCCTTTTCGTCAATATCCTCGTCCTGCGCGACCGTATTGCTTGTTCCCTCAAGAACGGTATACAGGATTTGCACGTACAGCATGACATCGGTGCCGTCCGGAAGTGCACCAATCTCAACGCCATGCGACAGGATATCCTTTAGCGCCCCCATAGTTCGATTGGTTGCCGTTGCCTGACGCTCCTGGACCGCAGGAATTCGGTTTGCCTGAATACTGACCTCTGCCAACACGCGACGTCGCTTTTCATCGCTTCGATAGCCGCCTATAACCGTATTGCCGAGCTCAATAAGCGCCGCTTTAAAGCCGTCCCGATCGACAATCAGCGAATAGTCGCGCTGATAATCAATGGACGGGAACATGCTATCCAAGAGTGTAGTGAAGATTTCTTCCTTGGAGGGAAAGTAGTAGTACACAGACGGTTTGGAGATGCCGACACGATCGCAGATTTTTCCAATCGAGGCCTTGTCGTAGCCGACCTCCGCCACAAGATCGTACATCGCATCCAGTATTTTTTTCTTTGTACTCACGTAGCATTTCTCCATTGCAAATCACTTCCGCACTACCAACATTATTAAGCATGGCAATGGGACATCAATTCGGGCTCAAACATGACCACTATAAACGGCGAACGGTATGTATTGGTAGGCGAGCGGCATTAATTCAAAATAATCTACCGAACGGTAGGTATAGTAGTACTATAACTGGTGAAACCCCGCTAATTGTCGCGGCCGGACAGCATCGCGGGAAACCCGACGGAAGGACCAACCATGTACGAGAACTATCGTATGCCGGGCGAGTTTGAGAAGCGCTCCAACGTCTATGTGACATGGCTTCCCGATTACATTCGCGCTGAAGGCTTCGATAACCGCCAGCCCTGCGTTGATGTAATCAAGGCTCTGCTCGAGTATGGCGACGTTACGGTCAACCTCAACTGCGGCACCCCGGGCTCCTACGAGGAGGCCTGCTCGCGTCTGAAGGAGGAGGGAGTCGACCTCGATCGTATCGAGATCACACAGTTCGAAGATTCCAACTTCTATGTCCGCGACAACGGCCCTAGCATTATGGTCGACGGTAAGGGCCATTCCTGTATGGTCAACCCCGCTTGGACCTACTACGGCGTGTGGGACAAGGACTCCCCGGAGTGCCAGTCTGCGCGCAAGGCAGCCGTTCACATGGCAGTTGCGCTCGGTTGCTTTGATATCGTGAATTCTGAAATGGTATCCGAGGGCGGCGACCGCGAGTTTGACGGTCACGGCACCCTGATCACCATCGAGGACACGGAATGCCGCAAGCGCAATCCCGAGTTCACGAAAGAGGAAGTAGAGGCCGAGTACAAGCGCATCTACAGCCTCAACAAGGTCATCTGGCTTCCGCAACCCATGCTAGAGGACGATGATTATCGACTGGGCATTCTCGACGAGAAGGAAGACGGAACTCCTGTCTTCGGCATGAGTTTTGCGGCCCACATCGATGAGATGTGCCGCTTTATCACCCCGAACAAGATTCTTCTTGCCGAGGTGTCCGATGAAGAGGCCGCTTCGAGCAAGGCTGGCGCGGAGTCTCGCCGCCGCATTGAGGCAGCCTACGAGATTCTGAGCAAAGAGACGGACTGGGAGGGCAAGCCCTTTGAGATTGTCCGTATGCCCACCGCCGAGCCGATCGAAGTCGTCATCGCCCCCGGCGACGAGGATTACGAGCTGTACAAGGGCTTCATCGATGAAATGGGCGGCAAGTTCATGGATGGCACTCCTTGGCCCGAAGGGCCCGTCCACTTCTATGCCGCAGCGAGCTACTGCAACTTCTTGATCTGTAATGGCGTCGTTCTTGGCCAGCGTTACTACCACGAGGGCATGAACGAAATCGTGAAAGAGAAGGACGAGCAGGCCAAGGCAGTTCTTGAGAGCTGCTTCCCTGATCGCAAAGTCATCATGATCGACTCTCTCGCGCTTAACCTGTCCGGCGGCGGCGTGCACTGCTGGACCAAGGACGTGGCAGCCAGCTGCTAGCGAGCTCTTGAGCCGCGCTATCTGGCTCAGGCACCACATATACCGTCCCCCGAGAGTTGTCCGTGCTTCTCTCGGGGGCACATCCACCGTTTATTTATCAGTAGATAGAAAGGAAATAGGTATGAACAACAGCCTTCGCGGTCGCGACTACCTCAACATCCATGATCTCTCCTCCGAGGATTTCCGCTACCTCATCGATCTTGCCTGGAATCTTAAGGCCCAGAAGAAGTCCGGCGTCGACCAGCGTTACTTCCCCGGCAAGAACGTTCTCGCCAACTTTGAGTGGGGCTCGACCCGTACTCGTTGCGCGTTCGAGACCTCTTGCAACGACCTGGGCATGGGCTTCACCTATCTGACCAACTCCCACATGGGCGACTGCGAGACCATCGAGGACGCCATGCGCGTCTTCAACGGCATGTACGACCTCATCGTCTATCGCGCCCAGAAGGACGAGCAGTTCCTCTATGACATCGCCGAGCTGGTTGACATTCCGGTCATCAACGCCCTTACGCTCGGTGACCACCCGACCCAGATGCTCGCTGACGCCCTCACGATGGAGGAGCAGTGGGGCGGCCTGCGCACGAGCCGCGGCAAGAAGATGGCTTTCGTTGGCAACTGCGCTGGCGCTCCGGTGTGGTATGGCCGTCTGTGCGCCATGCTCGACATGGACTTCCTCGCCATCGGCCCCGATGACCTCCGCCACCAGATGTGCAAGGAAATGATCGAGGAGGTCGAGGCCTGCTACGCCAAGTACGCTCCCAACAGGACCTTCACCATCACCTCTGACCTTGATGCCCTGGATGGCGTTGACGTCATCGTTACCGAGGAGTGGCGCTACGTTAACCCCGAGTGCGGCGATGAGGTCCTTGATCCCGACGACTACAACTCTTGGCTGGGCGACGCCGAGTCCCTGTATCCCTATCGCGTCACCAGCGAGCTGTGCAAGCGTACCAATAACCCCGACATCTTCTGCATGCACGAGCTCCCCTCTGTTCACAACGCAAATCACCGTGTTGGCAAGATGCTCCTCGACCAGTGCAAGAACGACCTGCACCGCGAGATCATCACCGAGGGCTTTGAGATTGCCGATGAGTGCTTTGAGGCCAACGCCTCGGTCATCTTCCGCGAGGCGGAGAATCGCCAGCACACCATCAAGGCCGTTATGTGCGCCCTTTTGGGTCTCTAGGAGCTGTGTCAATGGAAAATGCAAAGTTAAAGAGCAGTAAGGTCTACGCATGGGTTCTCGTAATCGCGCTCGGCCTCATGTCTGCTGGCACGACCGGATCCTATAGCGTAATCGCCGGCTCCTTCGTCGCGCCCGTGTGCGAGGAGTTCGGGTTTGACTACTCCACCTTCTCGTATTACTTCACCGCGACGCTCATTGGTCTTGCGGCGGCGCTTCCGTTTGTTGGAAAACTCATCCCCAAGGTCGTTGGCAAGGTTTGGCTCCCCGCCGTCGAGCTTATCCTGCTCGCCGCCGGTGCAGGCATGGCCTTCTACACCGAAGTCTGGATGTTCATCGCCGCTGGCGCCCTGATTGGCGTTTGCTTCGCCTTCACCACCGGCGTTGCCATGTCCGATGTTATCGACCAGTGGTTCAAAAAATCCGGTGGCCTGGCAATTGGCCTCGCTTGGGCTGTAAATTCGATTTACATGCTCATCATGAGTCCTGTCATCACCTCTGTTATTGAGGCCGCCGGTTGGAGGACTGGTTATCTGGTACTCGCTGGCGTCTCCGCCGTGCTAATTCTTCCCGCCTCCATCCTGATCATTCGCTACAAGCCTCAGGACAAGGGCATGCTGCCCTACGGTTATGTCGAAGGCGAGACGACCGCTGAGACCGAGGAGACGACCGAGGAAAGTGCCCGCGGCGTTAGCTATGCGCGCGCTATCAAGTCGCCTGCTTTCTTCTTCTGCATCGGCTTTCTTTGCCTCGTTCAGCTCACCTGCTGCATGAACCAGCTCTTCCCCACGTATGCTTCCGAGGTTGGTTTTAGCCCCATGGTGGGCGGCTTCATGGTTTCCGCCGCATCGCTCTTCGACCTGTTCCTTAACCCGATAGTCGGTACCACTTGCGATAAGTTCGGCAGCACGAAGGCCATTCTGGGTTGGCTTGCCGTCTCCATCCTCTCCTTTGTCATGCTCATGATGAGTAGCGGCAACTCGACGCTCAGCATTCTCGCCGCAGGCGTAAACGACGTCATGTATGTCATCGCCGGCACCGCTCTGACCGTTTTGGTCATGGATGTCTTTGGCTCTCGTGATTTCGGTCGCATCTTCGCGCTGATTTGCTCCGTGGGCTATATCGTCGGCGCCTTCGGCATGCCCGTTATGATGAAGGTCTATGAGCTTGCCGGCTCTTTCCAGGGTGTCTTCATCTTCTGCATCGCATGCAACGTCATCATCGGTCTGTTCTTGCTGCTGGCCAAGAAGACCGGAAAGAACCTTTCCTGGGACGAATAAGCTAAGTTCGTTTTAGGCATGGTCGACAGGGCATACCGCATGTCCTATTTGGGGCATCGACTTACGTCGATGCCCTTTTTGTGTTCGGCATCCAAAGCAGAGGGACCGTCCCTTTGCCGTGTCCCGTTCGTTTTTTGGCGCGGTTCGTTACATTCCTTACTGGTGTCGGCAGAAAATGGGAATAGAGTAGGACAGACGCGTCGAATACGAACGGCGGGGGAGAGCGGGCGAGTGCGCCCGCGCGGGAGAGGTTGCCGTCCATGCTGGAGCTCAAAGATATTTGCAAGAGGTATGTCACGCAGTCGTTTACGCAGGTGGCGCTCGACAACGTGAGCCTAGCTTTTCGCGATAACGAGTTCGTGGCCATCCTGGGCCCTTCGGGCTCGGGCAAAACTACGATGCTCAACGTCATTGGCGGTCTGGACCATTTCGATTCCGGCGATCTGCTGATCGACGGTATTTCGACTAAGGACTTCCGCGACCGCGACTGGGATGCCTACCGCAACAACCGCATCGGTTTTGTGTTCCAGAGCTATAACCTCATTCCACATCAGACTATTTTGGAAAACGTGGAGCTGGCGCTCACGCTCACGGGCGTGGGGCATGCCGAGCGCCGCCAGCGTGCGCGCGAGGCGCTCGAGGCAGTTGGCCTGGGCGAGCACGTGAACAAGCGCCCGAGTCAGCTTTCGGGTGGACAGATGCAACGCGTGGCCATTGCCCGCGCCCTGATCAATGATCCCGAGATTGTGCTGGCCGACGAGCCGACCGGCGCTTTGGATTCGACGACATCCGTACAGGTCATGGATTTGCTTAAGGACGTTGCGCGCGACCGCCTGGTCATCATGGTCACGCACAATCCCGAGCTGGCGTACCAGTACGCCACGCGCATCGTTAACCTGGCGGACGGCAAAATCACCGACGATTCCGATCCTTTCGACGTCGCCGACGCCACGCGCCGCGAGGCCAAGCCTACGCGCAAAACCTCGATGAGCTTTGTGACGGCGCTGGGGCTTTCTGCCCGAAACCTCATGACCAAGAAGGGCCGCACGGCCATGACTGCCTTTGCGGGCTCGATTGGCATTATCGGTATCGCGGCGATCCTGGCGCTCTCCAACGGCGTAAACGGCTACATCAAAAAGGTCGAGGAGGATACGCTCTCGAGCTACCCGCTCACCATTTCCAAGCAGGATTACGACCTGTCGTCCATGATGGGCGGACAGGGGGCTGTGGATGATGGCTCGTCTGAAAACGTGGATTCGTCCGACGACAGTGCCGGCGGCAAGGCTCAGGGAACCGATAAGATTCCCGTGGTCACGGCTGTAAAGGATATGTTTGCGAGCGTTAAGTCCAACGACATGACGAGCTTTAAGGCATGGCTCGATGCCGGTGGCGACGGTATCGACAAAGAGGTCAACGCTATCCAGTACGGCTACGGCGTGACGCCGGTTGTCTATCGTGCGGGTAAGGGTGACGAGAAGCCCGTTCGGCTTGTTCCCAACGCTATGACCGAGGCAATGAGCGGAGGCGCGAGCTCGGCGGCAACGGTGAGCATGGAATCCATGGGAACCTCGGTCTTTAACGAGATGATTGACGACCAGAGCCTGCTCGACAGCCAGTACGATGTCGTCGCCGGTCATTGGCCCACGTCTGCCAACGAAGCCGTGATGGTGCTCTCGAGTCGTGGCACGGTGGGCGACTACACGCTCTACAGCATCGGCGCGCTGGATATCGATGAGCTTAACGATCTGGTAAACAGCGCTATGACGGCTGACGGTGGGGTCGAAACGCCCGAGACCGGCACCGAATTTACCTACGACGATGCGCTGTCCACGACGTTTAAGGTGCTGTCGCCGGCCGATGCGTATCGCAAAAACGAAGAGACCGGCATATGGACCGATATGTCTGGCGACACCGACTTTATGGCCGCCAAGGTTGCCGACGGTATCGACGTGCACATTGTGGGCGTGGTGCGACCCAACGAGACCGCCAACGCGAGCGCGTTGTCCCCGGGCATTGCCTACACGCATGCGCTGACTCGCCAGCTTATGGAGCGCGCCGCAAATTCGCAGATTGTGCAGGAGCAGCTTGCCCACCCCGAGACGGATGTCTTTACGGGCAAAACCTTCGACGAACTGCAAGGCGAGGCCAAGCAAGGCGTTGATCTGGGCAGCATGTTCAGTGTGGACGAGGCGGCGCTCAAGAGCGCGTTCTCGTTCGATACCTCCGCGCTCTCGGGTGTTGCCGGCGGTATGGACCTGTCGGGTCTTGACTTGTCCGGGCTGGACATTGACCTTTCGGGCGTTGGCAAGGACATCGACTTCAGCGACATCATGGCAAAAGCGCCAACCCCAGATTTCTCGGGTATCTTTGACGGTCTGGAACTCACGCCCGAGCAAATGCAGCAGGTGGGAACACTAGCCAACCAGCTGTTTGAGGGCTTTTTGCAGTCTGATCAGTTTAAGGCGCTGTCGCCCGATAATCTTAAGGACGCGTCAAAGCTCGCCGCCGCATTCTCGACGTATCTTGAGAATGATGCCACGGCCCAGCAAATCCTTGCCCAGCTAAAAGCGCTCGGCGGCGATGCCCTGGCCGAGCGCCTGCAGCAGGTGATGACCGACTATGTGCAAAAGCAGCTGGCTCCGTATCTGCAGCGGGCTATGGATCAGATGATGAAGACAATTAGCGAGCAGATAGCGTCGACGGTATCGTCCCAGCTCAAGGCGGGCGCAGCGGGGCTTATGGACCAGATGGCGACGCAGATGTCTTCGAGTTTTGCCAACTTGGCGAGCGCCATGCACGTGGATGCGAGCGCCTTTGCTCGTGCCATCCATTTCAACATGGACGCCGAGGATCTGAGTTCGCTCATGATGAGTTATGCCAA
This sequence comes from uncultured Collinsella sp., assembly GCA_902496275.1. GTDB lineage: Bacteria > Actinomycetota > Coriobacteriia > Coriobacteriales > Coriobacteriaceae > Collinsella. The sequence goes on along the minus strand of CABVAC010000001.1, from coordinate 139,316 downwards.
GGCATCGCAGCTTACCTATGACAACAACCTGACCACACTGGGTTATGCGGACGAGGCGGACCCCATCTCGGTCAAGATTTTCCCGCGTGACTTTGAGGCCAAGGAGCGCGTACTCGACCATATCGATGCGTACAACAAGCAGGTCAAAGCCGCCGGCCACGACGAGCAGGCAATCTCGTACACCGACTACATGGGCATCATCATGGGCTCGGTGACTGATATCGTGAATACCATCAGCTTGGTGCTCATCGCATTCGTGAGTATCAGCCTGGTGGTGAGCTCCATCATGATCGGCATCATCACGTACATCAGCGTGCTGGAGCGCAAAAAGGAGATTGGCATCCTGCGCGCGATTGGCGCGTCGAAGCGTAACGTGGCAAACGTGTTCAACGCCGAGACCTTTATCGAGGGCCTCATTGCCGGCGTCTTTGCCATTGTCGTCGTGGTGGCCGTGAGCTTCCCGGTTAATACCTGGGCGCTTACTGCCAAACAGGTACCCAATCTGATGAGCCTGCCCGTGCAGGATGCGCTGGTGCTCATTGCAATTTCGGTGCTGCTGACGGTTGTCGCTGGCCTGCTGCCGGCCCGTAGCGCGTCCAGGAAGGATCCCGTGGAGGCCCTGCGCTCCGAATAATGTGACAAAGGGGCAGTCCCTTTGCCACGTTCGTTGATATGAGAGAAGAGTAGATGATTCTATCGTTGGCCCCTATGGAGGGGATTACCGGGCATGTGTTCCGTCGCGTGCATGCGGAGTGCTTCGGTGCACTCGATTGCTATTACACGCCGTTTTTGCCGCCGCCGCGGGTGGGAAACCGCTTTGGCGGCAAGGCGTTTAAGGAGATCGATCCTGCCAACAACCAGGGGCTCAACGTAGTGCCCCAGCTCATGTCCAAGAACGCGGACGAGTTTGTGTGGGCGGCACAGGTGCTCGCCGACATGGGCTACCGCGAGGTCAATCTCAACCTTGGCTGCCCCTCGGGAACGGTTGTCGCCAAGGGCAAGGGCTCGGGTTTCTTGCGCAATCTCGACGAGCTCGAGGCGTTCTTAAGCGATGTGTGCGAGCGGTCGCCGTTGCCGGTATCGGTAAAGACCAGGCTGGGGTTGGAACGCGATGACGAGTATGAACGTGTGCTCGATCTGTATTGCCGCATGCCGTTGGCAGAGCTGATTGTGCACCCGCGCGTACAGAAGGACCGTTATACGGGCTCGCCGCGCAAGGAGTTTTATGGCGAGACGCTGGAGCGTGCGCCGTTCCCGGTTGCCTATAACGGCGATATTTTTGATCTTGAGGATATGGACGCGCTGGTGGAGGCCTATCCCGGCACGCGCCATGTGATGTTGGGGCGTGGCCTGCTCGCGAACCCCGCTCTGGCTCGCATGGTTAAGGGCGGTCCTGCTGCCACGGCAGCCGAACTGCAGCGTTTCCACGACACTCTGTTTGCGGTCTATGCAGAAGAGATTGGCGGCAACGCGGTCTTTCGTATGAAGGAGTGGTGGTTCTACGCCAAGTGCGCTTTCGCCGATCCTGCTACCGTTCACAAGCTCGTACGCAAGACTAAAAAGGTCGACGAATACCGCGCCGCCGTCGATCGCGTCTTTCGCGAGCAGCCACTTGCGCCCATAGCCCGCTTCCACGGCTAGCTAGTCATTGGGGACGTTCTTTAACGGCTAACCATTTAAGAACGTCCCCAATGACTATGTTGCAAAAGCTGTACGTCAGCATCCAAAGATGTCGAAAAATGTCGACTTTGGATGCTGGCGTACATGTTTGGATTCGGTGGGGGACTAGGCAATCATTGCGTCAAGGGTAATGAGTTCTCTGAGTCGCTCTGTGCGTGTTTGCCCATGGCGCTTTGCCTTCTCGTCAAACGCTTCAAGAACCGATTCACCCACACGTGCCGATAAAACAACGCTTGGCTCATCAGAGATCGACGGCCTTCCCAGCTTGATGGTGCGACCCTTCGGCCACTCATCTTTTTCGTATGCCTCCGCGGCTTTCTCCAACTCTCCGGGGGCAAATCCGATCATCTTTTCGAGTTGCTTAGCGTCCATAGCGCCTCCTATCGATTGATCCCGATTTCCCTGAGCACCTTGCGCGTAGGAGGGACAAGGGCGTGGTAAATGATATAGCCATCTCGATTGGAGCAATATCGAGCGATGAGCTCCATGAGACGGCTTCTTCCATCAAGTCCAACGAGAACGTAATCGATACCTCCGTTTTCAAGATCACGCCTGAACCATGCAAAAGCGGAGTTCCAGGCGCAGGTGATATCCGTCTCCGTCAGCCCGTGTTTGAGGGCGTGGGGGTGGATTGCGATGAGCTCCATAAGGGCCTCTCTTTTTGTATACAGTTTTGTAAACAAAAATGCAAGCAGTTAATAGGCTTAAGCGACTTGTTTTGATTGGACTTTTCGATGTAAAGCCGACATCGGAGGCTCCACTACTCCTTCGCTTTTTAGTTCGGTATGTGAACGTCCGTTGAACTCCCAGAGGGGAGCGTTTTCATAGATTATCGAGAGGAGCTTGGAGACTTCGGCTGTTTTCTTGCGTTCGTAAAACTCGGGCCGTACGACAATCAATAAGAAAGCTGCGTCTTCGGCAATTTGCTGTGCTGTCGGCATACCGTTGAGTCCAACGGAACGCAAAAGCTTTGTCATGATGAAATCGAACTCATCTTCTCTTGCATGGAGATCGGATGCCTTAATCTCAGGGTCTCTCAGGACGTACTGCTTGAGTCGTTCGACAGATCGACTGCACTTTATATGCCCGCAGATGACTTCGTCATAACTGAGCCTTTTGATTGGGAGACGTTCGTGACCGGCGAAGATGGCTGCCACTCTGATGCCAACGCGCCGTTCGCGCAGCGCGCGCATCTCACCGGTGTATTCGCTGCGTCGTTCATATTTTCGATAGGAGTATCCGTAGTCATCGTAGTAATAAGGGGCTTCATCGACAGCGTCATCGAGCTCAGGCGCTATGAGATAGAGTTTTCCATCTCTGGATATGACGCAGGGATTGTCGATTTGCCCCGATTCGTTCCTGATTTGCCAAATAGTTTCATTTATCTCAAATCTCGAGACTGGATTGGGGGCACAGGAGTTGTAGAGCTCAATAAGTTCATCGAGTGAAATGATTCCACAGGCATCTGTGTAGGCGCGGGCGAAGCGCCGTACTTCTTGATTTGATTCAAGCGCACGGCGCTCCCAAGCATCCAAAACGTCCTGCGGACTTCGATAGCGGGCATGACGATCGATGCGCGATGCGCTCCAACGGTTATCAGCGGCAACGTTCATCAGATCCAAGCGCAGATCTTTGTCGGCGATGCGAGCGAGCGACTGATAGTGTTCTAGATCAAGCTCCGGTCGAAAACTCATGTCTTCCGGAACAGTTCGTGCGAGCTTTATGCAACGCTTGAGATAGGTCGGGCCCAGGCTTGGGCTAAAGTGCTGCTTGAGGTGGCAAGCGATGGGCGAGAGTAGGCCATTTAGATTGGAAATGGGGTATCCGGCAATCTCTTGCTCGAGACGGCGCCCGATGAGCAGAGCCCCTTCCGAAGAGGCCTCATGGTCGGTGCCTTTCTGGCCGATGTGTTTGGCCTCGACAATCCTACTGATATCCGAGCAGGTGTTTGAAATAATGTCGGGTGAAAGGGTTGGTATCTTTTTTGCCATAGCGATGCGCTCCTGTGTGACTCACGGAAAAGAAACAGTCTGATTGTGAGTGCCGTTCTTTGATGGCGACGGCGAACAGGAGCGCAGCCTGTCTGAGATGGGCGAGTGCGGTAACCACCGATCTTACTTACCGAGCTCGCTCCAGCGTGTCATTGGGGACCTCCGCAGGAGCTCTCGACCAGTCTCATGCCTTGGGATGAGTATAACACAGAGAGCAAACATATGTTCTATAAATTTGAGAAACCGAATCCCTACCCACTCATTTAAGTGCGTCCCCAATGAGTACCTACGGCTAGCTAGTCATTGGGGACGTTCTTTAACGGCTAGTCATTTAAGAACGTCCCCAATGAGTACTCGCACGCTAGAGCAGGTTCTCCTGTACCCATGCGATGATGTCGCTCGATTCGTAGAGTGGTTTGCCGTCGATGAACAGACAGGGAACCTGGCGTTTTCCGCCGACGGCGATGAGCGTCTGCTCGGCATCGGGGTCGGTCGAGATGTTGCGCTCAGGGATGGTCACACCGTTATCGGCAAGGAAACGCCTGACCTTCATGCAATACGGGCAGCCGGTCATAACGTACAGCGTGAGCTCATGATTAGTAGCCATAGGTCTCCAATCGGTTGAGGTTTTGATTGAAATACCCAAAGCCGCCGCGGTCTATGCATGAGCTGACGATGACTCGATGGCCTGTACCAGAAACGCCGTGGCTCCGGTGCCGCAGGGCTTGTCGTAGTAGTCGATAAAGCGCTGGTCAGCAAGATAGCCGTGGGCGAGGCCCAGGTATGCTTCGTCTTGGGGCTTGTGCCCCCAGTTAAGGCCAATCCATCGACGGTGCATCGCGACAAGTTTGCGGGCCTCGCTTCCATCCGCATCGCCGTCGCCCATGGCAATCGAAAGCTGGCCCAGAATAGCGCGTTCAAGTTCCTTCATGTCGTTCCATGTCTCGGGGTCCATGTCCAGCAGTGCTTCGTTTGCTGCGTCGATCGCCTCGTCGCCATAGCGCGCCCGCGCCTCGGCGCCGTAGCGCTCCTCGTTTTCCTGCACGGAGCGCCAGCGCTCCAGTTGCGGCAGGACGGCGCCCATGAGCGAGACGGCTTCGTCGAGCGACATGCCGGTGTTTTGCGCCAGCCGCGGGGCACAATCCTCGATCATCGCCTCCATGGTGGTGTCGTAGGTGTACTTGCCGTGGTCGTAGCACCACTTGCAGTAATGGTCGGTCGTGGCGCCCACAGCATCGGTGCCGCAGTCGTCGGGTGTGAGTATCATGCCGCAGCTCTGGCAATAGTGCTCGGGCATTTCGAGCAGGTGGGACAGCGGTTCTCCGGTTACGGCGGCAATGAGCTTCATCATGTCGATGCCCGGGGTGACTTCGCCGCGTTCCCAACGGCTGACGGCTTGGCGTGTGACGAAGAGCTTGGCGGCGAGCTGCTCTTGGGTAAGGTGATGGGCGCGGCGAATGGCAATGAGCTTTTCTGCAAAGGCCATAGCGACTCCTTTCTGCTGGTTGATGGCTTAAGCATACGCGGCGGCCAGCTTCCTTCCAAGCAACCGTTGGTTGCACGACGGGAGACCGCGGCGAAGAATTGCGCGCTGCACCCCACACCTCCATGCCGTACAATGACCGGCATGGAACCTATCGCACACATACATACCGACCTGCCGCAGAAGTTCGGCATTCCGCGTAACAGCTTTTTGGCGCCCCACCTGCAGGGACGCATCGTCTTTGAGCCGGAATTTGCCTCCAACGCAGCAGTTGAGGGTCTGGACTCCTTCTCTCACCTATGGCTGCTGTGGCGCTTCGAAAACGGAACGCCCGGCGGCACGGCTAAGGATATAGCTGCCGATGCCAAGATGCAGGACAGGTCCGGCACCAACGTCAAGTGGTCGAAGACTGTGCGCCCGCCGCGTCTGGGCGGAGCCGAGCGCGTGGGCGTGTATGCCACACGCAGCCCGTTTCGCCCCAATCCCATCGGTCTTACCTGCGTCAAGCTCAGCCGCGTTGAGCGCACCGACGACGGCCCCATCATCCATGTGTTGGGGGCCGACCTGCGTGACGGCACGCCCATCTACGACATTAAGCCCTACATCCCGTTTGCGGACTGCCACCCGGATGCGACCGGCGGCTGGATTGAGGGTGCTCCGTGGCAAGAGCTCGATGTTGAGTTCCCGCAAGCGCTTCAAGACATGGTCCCGCCCGCAAAGCTCCCCGGCCTGGTCGAGGTTCTTCGCCAAGATCCGCGCCGCGCGGGCAGCAAGCACGAGCCAAACCGCGTTTACCACTTGGCTTACGCCGGACTCGACATATCGTTTACGGTCGACGGGGCCAGGTTGACGGTAACCGCCATCAACGACGCGCGAGACTAGCCAGCCATTCGTCAGCACCCGTCAAATTAAGCGCCAAACCCCATCCCAAAATCGCCTACGCTGGTGGACAATAACGCCTACCGAATCATTCCGCTCTGCACGGGGGCTCAGCATGAAATACGACTTCACTTCAATCATCGACCGCCACGGCATGGACTCCATCGCCGTTGACTCTTGGGGCGAGATCCCCGGTATGGCTCCGAACGCACCCGACAAGGGCTTCGACCGCATTCCCATGTGGGTGGCGGACATGAACTTCGCCACGGTGCCCACGGTCCAGGAGCACATCATTCAGCGCGCCCAGCACCCCATGTTTGGTTACTTCAATCCGCGTTCCGAGTACTTCGACCGCATCATCGAATGGCAGAGCCGCCGTAATGGCGTCGAGGGCCTGGCGCCTGAGCATATCGGTTACGAAAACGGCGTGCTGGGCGGTGTCGTGTCGACGCTGCGCGCGTATGCCCAGCCGGGCGATGCGGTGTTGGTCCACAGCCCCACCTACATCGGCTTCACCAAGTCCATCGAGGCCGCGGGCTATCGCATTGTCCACAGCCCGCTTCAGCTCGACGACCAGAGCGTGTGGCGCATGGACTTTGAGGACATGGAGCGCAAACTCGCCCAAAACCACATTCATGCCACGGTGTTCTGCTCGCCGCACAATCCCTGCGGCCGCGCGTGGGAGTGTGACGAGATCGAGCGCGCCATGGATATCTATCGCCGGCACGATTGCGTGGTGATATCGGACGAGATTTGGTCCGATATCATCCTGCCGGGGCATAAACATATCCCGACACAGTCGGTGAGCGAGGATGCCCGCATGCGCACGGTTGCTCTCTATGCGCCGAGCAAGACGTTTAACCTGGCGGGCCTGGTCGGCAGCTATCACATCATCTATAACGAGACGCTGCGCGACCGCGTGTGCGCCGTGTCCAACAAGACTCACTACAACGAGATGAATGTCCTCTCCATGTATGCGCTTATCGGCGCCTACCGGCCGCAGGGCTACGAGTGGGTGGACGAGCTTAACCAGGTGCTTGCCGGCAATATCGAGTACTTCTGCAATTACGTGGACGAGCATTTTGAGGGCGTGTCCTATTCGCGTCCGCAGGGCACCTACATGGTGTTTCTGGACTGCACCGAGTGGTGCCGCGAGCATGGCCGCGATATTCAGTGGCTTCTCGACGAGGGCGCCCGCGTGGGCGTTGGCTACCAGGACGGCCGCCCGTTCCATGGCCCCTGCCACATTCGCGTGAATCTGGCGCTGCCGCTTTCGCGCGTAAGGGAAGCGTGCGACCGCCTAGACCGCTACGTTTTTGGGGTATAGGGGTCGCACGATTCGGGTACTGCGGCTTGCGCCCGTGTCGTCAATGTGCGTGGCCGCATAGAGCGCAGAGGGTTGCGAGCGCGTTTTCCACGTCTGCTACTTTTCTTGAATTTGCTTGCCGCAAAGGTGTTCAACCGTAATTTCATACAGCTGGACGCCCCTGATACTTTGCTTGATCTCCTCTTCGACCTCTTCGGCAGAAGGATAGTACTTGAGGGCAAACTGTCGGACTTTGTCTTCGACAAACGCCGGGTCATCGTTCACGAGGCGGCAACGGCCAAAAACCACAGTGCTCTGAACATAGGGTGCCCAGTCGTCGTCTTTGTACCAATCGTTGCCATAGACGGTAAAGCAGACTTTGTCGCTGCGTTTGAGTGCATCGACCTTATGCCCCGCCTTGGCTCCATGAAAGTAAATTTTGTCGTGCTCGGGGTCAAAGTAGTAGTTAACGGGAATGGCGTAAGGATAGCCGTCGTCTCCGTTGACGGCAAAAATGCCGCGTTTGCAATTAACAAGCAGCTCTCGTGCCTCTTGATCGGTGATAGCACGCTTCTTTCTACGAAGAGGTCTAAACATCGTGGGTTTCCTTTCTTTCCGCGTGCTGCGTGCACGGCGGTGGGTGGTATGTCTATATCAAGATACTAGTTCAGGCTGCGAGGCCGACGGGAACATCCTATTTGTCGCAGATTGAAACGCACTTTTTTGTTGTGGAAGGATTGTCCCTCACAACTCGTCGTCTAGGGGCATTCTCGATGGCTGGTTCCGTTTGCGGGGGAGGCGTGGGACAATACCGACCAAAAGCGATTGCTTGTCCTGAAAAAAAGGGGGGTCTCGATGAAAAAGCTGAGGACGCTGGCCGATGTGTTGCGTCAAGCCGGTTTCGTGCGCATCACGGGCCTTTTTCTCGTCTTTTATCTTCTGTGTTCAATGGCTGTTTGGCTCTCTGAGCCAACAACTCTTACGTTTGGCGATGGCCTTTGGTTTAGCTTTGAGACCGTATCGACGATCGGCTTTGGCGACATTCCGGCCGAAACGCCGGTCGCCCGTGTCATCACGGTCGTCCTGAGCGTTATCAGCATTTTTTACATTGCCATGCTCACGGGCGTGGCGGTGAGCTACTGCAATATGCTCATCAAGATGCATCAAAAGGACACTATGGCGCGCTTTATGGATGATCTTGAGCATTTGGAAGAGCTCGATCGTGACGAGCTCGCCGATCTGTCGCGCCGCGTGCGTGAATATCGCCGGCGCCAGCGCTAAAACGGGCGCCGCGCGTCACGATGAGGGGGACTGAATTTGAATATCACCGTGTATCTGGGTGCCAGTATCGGCAATGACCCGGCGTTTCTGCCTGCGGTGCAGGAGCTGGGCAACTGGATTGGCGCCAACGGGCACGCGCTCGTGTACGGCGGATCCAAATCGGGCCTGATGGGCGCGCTCGCCGATAGCGTGCTTAATGCCGGCGGGCACGTGACGGGTGTGGAGCCGAGCTTTTTTATCGAGGCCGAGTTTCAACATGACGGTATCGACGACCTCATCGTGACGAGCGATATGGCGGAGCGTAAGGCAAAGATGATCGAGCTCGGCGATGCGTTCATTGCCTTTCCCGGTGGGACGGGCACGCTCGAGGAGATTGCCGAGGTTATGTCCGCGGTGTCGTTGGGGCACCTGAGTGCTCCGTGCATCCTGTATAACCTGGACGGTTACTACAACGACCTCAAGGCGCTGCTCGGACACATGATTGATAAGGGTTTATCAAGCCCACGGCGCCAGCAAGGCATTTACTTTGCCGAGGATCTGTACGAAATCGCATCAATTATCAACGGATAAGCCTTGAGCCTGTCCCGCTGTGGCCCCCGGTGGCTCCGTTTGCAGCGCAGACGGTTGGCTTGTCTGGGCCACACTCGCTCTACAATAAAACGTATCTATGTCGACTTTGACCGCGGGAGGACCCGATGGATAAGCTCGCTAAACCTACAAACCGCGCGCTGTTTTTAGTTAGCGTTGCCGTGACCGGTGCGTTCGCAGGTGCCGCGGTCTGGCTGTTCTTTTTTGTGATGGAGCACGGCATCGACTATCTATGGACCGAGATTCCGCACGCACTGGGCGTCGCTTCGCCCGAGCTCGCCAGCGGCCCGTTTGGCTTTCTGCCGTACCCGTTTTTTGTCTGCCTGCTGGGCGGCCTGTTAATCGGTCTGTACGAAAAGATGACAGACACCAAGACCGATAACCTCAATCAGGTGATGGCTAAGGTCAAGCAAGATGGGCGCTACCCGTACGACAATCTGGGCAAGCTTTCGCTTGCGGCATTGCTGCCGCTGCTGTTTGGCGGAAGTATTGGACCGGAGGCCGGCCTGACCGGCGTTATCGCGGGCCTGTGCAGCTGGGTCGGCGACCGCATGCGTCGCTTTGGCGCCGAGTTTAGGGAGCTCACGCTGCTAGGTACCCAGGCTGCCCTGACGGCGCTCTTTACCGCGCCTGTCTTTGGCTTTGTGGCGCCGCTCGCCGGTAGCGCCGACGGCCAGGGCGAAGATGCCGACGATGAGTCCGCGTCCGACGAGATCACCATCAAGCTGCCCAAGGCGCAAAAGACCGTGGTCTATGGCATTGCGATTGCCGGCGGTCTGGGCACTTACCTGTTGCTTGGCCAGCTCGTGGGCGGCGGCATGGGCATGCCCAGGTTCGAGTCCGCCGAGGTGGGCAACCTGGAGCTTGCCTGGCTCATTCCGCTGGCGTTGCTCGGCACCGTTTGCGGTTGGCTGTACTTTGTCTCCGAGCATGCAAGCGAGGCGCTGTCCCATGCAATAGGGGAGCGTCCTGTCGTCAAGGCCATGTTAGCCGGTCTGGCGCTCGCCATCTGTGGCACGCTCCTGCCCTACACCATGTTTGCCGGCGAGACGCAAGCCGACGTGCTCATGGAAACCTATCTGACCATTCCCGCCGGCGTGCTTATCGCGACCGGTCTTGTCAAGGCTATGCTGACCCCCGCCCTCATCAATATGGGCTGGCGTGGCGGTCACTTCTTCCCGGTTATCTTCTCGGGCGTAAGCCTGGGCTATGGCCTTGCCATTCTCACCGGCGCCGATCCGGTCTTTTGCGTTGCCGTCTGCACGGCCTCGACGATGGGCGCCGTCATGCGCCAACCCGTTATGGTCGTGGGCCTGCTGCTCATGTGCTTCCCGCTCAAGGGCATCGTCTGCATGATCATCGCCGCAGCCATTGCCGCCGGCATTCCGCTGCCCAAGCCGCTGCGCAAGTAGCATATTGCGCTTTGCGTTTGTTCAGAACTCGTTTTGAAGAAGCCGCGCGAGGCCATTTGTTTACGGCCTCGCGCGGCTAATGTTTAGAGCTTCCTCAGCACAATGGCGATGGTGTTGAGGTATTCGAGTGCGCCGGCTTCAACGGCAGCGCGGTCGCCTGCTGCGTACTCGTTGTCGCAGGCGAGCCAGTCTTTCCATGCTTCATCCGTGCAGAGCATAGGCTGCATCGAGACAATCTCGACGCCGGGGGTCGGCTCGATCATGGCGCGCCACCAGGCTATGTCGTGCATATAGTCGAGCTGCTCGGGTGTCCAGGATTTGAGCAGGCAAACGGGCAGGTTGTCGTGGCAGTCGTAAACCATGCCGGGGATGCTTAAGTAGAGCATCCCGCCTTGCTTTACGTAGGGGAGTAGGCGCTCACCCAGATAGTGTGGGTCACGGCCGTAGTAGTTGTAAGAGTCGATACTTACGACCGCATCAAAATAGTCGTGCTCAAACGGCAGCCCCTGCGAGGCGTCTGCCTTAACAGGGTGAATCGTGTCGCGCGAGATACCGAGCGAATCGAAGAACGCACGGTTTTCGACGGGGTCGCTCCACAGATCGACAGCGTAGGTGTCAAACCCGTATTCGCGGGCGAGTAGGGCGCTGGTGATACCGGTGCCCGATCCAAGGTCGCAGATGCGGACGCCGCAGGGGATATGCACATCGCGAAGCAGCTCTTCGCAGAGCTTGAGGGGATTGGGGCCCATAATCTTAGAGCGTACGAGTGTCGCGCCGAAGCTAGTTGCTTTTGGGAAGGATTGAGATTCCTGGGTTTGCATTGTTCTTTCCTATCAGGTGCAAAAATGGCAGATGACGGAGGCGGAACGGCGCAACAAACCACGGCCGTTGGACGGCCGTTTTCGTGGTTCTATGCGATTGACCGTTCCCTAAAGAACAATGACCAAAAAGACATCCCCTTGGATGACCGAGACTGAGCCGAGGCCCGTGACGTTTATATTGTAAAACGTCACGGGCGTGCCGGGGATATGCCATTTGTCATGTATTGGCAGGCGGTCGATTATGGCCCCGGGCGGGCCATAATCTGCATGCCTACAGGTCGCGTGCTCGATAGACCTTGGTGCTGACAGCGCAGCTGATTGCAAATAGTGCGAATGCCAGAGCGGCAATTCCTGCACACAGACAGCCAAGGACGGCAGGATCGGGATTCGCTCCGGCAATCGACATGAGCCAGTTGCTGATGGGGTTGGATGAGCTCAGCATTGCCATGGTGCTGAAACCGAGCACGGCAAACAGGCCGACGGACAGACGCAGTGCCTCCATGTGCCCAAATCGAAAAAACAGCGGCTGTGCCAAAAACACTATCATGAGGGAGATGAGCATCGATGCCGCCGAGGCGGTCGCGATTTCAAAGATCTTCTGGCCTGTCGAAGGGATGCCCATGTGATCGAAGAACGGAAGGGCGAGGATGTTCAGAAGCGTAGCTGCGCATGCCATGACGGCCGAGAAAGCAATAATGCACAGGTAGCGTGCGCAGATGATGTCTTTGCGCGAGAACGGCAGCGTTGCCCGATAGCGCTCCCATCCGTTTTGATTGTCGAAGCCGGCCAGCGAGTTCATGATTGTGATGGGCGACATGGCGCTAACGGCGATAGCGCCAGCGCTCATGCCGGAATCACCATCCGACGCGTTGGCAAGGGTCAGCAAGACGAATATAAGCAGGCCGATGCCGGCGATGCTCGGGAGAAACGAGCGCATGATGGCGGTCTCGGACATGAAGGCGCGTTTCATTTGGAGGCTCCTTTCAGCATGAGGTGCAGGTAGTCATCAATGGTTGCCCGATCGCAGGGAATCTCGGGAAAGGCCTCGAGCGCTTCGCGACGGTTGGGCACGAGCACGTCCACGCTGTAGGCGTGGCGGACGGCACGGGCGCCCTCGACGCAAGCCATAAGCTCGGCGGCTTGTGCCTGAGTGCAGCGGGCGATGCCGACACGGTCCGTAATGTCCTCGCGCGGCAGGTCAAAAACAATCGACCCGTTATCGATGCAGACGACGCGGTCGGCGGCGCGCTCAAGATCGGATGTAATGTGGCTCGAGAACAACACACCGTGTTGTCCATCGGCAACAAAGGCGAGCAGCTCCTCAAGCACTTCTTCGCGTGCCATGGGATCGAGACCCGCGGTGGCTTCGTCCAAAACGAGCAGCTTGGCATTATGGCTGAGTGCGCAGGCAAGCTGCAACTTCATGCCCATGCCGCGGGAGAGGTCTTTGACCTTTGCCTTGGGATCTAGGCCAAACCGGTCGATGAGGCTGGCGAACGTGTTATGGCTCCAGGTGGGGTACGCCGGGCTTACGAGTGCTTCAACTTCGGTCACCCTGAGTGTGGAAGGGAAGGGACACGTGTCCAGTACGAGGCCGACGCGGGTGCGCAGGCAGCGCTGCGTCTCGCCGGGCGCGTCGGCGCCGCAGTACTGCCCAAACAGGCACACCTCGCCGGCATCGAGCTTTATGAGCCCGAGCGCGGCTCGAATCGTCGTTGTCTTGCCGGCACCGTTTGCGCCCACAAAGCCAACAATCTGGCCGGGCTCCACGGCGAGCGTGACGTCGTGCAGCGAAAAGCGGTCGCTTACGCGGCGTGAGACACCTTTGAGCTCTAACAAGTTTTGCATGGTATAGCCTTTCTTGCGGATGGTTACTGCATGGTTTCGGGGGCGACCAGGTCGAGCATTTCGTGCAGTTTATCGCGCGTGACGCCCACGGCTTCGGCTTGTTCTGCCGCCTGCATAAGCAGCTCTTCGATATGGCAGAGCTGGTTTTCGCGCAAGAGCTCTTGGTTGCCCTCGGCAACAAAACAGCCCTTGCCCTGCACGGTGCAGATAAAGCCGAGCTGTTCCAGGTCGGCGTAGGCGCGCTTGGTGGTGATGACGCTCACGCCCAGGTCGCTTGCGAGCGCACGGATGCTGGGGAGTTTGGCCCCCGCGGAGAGCGCTCCCGATAAGATCTGAGCTTTGACCTGCGAGGATATCTGCTCGTAGATGGGTTTGTCGCCCGAATTGGATAGGATGATGTCCACAGCGGCTCCTTAGCTGATGGGCTACACGTGTATATAACCGGTAAGCACAGTATATATACACTATGCACAGTTATGCAAGAGGAAATCTAGAACTGCTGTCCCTCCTCCATAAAGCTCGGCTGATGAATTTGTCCTGATAGGTGCCCTGCTGCAGCGTTTCACGGCTACAATAGGGCAGTTACATCGACGTAATGCATATAGAACGCAAGAAAGGATCCGCATGGCAAGCCTGTCGGATGAAATCTCGTCGCGCCGCACATTCGCGATCATCAGCCACCCGGACGCCGGTAAGACCACACTTACCGAGAAGCTGCTGCTCTATACCGGCAGCATTCAGACCGCCGGTTCGGTCAAGGGCAAGAGTTCGGCTAAGCACGCTGTCTCGGACTGGATGGACATCGAGAAGGAGCGCGGTATTTCCGTTACCTCCTCGGTGCTGCAGTTCACCTACAACGGCGCCTGCGTCAACATTCTCGATACCCCCGGCCACCAGGACTTCTCGGAGGATACCTACCGTACCCTTATGGCCGCCGACGCTGCGGTCATGGTCATCGACGGTGCTAAGGGCGTCGAGGCCCAGACCAAAAAGCTCTTTAAGGTCTGCACGCTGCGCCATATCCCCATCTTCACCTTTGTAAACAAGCTCGACCACGAAGCCCGCGATCCGTTTGAGCTCATGGAAGAGATCGAGAACGTCCTGGGTATCAATACGTACCCCATGAACTGGCCGATCGGCAGCGGTCGCAACTTCCGCGGCGTGTTCGATCGCCAGACCCGTCGCGTCATTGCCTTTGAGGGCGACGGCCACGCCAACGCCACCAAGAAGGTCGCCGAGGTCGAGGCCGAGCTGGGCGATCCTTCCATGGACGAGCTCATTGGCGAGGAGAACCACAAGAACCTGATGGACGACATCGAGCTGCTCGATGGCGCCGGCGACGAGCTCGACCTGGATGCCGTGGCTTGCGGCAAGCTGAGCCCGGCGTTCTTTGGCTCGGCGCTTACCAACTTTGGCGTGGAGCCCTTCCTCAAGGAGTTCCTGCGCCTAGCCCCGACGCCGCGCGCCTACACCGACACGCTCACCAGCGAGCCGGTCGATCCTTGCCGCGACGACTTTAGCGGCTTTGTGTTTAAGATCCAGGCCAACATGGACAAGAACCACCGCGATCGCATTGCCTTTGTGCGCATCTGCTCGGGCAAGTTCGAGCGCGGCATGGACGCCTTCCATATGCAGGGTAACCGCAAGCTCAAGCTGGCAACGGGCACCTCGATGATGGCCGACGACCGCGCCATCGTGGACGAGGCATACGCGGGCGATATCGTGGGTCTGTTCGACCCGGGTATCTTTAGCATCGGCGACACCGTGTGCTCTGGCAAGCGCCATGTGCAGTATCCGCAGATCCCGACGTTTGCCCCCGAGATGTTCGCTCGCATTACGCAGGTCGACACACTCAAGCGCAAGCAGTTCGTCAAGGGCATGGAGGAGCTTGCCCAGGAGGGCGCCATCCAGATCTTCCGCGAATTGGGCGCCGGCATGGAGAGCGTCATTGTGGGCGTGGTCGGCGTGCTGCAGTTTGAGGTGCTCGAGCGCCGCCTCAAGGCCGAGTACCGCGTTGAGGTCCGTCGCCAGCCGCTGCCCTATACGGACATCCGCTGGATTCAGAACGACCCCGACACCATCGATATCCCGGGCCTTTCGCTCACGCGCGACACGCTGCGCGTCGAGGACATGCGCGGTGGTAAGCTGCTGCTGTTCACGAGCCCGTGGAACGTGGATTGGGCAACCGACCACAACCCCGACCTTATCCTGTCGGAGTTTGGCAACGTAGCCTTTTAACGCATCGGCGCGGTGGCCCTGCGGGGCTGCCGCGCCGTTTGCTTGCCTGATGCCGTATGAGCGGCTATCATACCCACCGTCGTCTCAAGACCGGGGCGGCCGAGCAGTTCGGGTCCGATATCCTGCTCGTTAAACCTAAAACCAAAGGGGTACATAATGATCAAGAAGGTCATGGAGGACTACAAGGTCCTGCTGCGGAGCATTCCCGCGGCAACGGTTTCGCTGTTTATCGTGAGTGTCATCATGATGAACCTGCTGGCCAACAAAGAGCTCATCAGCCTGCCGTATCTGGCACTCGATTGCGGCTTTGTGGTGAGCTGGGTCTCGTTTTTGTGCCAGGACATGATCTGCAAGCGTTTTGGCGCCAAGGCATCCATCAAAATCTCTATCCTCGCGTTGGCGGTCAACCTGGCCGTGAGCCTGTGCTTTTGGCTGTGCTCGCTCACGCCCGGCATGTGGGGCGCCTACTACGACACCGGCATGATTGAGGTCAACACTGCCCTTAACGCCACCATCGGTGGCGCCTGGTACGTGGTGCTTGGCTCGTCGCTTGCCATGTTCGTTTCTGCCGTGGTTAACTCCACGCTCAACCAGTCGCTCGGCCGCATGCTCAAAAAGAATAATTTTGCGAGCTTTGCCTTCCGCTCCTATGTATCTACGGGCGTTGGTCAGTTTATCGACAACCTGGTCTTTGCCATCGTGGTGAGCCACACGTTCTTTGGCTGGACCTGGGTGCAGGTTCTTATGTGCTCATTGACGGGCGCCGTCGCCGAGCTGCTGTGTGAGGTTTTCCTGAGCCCTGTGGGCTACAAGGTAGTGCGTAGCTGGGAGCGCGAGAATGTGGGCTCCGAATACCTCGAGCGCCACGCAACCGCCTAAGGAGCAATTATGCGGGTTTTGATCACGGGCGCTTCGGGCGGTATCGGAGCCGCGTGCGTACAGCGCTTTTTGGACGAAGGTCACGAGGTCGTGGGCTTTGATCTTCTGCCGGCGGCGATCGAACACGAGCGCTACCGCCATCTGATCGTTGATGTCCGCGATCTGGATACGTTTCCAGGCGATCTTGAGCCTCAGGTAATCGTGAACGTTGCCGGTACGCAGGATTCGGCCGACGATATCGCCGCCAACCTGTGTGGCACCATCAACGTGACCGAGCGCTACGCCTTTGTGGGGGAGGGGCTTGCCGCCAAGCCGGCGCCGGCTATCAAGTCCGTGGTCAATGTGGGGTCGGCGAGCGGGCATACGGGATCGGAGTTTCCCGCCTATGCCGCCAGCAAGGGCGGTGTTATCGCCTACACCAAGAACCTTGCAAACCGCCTAGCGCCGCAGGCCATCGCCAACAGTGTGGACCCGGGTGGCGTTATCACGCCGCTCAACCGTTGCGTGATGGAAGACGAGCACCTGTGGAACCAGATTATGGAGCTCACGCCGCTTAAACGCTGGGCCACCGCCCAAGAGATCGCCGAGTGGATCTACTTTGTGGGCGTGACCAACCGGTTTATGACTGGGCAGAGTCTGCTCATTGACGGTGGCGAGGCCGGCCGCACACAATTTGTTTGGCCCGAATAGGAAACGCGCCCGATGGAAAGCTGTCGGGCGCGTTTTTGATGGATCGATTTTTAGCCGAGGCAAGTCCAGTTGACGGGGGTCGAGCCGTGCTGTTCGAGTAGCCGATTGGCTGCCGAGAAGGGGCGTGAATCCATAAAGGCGGGGAGTTCCGCTGTGGCTCGGTTGGCCGAAAGCGGCGAGGGGTGCGTAGAGGCCAGACAGAACTTGCCGGTTGCTTTGCCTGCGCCGGTGGCTTCGAGCTTGCCCTCGACCATCTGCTGGGCAAAGCGACCCCATGCCAAAAAGACAACTGGCTGGGGCAGCTGGCAGCAGCGTTCGATAACGTAGTCGGTCAGGGTGCTCCAGCCCAGTTTGGCGTGCGAGTTGGCGACATGCTCACGCACGGTGAGCGTGGTGTTGAGGAGCAAGACGCCCTGTTGTGCCCATGGAGTTAGATCTCCTGTGGCGGGAATGGGGCAACCTAGATCGGTTTTGAGTTCCTTGTAGATGTTGCGCAGGCTCGGCGGCAACTTGGTTTGCGTCGTGGGGACCGAGAACGACAGCCCCATTGCCTGGTTGGGTCCGTGATAGGGGTCTTGACCCAAGATGACAACCTTAACCTGGTCGGCCGGCGTGTAGGCGAGGGCATTGAGGATGTCGTCTTGTGCCGGGTAGATGGTTTGCTCGACACGCAAAAGGGCGATGCGCTCGAGCAGCTGGTTCGTAGTGTCACGTACCGGCTGCGGCGCATCGCCCAACCAAGTTGCTATGTTGCGGTCGCGAGTTGCGGTGTTCATGGAGCTCCTTTATGGCAAATGCTATGTTGGCATCTATTGTAAAGGCGCACCGGTTGCCTTTATGACACGGCTGTATGAAGAGTGGGGTCTACGAGACTTGCCCGGGCGCTCCTGCCATGCGAGCCTGTCCATGTGCGCGAAGGCGCGGAAGCTCGACGGTTGCCACCATGACGCCGGTGAGGATGAGGGTGGCGCCAAAGAAGGCGATGGGGCTCAGGACCTCGCCGACCAGGAAGAACGAGAAGACGGCAGAGCAGACCGGCTCGAGTGAGAAAGCGAAGCCGGTGGTCTCGGCAGGTACGTGGGGCTGCACGAGCGTTTGGGTGATAAAGCCATAGGCAGAGCAGATGAGCGCGAGTGCGACGACGACCATGACCTCGCCCGGCGTGCCGGGAAGCGTGAAACCGCCAAAGGTGAATGCGGCGATGCCCGAGAATAGGCCGCCGAAGCCCAGCTGCCAAACGCCCAGAGCCAGCGGGTCGACATCTTCGACAAAGCGCTTGGCGACAATGATGTGTCCGGCGTAGACGAAGGCGGAGAGCAGCATGATGAGCGCGCCCGGGTTCAGACTGGTAAAGTCGGCGCCCGAGAGCAGCAGCATGCCGCAGGTGACGATGGCGGTGCCGACGAGCACTTTGCGCTCGGGGGCGCGGCGCAGCAGGGCGGCGTTGGCAAACGGCACGATCACGACCGTCAGGCTCTGCAAAAAGCCGGCAGTGGAGGCGGAAGTGAGGCTGGAGCCCAGGCACATGCAGGTGAGCTCGGTTGCCATGATGGCGCCGATGATGGCGGCGCGGACCATAAGGTCGCGGTTGATGCGCAACGCGTGCTTGTGGAAGAGCAGCAGGCAGGCTACAAAGGCAATGATGCAGCGCAGCGCGACGATGCTCGTGGCGTTCATGCTGTCCATGCCGATCTTCATGAGAGGGTACGAAAAGCCCCATGCGACGGGAACGGAAAATGAGAGCGCGATTGCTTTTTTGCGATCCATGGGACTCCTTTTGTTACAGAACGGTTTCGCAAAAAGGATTCTGCGCCCAGATATGGATGTAGTAAAGCGAATGTATCTTCAGTATGATTAAGCAAAGCTAAAGTAGGCAAGAAAAGCGCTGACAAAACGTTTTACGACTGCATCGGTGTGGAGGCAAGATGGCATCGCGGTATCAGATTGTTTGCATGGTGGTCGATCGCGGCAGCCTCAAGGGCGCGGCCGACGAGCTGGGCTATACGCAAAGCGCGGTGAGCCAGGCCGTCAAGGCGCTCGAGCGCGAGCTGGGTACCACGCTTATCGAGCGCGGAAAACAGGGCGTCTCGCTTACGCGCGATGGCAAACAGTACCTGCCGTATCTGCGCCAGATCGTGACGGCCGAGGCCGAGCTTGAGGGCAAGCGTCAGGAGCTGCTGGGCCTGTCTTCGACCGATATCCGTATTGCGACGTTTACCAACGTGAGCCGTACCGTGCTGCCGCGTGTGATTCGCGACTTTGGGACGCTGCATCCGGGCGTGCGCTTTACGCTTAAGCAGGGCGACTACACACGCAATGCCCAGTGGGTGCATGACGGCGTGGTGGACTTTTGCTTTACGGCGCGCGGGTTTACCGCCGGGCTGCAGAAGCGTGTGGTCTATCACGACGAGCTCGTGGCGCTGCTGCCGGCGACGCATCCGCTGACGGCAAAGGAAAAGGTCACGCTGGCCGATTTAGCGTCCGAGCCATTTGTTCTGCTGGACGAGGGCGAACAGAGCCTGGTGCTCGACGCATTTGCCGCGCACGGGCTGTCGCCGCATGTGACGAGCGAGGTCACCGATGACTACACCATCATGGCGATGGTGGAGGAGGGCCTAGGCGTGAGCATGCTCTACCGCCGTACCGTCGAGGGCATGCGGGCCGATATTCGTGTGCGTCCCATTGTGCATGCCCCCTCGCGCGACGTGGTGGCGGCCTGGCGCAGCTGGGACACCATGCCTATTGCCACCAGGCGCTTTATCGATTACATGAGCTCTCATATCGTCAATTAGCGATTGCGCGGCGCTTGGGGCCTACCTCTAGCGCGCCCCTGCCTTGGCCTGGGCCAGGCGGTAGGTGCGCGCGGGATGACAAAGGAGCACGGCCACGACCATAAAGAACGCCGTGGTGCCCAGGCTGATGGGGTAGACCATCATGATGTTCGCGAACGTGCGGAAGTGCGGGAAGACGCAGAACACCCAGTAAAAGCGAATGCCGCAGACGCAGATCATGGTGATGAGGGCGGGCATGAGCGAGATGCCAAAGCCGCGCAGGTAGCCGGACATGTTTTCGTAGAACATGCTAAAGGCGTACGCGGGGAAAATCGAGCACACGCGGATATAGCCGATCGAGACGATATTGGGGTCGCTGTTAAAGAGCGACAGGATCTCGCGCCCCAAGCCGACGATGAGAACGATGGTAGTGAGCGCGACAATGCCGCCTTCGACTAGGCAGACCTTGAGCGTCTTGGTGCAACGGTCGATCTGGCGGGCACCGTGGTTTTGTCCCACAAAGGTGGTGCAAGCCTGACTAAAGCTGTTGAGCAGGTTGTAGCACACGTACTCCAGGCTCATGGCGGCGCTCGATGCCGCCATGACCTCGGTGCCCAGGCTGTTGATGGCGGACTGGATGATGATGTTGGCGACGGCAAAGACAGCGCTTTGGATGCCGGCGGGCAGGCCGATCTTAACGATGCGCTTGAGGGCGACGGGGTCTAAGCCTAAGTCGCGTGGGGTGACGCGGACGACGGAGTCGGTCTTGAGCAGGCGAATAAAGAGCGTAGCGGCGCTGACGGTGTAGGCGATGGCGGTGGCGATGGCGACGCCCGCGACGCCCCAGTGGAGTATTGGGACAAAGATGAGGTCCAGGCCAATGTTGAGGACGGTGGACACGGCAAGCGCCTGCAGCGGCATGCGGGTGATGCCGACGGAGCGGAAGATCGCGGCCTCAAAGTTGTAGAGCAAAATCGAGGGCATGCTGAGCAAAAAGACGCGTAGGTAGAGTGAGGCGAGCGGCATGGTCTCGGCGGGAACGTTGAGCGCGGCGAGCATGGGCTCGGCAAAGATCTCGCCCAGCGCGATGACGACAAAGCCCACGAGTGCCATTAAAATCGAGGTATGGACGGCGCGTTTGACCATGTTCTGATCGTTGCGGCCGATAGCGTTGGCGATGACCACATTGGAGCCAAGCGACATGCCAATAAACAGGTTGAGCATAAGACTGGTAAGCGGAACATTGGAGCCGACCGCCGCCATGGCGAGGGTTCCCTGGTCGCCCGAGAAGTTACCGATGATGACCGTGGCGATGAGGTTCGACAGCTGCTCCAAGATGCTCGTGGCGGCCACGGGGAAGGCGAACAGGGGAATATTGCGCCACAGCGAGCCGGTGGTCATGTCAATGTGCTTAGATACGGTGTCAGCCATACGCTCTCAATCTCTAACATGCTATATCGTGCTTATTTGCGCAGACGATGATACTCCTAATGCAACCAGTCGGCACTTAGGGACGTTCCTTTTCTGTCGGCAGCTGGGGACACTCCTTATCTCTTCTAACTAGTCATTCAAGAACGTCCCCAATGACTAGGTGGGGAAGGCGTGCGACAATGGTGTGCGTTGTGTTGTTCGCGCTAAGGAGTTGCCATGTTGTTGTGTCCCGTTTGCCATGAGCCGTTGGTGGACAATGAACGCGGTGCTGCATGCGCGAGCGGACACCGGTTTGACCGTGCGCGCGAGGGCTATCTATATCTGCTGCGCTCGTCCAAGAGCGGCGACTCCATGGGCGATCCCAAGTCGCAGGCGCGCAGCCGTCGTGACTTTCTGAACCGCGGATACTATGCGCCGTTGCGCGATGCGATGGTCGAGCTGGTGCGCGAGCGGGTGTCTGGACGTGCCGCGTCTGCGAACTGCCCCATGACGTTGCTCGATATTTGCTGTGGCGAGGGCTACTACACCAGCGCCATGGGCGCGGTGCCGGGCGTGGACGCTTACGGGTTCGACTTGGGCAAAGAGATGGTGCGCCTGGCCGCCAAGCGCGGCGATGCGACCTATTTTGTGGCCAACATGAAGGATATCCCCGTGGCCGATGGCGCCTTCGATATGGTGGCCGAGCTCTTTGCTCCCTTTAACGAGCGCGAGTTTGCCCGCGTGCTGGCGCCAGAGGGCTCGCTCTACATCGTGGTGCCGGGTGCCCGTCATCTCTTTGGGCTCAAGGAGGTGCTCTACGACACGCCATATCTCAATGACGAGAAACTGCCGAAGACTACCGAGCTCGAGTTGGTCGGAACGCAGCGGGTATCTGCGAATATTACGCTCCAGACCCAGGCCGACATCGAGGCGGTGTTCCAGATGACGCCGTACTACTATCGCACACGCCCTGCCGACAAAGAGCGACTGGCAAACTTAGACACCCTTCAAACCGACATCGACTTCATCATCGCCGAGTACCGCCACAGCTAACAACCTGCCAAAAAGGGACAGGTTTATTTTGGTAGGTTTTATCTGGGCAAACGTAAAGGGCCGACCGCGGAGATGCGCGATCGGCCCTTTTTAGTTGCTTGGCTGCAGAGGTTATGAGAAGCGAGCGCTTATAGGCGGTCCTTGTTCTCGGCTTTAACGGCGTGTGCCTGCTGAACAAAGAACAGGTCGTACACCACGATGACAAAGGCGCCAAAGTTGATGGCGTCGCCGCCAAACGCGGGAAGCGTGAGCACCGCTTGGGCAAGCGTGGCGACCGCGGCAACAATACCGAGCTTAAACGCGCCGTCCACCTGCGAAGGCTTGTTGGCGCCCTTGATACCGGCGACGCCTGCGGCAAGGTCGACGAGACCCTTGGCGATAAGCACGACCGCTGCGAGCGTGGCGTACGAACCGTACGTGGAATCGAGACCGCCCGTGGCGATACCGACGCCGGCGGTGACGAGGCTGGCGATGCCCAAAACAAAGTAGATGAGAGCAAGGATTTTGAGAGTCTTGCGAGTGAAGCTCATGGCTGGTCCTTTCGATACGAGTACGCCAACTTGGCGCACCCAATGTACTGCACATATGGTGAAGCACATTGTAGTTCAACGCGGCGATGCATGCGTTTGAAAGCGCATTGAGCCCGCGCAGCCAAACCCAACCTTTCAAAAAGGAAAGCTGGGCGTAAGTCAAATCGATGGCAGCGTATGCGCGGCGCTGCGATGATGGGTCCATGGTAAGAGCTGGTCTCAAGGAGGAGCCATGATGTACGGAGCAGGGCAAGTGCATGAGCCGCGGTCATTGGGAAGGCGCATGGGTGATTCTGTGATCGCTGCCGTGTGTACGGGATTGATGGCGGTGCTTTGCATTGGGATGCTGTGGGCCATGTCGCATGTGGGACAATAGCGGACGGTTGGGTGCCGACATAAACGGCGCTCGCGTATTCGTTTTGCTTGTTAAGGAGTACCCATGGGCGTCGTCGATCCCTTTTCTGTTGCTCGGTCCGCGGGGCTTGAGCTAATCGGGAAGTCCGAGGGCCTCACGCTCACTGACGGCACGATGGAGCTGCGCGCCGATTTTGACCGCATGCTGCCGCGGCTCAAGCAGGGCCGTCTGCGGCAAGAGCTGCTGGTAAAGGCTGCGCGCGCAAAAGGCGTCGAGTGCCCATGGGCGATTGATGCCACGGCAGGCTTTGGCGAGGATTCGCTGCTGTTGGCGGCCGCGGGCTTTACCGTCGATCTGTATGAGCAGGATTGCGTGATCGCGGCACTCCTCAAGGATGCTTTGGATCGCGCGGCAGATGATCCGGCGCTTGCGACAGCCGTGGCGCGCATGCGCTTACATGCGGGCGAGGACAGTATTACCGGCCTTCGCCATACAGCTGAGCTGATCGGGAAGGGCGAGCTCGCGGCTCCCGACGTGGTGTATCTGGACCCCATGTTTCCCGAGCGCACCAAGAGCGCGGCGGTGAAAAAGAAGTTCCAACTCTTGCATCATCTGGAACAGCCATGTGCCGATGAGGAGACGCTGGTCGAAGCTGCGCTTGCGGCGCGTCCGCGCAAGGTCGTTATCAAGCGGCCGGTAAAGGGCCCGCTGCTTGCCGGCGTTAAGCCGAGCTATCAACTTGCGGGCAAGGCCGTTCGTTACGATGTTTTGGTGCCGCCGCGCCCGTAGCTTGCGCGCGATAGCTGGCGCTCCGTCAGTGCCGTGTCGAAGCGGCGCCTATTTCCAAGGGTGCGACGTCAGGTGCCATCCGCCGCAGTATTCGCATTTGTAGCAGGCCAAACCGCGCCGCCCGCGGTTTTCGCATTCGGCCATAACGGCCTCGGCCTCGGCGCGCGTGTCGTAACGGTTTTTGCGTTCGCACGACTTGTAGCGCCAGGCCTCATCGCGCTCGGCATCCAGGGCGTCGCGGCGCTCGTCTTCGCGTGCAAACAGGTCGCTCATATCGCCGCCGGTGGCAGCGCCCAAAAACTCGCTTTTGGCCTTTGACCAGGCGGCTCGCTTTTTGCTCCCCATCTGCATCGCGCCCCTCTCCAAACGTTGGTATCATTGCTCAATCAAAGTGATACCAATAAACGTGAGGTCGCCGCGTGATGATCAGAAAAACCCTCGATACCGACATTCCCGCTGTCATGGCTATCTATGACGCGGCCCGCGCCTTTATGCGCGCGCATGGCAACGCCACACAGTGGCCCGAGGGCACGCCTTCTGCCGAGCAACTGGCTGCCGATATCGCCGCCGGTGGCAGCTATGTGTGCGAAGTCGATGGCCGCGTGGTGGCGACGTTTGCCTTTTTGCCGGGCCCGGACGAGTGCTATGACGTAATTGAGGATGGTCAATGGCGCAGCGACACTCCGTACGCCGTGCTGCACCGTGTGGCGTCCGATGGCACCGTGCACGGTATCGCGGCTGCGATGTTTGCCTTTGCCAAGGAGCGTGCCGATCACCTGCGCATCGACACGCATCAGGACAACCTGCCCATGCAAGGTGCCATCATAAAGGCCGGCTTTGAGCGCGCTGGTATCGTCTATGTGTCCGACGGCACGGCGCGTGTCGCGTTCGATTGGCTGCGCGAGGCATAAGAGCGGAGACGCGTATCAACAATTCGCGCGAACGAAAATGGCTCCGGGTGGGGCCATTTTCGTTCGCTGCGCCGTTTTGAAAGCCGGCTTTCGCAAGGCGCGAACCTACGAAAATCGCCGCGCGGCAACGCGGGGCGATGAGCTCGGTCGGGGGATAGGGCCCGCTTCGCCCGCCGGCCCGTAAATTGTATCATCCAGCGTGGAACGAGGGTGCCCGTTGCCGCGTGCGATGGGCTTGCAATAAGAGGAGAGCCATGTCGAAGCAAGCGGTCGTTGGAATCTTGGCGCATGTCGATGCCGGCAAGACCACGCTGGCCGAGGCCATGCTGTTTAACGCGGGCCGCATTCGCAAGCGCGGCCGCGTTGACGATGGCGACTCGCATCTGGATACGAACGAGATTGAGCGTGAGCGCGGTATCACGATCTTCTCGTCGCAGGCTGTGCTCGACCATGGTGACACCCACGTTATGCTCGTGGACGCTCCCGGCCATGTCGATTTTTCTGCCGAGGCGGAGCGCACGCTGCGTGCCCTGGACTACGCGATTCTGGTGGTAGGCGCCAACGATGGCGTACAGGGGCACACCGAAACCCTGTGGCGCCTGCTTGCGCGCTATGACATCCCGACGTTCATCTTTATCAACAAGATCGATTTGGAGAATCCCGGCCGCGATGTTTTGCTGGCACAGCTTGGGCAGCGTCTTTCCGAGGGCTGCCTGGATGCCAACGAACTGCTGGCGGGCGGCACCGTTCAGGAGGATGCTGCTGCGTTAGACGAGGCGGCGCTCGAGGAGTTTCTTGAGGCGGGCGAGCTTTCCGTCGCGACGCTGTCGCGCATGGTTGCCGAGCGCAAGCTCTTTCCCTGCTTTGCCGGCTCGGCGCTCAAGGACCAAGGCGTGGACGAGCTGCTAGATGGCATGTGTACACTGATGCGTGAACAGGCATGGCTCCCGGAGTTTGCCGCGCGCGTCTACCGCGTGAGCCGCGGGGATCGCGGTGAGCGCTTGGCTTGGGTTAAAGTGACCGGCGGCACGCTGCATGCCAAGCAGATGATTAACGGACGTTCCGGTGCCGAGGCGTGGGAGCAGAAGGTCGATCAGGTACGCATCTATAACGGCGAGAAGTATGAACTTGCCCAAGAAGTTGCTGCTGGCGGTATTTGTGCCGTGACGGGTCTTGCGCACGTTCGCCCGGGGGACGCCTTGGGCGCGGAGCCCGCGGGCGATGCGCCTGTCATCGCGCCAGTCCTCACCTATACGGTGCTTCCAGGCGAACACGATGTCCATGCGGTGTTCAAAGCACTGACTGAGCTGGCGGACGAAGATCCCATGCTCGGCGTAAGCTGGAATACTCATCTGGAGCAGATTCACCTGCAGCTGATGGGCGCCGTGCAACTCGAGGTCGTGCAGCGGGTGTTGGCCGATCGCTTTGGCCTTTCGGTTGGGTTTGTGTCTGGCGGCATTCTCTATAAGGAGACTATTTCGCAGCCGGTCGAGGGCGTGGGCCACTTTGAGCCACTGCGCCACTATGCCGAGGTGCATCTGCGCCTGGAGCCGTTGCCAGCGGGTTCGGGCGTGCAGTTTGGGACCGTGACCTCGACCGACGAGCTCGATCTTAACTGGCAGCGTTTGGCACTCACCAACGCCATGGAGCGCGATCACCTGGGTGTGCTGACCGGCTCGCCCATCACCGATGTGCGCATTACGCTCACGGGCGGCCGTGCGCATGCCAAACATACCGAGGGCGGCGATTTTCGCCAGGCCACGTATCGCGCGATTCGACAGGGACTCATGCAGGCGCGTGAGGCCGGCGCGGCGGTACTGTTGGAGCCGTGGTATCGCTTTGAGCTCGAGGTGCCGGGGGAGTGCGTGGGCCGGGCGCTCTCGGATTCCACGCGCATGGGTGCCGAGTACGAGCCGCCGACGATGGTGGGAGACCGGGCGAAGCTTGTGGGTCGTGTGCCGGCATCCGAGGTGCAGGATTACGCGCTGGAGGTGGCTGCCTACACGAGCGGTCGCGGGCATCTGTACTTGGAATTCGCCGGCTATGCGGCTTGCCATGATGCCGAGCACGTCATCGAGACGGCCGCCTATGAGCCCGAGGCCGATCTGCCCAACACGCCCGATTCGGTCTTTTGCTCTCACGGCGCCGGCTACACCGTCAAATGGTACGACGTACCCGCCGCGGCGCACGTAAAGGTCGATTCCTCTACCTTCCGCCCCTGGCGAGCAGCAGACGCCGAGTTTTTCGGCCACATGTGACAAAGTGACAGTTCCTTTGTCACATGCTATTGGTATAACTTGGTATAAGTTGGTATAACTATTGCCAGGGTTTGCCAATCCGAGGAGGCCGACATGAATCCAAATCCCTTTAAGCCAACGGCAGGCAAGCGGCCTCCGATGCTCATTGGTCGCGAGTCGGTCATCGAAGATTTCGAGGAAGGGCTCGATAACGGCGCCGGAGCGCCGGGTAGGCTCATGCTCATTACGGGAAACCGCGGCTGTGGCAAGACGGTTCTCCTACAGGAGCTGCAACGTCTAGCCAATGAGCGCGGATGGGCGGTTGTCTCCGATTCCGCTTCGCTTGGCTTATGCGATCGCTTGGCCGACGCGCTTCGCTCGAATAAACCCGTTGTGACGTCAATGGAGCTCGGTCCGTCGTTTGGCCGGATGTCGGTCGAGGCGGCGCGAGCAAAGGGCGAGACGTTGCGAGGGCTGGTCAACGAGCGCCTTAAGAAACTCGGTCCAGGCAAGGGCATACTGTTTGCGATTGACGAGGCGCAATCGGCGTCTATCGAGGAACTGGCGGCTCTTGCCGTTCTCTATCAGCAGGTGCTTGGAGATCAGGATGCCACGGGCTTGTCAGATAGCGACCAGCGCGGTCTTGTGCTGGTGTTCGCCGGCTTACCCAGTATGGTTGATGACTTGCTCGAAGAGCCGAGCGTGACGTTTTTGCGCCGCGCCCAGCAGCGTACGCTGGGGGCGATATCTTTGCCCAAGGTGCGCGATTCGTATATCCAGACGGTCAAAGACGCTGGTCTTTACGTTGACGCGGAGACGGCGGACCTTGCGGCACGCAAGAGCATGGGGCATCCCTATATGGTTCAGCTGGTGGGATATTACATGTGGCGGTCTGCTGTCCGGCGTGGCTCGCAGGTCATCGAAAGGCGCGATGTCGAGGATGGCCATGCGGATGCCGTCTCCGAGTTCTACGAAGCGGTTGACGCGCCCCTGTATTACGGGCTGCGCAGTCCACAGCGCCTTTTTATCGAGGCCATGGCGGTTGACGAGGGCAAACCGACGCGCATGGCGGATATCATTGAGCGCTGTGATCGTACCCAGAGCTGGGCGAGTAAATATCGCGCAAGCCTGATTCGCGAGCGCGTCATCGAGGCTGCCGGATACGGCCTCGTCCGGTTTACCGTGCCCATGCTGGGCGCGTACGTTCGCGATCGAGTTTTATGGCATGAGTAGGGTGATAAAGGTGACGGAACAGAAGATGAGCCCGCAGGCTATCGAGGTGCGTGGCGCGCGCGTTCATAACCTTAAAGACATCGATATCGATATTCCGCTGGGAAAGCTTGTGGGCATTGCCGGCGTGTCGGGTTCGGGCAAGAGTTCGCTGGCGCTGGGGGTTCTTTATGCCGAGGGCTCGCGCCGTTACCTGGAGGCGCTCAGCACCTATACCCGCCGTCGCCTGACGCAGGCCGAGCACGCTCAGGTGGATGAGGTATTGCACGTGCCGGCGGCTCTCGCATTGCATCAGCGCCCCAGCGTGCCGGGCGTGCGTTCCACCTTTGGCACCATGACCGAGCTCAACAATAGCCTGCGTCTACTCTTTAGCCGCTGCGCCCATCACGTGTGCCCGCATTGCGGGGCGCGTGTGGAGCCGAGCCTTAACGTGGCTGCGGGCCTGTCGCTCACGTGCCCCGCATGCGGCCGCGAGTTCTACGCGCCGGGTGCCGAGGATTTGGCTTTCAATAGCGGTGGTGCATGTCCCACCTGCGGCGGCACCGGCGTTATGCATGAGGTGGACGAGGCGAGCTTGGTGCCCGACGAGTCAAAGACTATCAACGAGGGCGCGGTGCTTCCTTGGGGCACGCTCATGTGGGATCTGATGAAGCAGGTGGCCGGCGAGATGGGCGTGCGCACCGACGTGCCGTTTAACCAGCTCACGCCTCAAGAGCGCGACATCGTGTTTCATGGTCCGGCGGTTAAGAAGCACATCCTCTACGTGCCCAAAAACGGCGAGGGCGCTACGCCGCTCGACTTTACCTATTACAACGCCGTCTATACCGTCGAGAATGCGCTCGCCAAGGTCAAGGACGATAAGGGCTTAAAACGCGTTGCGCGCTTTTTGCGCGAGGGCCCATGCCGCGATTGCGGCGGCACGCGTCTCTCCGAGGCTGCGCGGCAGCCCCAGGTGCGCGGTATCAATCTGGCACAGGCGGCGGCCATGACTTTGGGCGAGGCGATTGAGTGGGTGCGTGGGGTGCCCGCATCCTTGCCGCCCGAGATGCAGCCCATGGCAGCGGATATCTGCGATTCATTTTTGGGCGCGGCCCGTCGTCTGGTCGATCTGGGTCTCGATTACCTTTCGCTCGATCGCGCCGGTGCCACGCTTTCCACGGGCGAGCGCCAGCGCGTGCAACTCGCCCGCGTGGTGCGTAACCGATCGACAGGCGTGCTTTATGTGCTGGACGAGCCTTCGATCGGCTTGCATCCTGCCAATGTCGACGGCTTGGTGGGTGTGATGCGCGATCTGGTGGGCGACGGCAACACCGTGGTTGTTGTCGACCACGATACGCGCGTACTGGCGGAAGCCGACTATCTGGTCGAGATGGGCCCCGTTGCCGGAGCAGGCGGCGGCAATGTGATTGCTGCAGGCACGGTAGACGAGGTCGAGCAATCGCAGGGCAGTCGTATCGCGCCGTTTTTGCGCGCCGAGCCCGAGCGCTTGCGTCCGCAGGTGACTGACGACGAAATGTTCGACCAGGGCCATATCCGCATGGCGACCGATACCATCCATACCGTCAAACCACTCGAAGTCGATATCCCGCGCGGCCGCCTTGTCGCGGTAACGGGCGTTTCGGGTTCGGGTAAGACGACGCTCGTGCTCGAGACGCTCATCCCGGCGCTTAAGGCGCAGGCAGCTGGCGAGCGCTTGCCACGCCATGTGCGCTGGATCGATGCCGAAGGCATTGCCCGCGCCAACCTGATTGACGCTACGCCCATTGGCGCCAATGTTCGCTCGACGGTGGCAACCTATGCCGACATCCATGACGAGCTGCGCCGCGCCTTCGCCCGTACGCCCGAGGCCAAGGCAGCCGGCTACAAGGCGGGCGCCTTTAGCTACAACACTGGTGCCTTGCGCTGCCCTACATGTGACGGCACGGGCTCGATATCGCTCGACGTGCAGTTTTTGCCCGACGTCGAGATCATCTGCCCGGCATGCCGTGGTTCGCGCTACGCCGAGGCCGCCTCGCATATCCATCGCGAGGGCAAGGACGGGAGCTTGCTGACGTTGCCGCAGCTCATGGACATGAGTGTGGACGAGGCCATCGACGCCACACTGGGACTCAAGAAGGTTCAGACGCGTTTGCAGACCTTGCACGACCTGGGCCTGGGTTATCTCACGCTTGGCGAGCCCACACCGGCGCTTTCGGGCGGTGAGGCACAGCGCCTTAAGCTCGCGAGCGAGATGGGCCGCGTGCAGGATGATGCCGTATTCGTATTTGACGAGCCCACGATCGGCCTGCATCCGCTCGATGTTCAGGTACTGTTGAACGTGTTTGACGGTCTCGTTGCCAAGGGCGCCACGGTTATCGTGATCGAACACGATCTCGACCTTATCCGTAACGCCGATTACGTGATCGACATGGGCCCGGGCGGTGGCGATGCGGGCGGGCAAATCGTCTGCGCCGGCACGCCGGGCGGCATCGTGGCCTGCCCCGCAAGCATTACCGGTCGCTACCTATAGGCAATGTGACAAAGGGACTGCCTCTTTGTCACATTGATTTCTATTTCACGCATTGAGCCGCGAGATAGTCGCGGAAGAATGGCAATTCAAATGCGACGAGCCCTCGTCCTCGCTCCCCGATGATGCCGGCGTCTATCATGCGGCGTCGGTAGCGGGAGACCTGCTGCGGCGAACGCTTAAGGCGCTCGACAAGGTCAGCGGTGGTGGACTCATCCTCGTCATCGAGCATGGCGATGAGGAATCGCTTGTCCTCTGCAGTGAGTTCCCGATAGGTTGCCGCGAGGATTCGGTCGTCCATCTCGTCGCGCGCGATTTTGATTCCCAGGTCAAAGTCGCGTGACGAGATTTCCTTCGAATCGCTTGTGAGATCCCAGGCACGGTAACCTACGAGTTGCAATAGGAAGGGAAATCCAGAGATCGAGCGAACGGCTCTATCGATTCCCTCAGCATCTGCCAGGCGATCGTTTTCCTGGATTGTGCGAATCAAGGCCTCGCGTACGTCATAGTCGGCAATGCGACCCAGATGATATTGTTGAGCGCGGCGAAGGAACGAGACCGTCTTGTGGTTCAGCAACGTCGAGACGTTGTTGGGAAGTCCCGCCATAAGCAAGGCGACGCGTTTCCCATCGGTCACAAAGTGCTGATACGTGGCTGCGAGTTGGATCATCTCGTCGAGTGTCGGGTCCACCTCGTCAACCGTGACGAGCAGACCGGTGCCCGCCTCGTTGAGCCGGTCGATGATGTCGCTCATGCGATAACGCCAGGTTGAAGCATCGTGAACGCGATTGACCTCGACGCTGCCGAGCGGTGCAATTCCGAGACCGGTGACTTCGAAGTGGTTGGACGATTCGATGAGATGGGCTGCGGCGCGTTTCGTCCCGAACTCGATTTCCTCAAGCATTCCCGGGAGCGCGGTCGTCTTTACGGCTATCCAGCCGTGGGATTCCGCCCTTGTCGCGAGCGACGACATGAGAGCGGTTTTACCGGTTCCACGCGCGCCTGAGAAGATCGAGGTCAATTCTGGGCGCCTGCGCTGGCTCAAGAAGGCACGGTCCAAATCCCGAATAATCTGTTGTCTGCCAGCGAGATGGGCAGGAACCTCACCAAAACTGGGGGTAAACGGGTTCTCGAGATATTTCACAAGGCTCTCCTTTCACACCGCCATTTAACTTCATTTTACTTTAGTTAATTCTGATTAAAAGTGAGGGCTCTTTATCTAGAGCATCGATTAGGCGTGTGTGCCATCGGCGTGGCGCTTGAATGTGACAAAGGGACAGTCCCTTTGTCACATTCCCGGAAAGCCTGTTTGGCGCAGGGCTTCGTAGAGGACGATGGCGGCACTGTTGGAGAGGTTGAGAGCGCTGATGCGGTAGTCGTCCGGGTTGACGAAGTTGCCGCAGATATCCTGTTGAAGGATGGCCTCGTGGCTGTCCTCGGTATGCCCCAGCGATTCCTCGTGAGCTTCCCAAGCCTCGGCGTTATCGAGTGAGTCGCAATCGCGCAGCATGGGGATGCGCTCGCAACGCTCGGGCGCCGCGGCAAGCAGTGGCTCGGGAATGCCCGAGCTCTCGCTGCCAAAGACCAAGTAGTCGCCATCACGGTAGGTACTCTGCGCATAGGTACGGCGCGCCTTTTTGGTCAGCAAGTGCAGGCGCTCGTCGGCGGGGGAGAGGTCGTTGCGCGCAAGGAAATCCTCCCAGCCGGCATAGGTGGTCACGTCCAAGTTTTGCCAGTAGCCCAGGCCGGCGCGACGTACTGTCTTGTCGTCGAGCGAAAAGCCCAGTGGCTCCACCAGATGTAGGCGGGCGCCGGTGACCACGCAGGTGCGACCGATATTGCCCGTATTGGCCGGAATCTCGGGCGCATACAGCACGATGTTGAACATGAATCTCCTTGGCTCAGAACGAAAAACCACCACGAAGGGCACCTTCGTGGTGGTTTGGCGGTTGCGTAGGCGGAAAAATGCCCGCTTGGATAAACCTAGGCGCGGTGCCAGTCGGTCAGGCAGGCATCGAGGGAGGCGATGAGCGCATCCTTGTCCATGTGACGGCCGATGATGCACAGGCTCGTCATGCGGTCGCCCGTCTCGTCGTCCCAAATATGCATGATCTCGGGGTTCTCGTCGATGATCTTCTGCTTCTCGCCCTCGGGCGCAGAGTCGACAAACAGGCCGTTTTCCATCAAGCGCATCTGGTGGCCGGCCTGCTCAAACATGTAGCACATGTCCGGATCGCCGGTCTGCCACAGCGGACCCTTGACGCGGATGACCTCATCGGGCCACTCCTGCTCAACAAAATCGGTGAACTTTTGCAGGTCAAACGGCTTGCGACGCGAGTACACAAAGGTCTCGATGTCGTACTCGAGCACCTCGGGGTCGTCGTGCTCCTCGGGATGCTCCATGGCCTCGATCCAGGCGGCGGAGTTGTAGGCGCGCATAAAGTCGAAGCGGCCGGTGTCGAGCAGCTCCTCCATGGGAACCTCGCCGTTTTGAGCCTCGACAATCACGGCATCCTTCTGCAGGCTGCGCACGATGGCCTTGAGCTCGGCGATCTGCTCGGGGCTCACGGTATCGGTCTTGTTGAGGATCAGTGTGGAGCAGAACTCAATCTGCTGGATGAGTAGGCTCTCGATGTCGTCCTCGTCGATATCCTCGGCCAGCAGGTCGCGGCCGCCGTTGAACTCGTCGTACATGCGGGCGCAATCGACTACGGCCACGATGTTGTCGAGTGCGAGCTTGGGCTCGCCGCCCACCTTGGCCTCGTCGCAGAAGCTCGAGATGGTGTAGGCGATGGGGATGGGCTCGCAAATGCCCGAGGCCTCGATGATGATGTAATCGAAGTCACCCGAATCGGCGATGCCCTGCAGCTGGTTGGCAAGGTCGTCCGAAAGCGTGCAGCAGATGCAGCCGTTGGTGAGCGGGATGAGGTCGTCGGTCTCGGAAAGGCCGCCGTCGGCGATGAGGCTGGCGTCGACGTTGATCTCGCCGATGTCGTTGACGATTACGGCGGCGCGGATACCGCCATCGTTAGCGAGGATGTGGTTGAGCAACGTGGTCTTGCCGGCACCGAGGTAGCCGGTAAGCATGATGATCTTCACGGGTTTGTTGGGCATGTGCCCTCCTTTGTTAGACATGGCTTACAGTTGAATCATATGCCAAACGCCTGCTCTTATACCCACGCGCTGGCAAATAACACAGGCTACTCCCAGGCTCCCCATACATCGGGGCAATAACCGACGGTGGCCTTTTTGCCGTTGCGCACGATGGGCTCGGCTAGAACCTGCTGGTTCTCGAGCAGCTTGTCGAAGCGCTGGCTGGGGGTGAGGTGCTGGATGAGCGCGAGTGTCTCCTCGTCCTTGGCCTTGGGATTGAGCAGCTTGTCGATGCCGCCGACCGCCTGCATCACGCTCGTGAGCTCGCCCTTGCTCATCTCCTTTTCCTTAAGGTCAATAAACTGCACCTTAATGCGGCGCTCCTTAAAATAACGCTGCGCCTTCTTGGTATCGAAGGACTTTTTGGTGCCGAAGATTTGCACGTTCATAGTATGTTCCGCCGTTCTAGCGAATGAAGTTGGTCGTTGCGCGATCGGCTTCGGGTGCGTTGATGCCGGCGGCCTGTCCTGCCTCGATGCAACGCAGGAGCCAGGCCATGTTTTTGCCGATGTTTCGCATGGTGGCAAGGCCCTCGGCGTCCCCATCGGCGTCGCCGGGCACGCGGCCAAACACGTTGTTCCAGTAGGTGGAAGCGACCACGGGCATTTGCTTAATGGTGAAGTACTTGTTGAGCACATCGAAGGTGGTCGACGTGCCGCCGCGACGGGCGACGGCGACTGCGGCGCCGGGTTTGTGCTCAAAGGCATGCCCGCCTGCATAGAAGGCGCGATCGAGGGCCGAAAGGATGCGGCCGCTGGGGTGCGCGTAGTAGACGGGCGAGCCAAAGACAAAGCCATCTGCCTGCTCGGCGGCAGCGATGAGCTCGTTCACCACGTCGTCGTCAAAGGTGCAGCGTCCGCCAAGCTTGCCGCACTGACCACAGCCAATGCAGTCGCGAATGGGCTTGGCGCCCAGCTGGAACACCTCGGTATCGATACCCTCGGCATGCAATTGCTCGGCGACTTCGGCAAGCGCGCGAGCGGTGTTGCCGTTTGCCTTGGGGCTACCGTTGACTAAAAGAACCTTCATCACAAACTCCCTCTGCTGTCGATGACTTCTGCAGAGGATTATCGCACGATGGGGGAGGCGGCGCGGGCGCGGCGTTAATCCAGTTTGGTACCTGGCACCTGCACGGCTTTCCCGAGCAACGCTTTGAGCTCGTTCAGAATGGAAACGGGCTGACGGTCGACGCCGTCCAGATGGAGCGTGGCCACGCGAATGGGCGGCTGATATTCAAGCGAGCCGATGAGCACGGGAGAACCCAGGAACCGTTCGATGTCGCTTGCGATCTCGTCGATCGCCTCGGGGCCGAGCTCGTCGAAGAGTGCCACGAACGTTGGTCCCGTCGAGCGGAACAGGCGGCCCTTGCCGCGCGAACAATCCATGAGGCAGGCGGCGCTTTCGGCGAGCACGCGGTCGCCTGCATCGAATCCAAAGCGGGCATTGACCTCGGCGATATCGTCGACCTTAATGGCAATAAAGCCTGCCTCGTGCGGCACGTGGCGCATCTCTCCAATAGCGTTGACCAGTGCGTGGACATCGCCCAGGCCCGTTACCGAGTCGGTCGTATCCGCTAGGCTTCGGTTGACGATAATGCCCACATACATGCTGGGCTCGGTATCGGTGCCGTCCAAGCGGTAGCCCGTGCAGTCGCAAAGCACGTACGCTCCGGTGGCATCCATTACGCGATACTGCATGTAGTGGAAGTGCCACGTGCTGTTTATCACCATGTCGAGCTCGGCGCGTACGTTGTCGCGGTCCTCGGGATGAACGCGGGCGAGCCACATGTCGAGTGAGTTAAAAGGGTGCTGGGAGGGCAGGTCAAAATCGCGCACGGCGTTAACCGACCATTGCGATTCGCCCGTATCGAGATTGAGGATAAAGGGATAGCGCGTCTCGGAGCTCATGGAGATCGCTTGGAACACCCGGTCGTTGCAGGGAAGCTGATCGACGATTGGGCGTTGCGGCGCGTCATCGTCTTTCGGTTGCTGCACACGATGCATAAGCTTATAGCGATACATCTTGCGATCGGCATCCATCGTCATCTGGCGACGCGTGTCGCCGGCAAGTGGATCGACGCGCGAGCAGCCAAAGCTAAAGCTGCCGATCATGGGCGCCTTGCCACCTGAGCTCGCCTCGATCAGTCCGGTACGTACCTGCTCCAAGCGCTGCTCGAGTTCAGTCTCGTTTGCGGAGAGCGAGATGAGCACAAACTCGTCTCCACCGATACGGAACAGCATCTCATCGTGCTCCATGGTTTCGGAGAGCGTGCGGCAGATGCCCAGAATATAGCGATTGCCTTCGGCGTGGCCAAACCTATCATTGCAATGTTTGAGATGGTCGATGTCAATATAGGCGCAGGTGAAGGGGTCGCCTTTGTGCCAGAGTTGCTCGACGTGACGGCCGAATCCGTTGCGGTTGCCCAAGTTGGTGAGCGGGTCGATATAGGCGTTGCTCTCAAGCAGCCGGCGCTCTTGTTGCAGGATGGCATGCGTCTTTTGCAGTTGCTCGCCAACGGCGCGTAGCTCAGCAGGCAGCGCGGCAACATCGAGTTCGGCGGTCGAGACGCCGTTCGCAAGTCGCTGAAGATAGGCAATAATCGATTGCTCGCCCAGGCGATATGACTCGTTCATGATGGATAACCTCCTTGGGCGGAACAACGGTTTGTATCATATCCCCAATTCGGTTTGAATTGGGGATATAAGTTAGCTAATGGAGACAAATATCCCCTTCGACGGTGGCGTTTTGCGCGCGAGCGTATCAGTTGTTATTGCCACCATCGAGCAATGCCTCAAAATCCTTCGCCGGCATGGGGCGGTAGCAGAGGAAGCCCTGAGCGTAGCGGGCGCCCATTTGTCGTAGCATGTTCGCCTGCTCATTTGTCTCGACGCCTTCGACCACGACGGGCAGATGGAGCGAATGTGCCATCTCGAGCATCGATGAAATGATTTGCGTGCTGCGGCCTTGATCGCCGTCGACGGGCGCAATCTGCCAAATGTGCTTGTCGAGCGTCACCATAAAGCCGCTTTCCTCGAGTGCGGGGATATGGGTGCACATGCTGTGGACGGCTATTATTCGACAGGCGGTAGCGCGACGATGCGATGTTCGATGAAAATGCGACTGAGACGATATATGTTGACGGGTATACTTGTCCCGGTTTAAAACGCAGGAACGGAGATGGTCGCATGGCACAGCCGGATACGACGCACACGGTGGGGCTTGCGCTCGAGGGAGGCGGCTACCGCGGTATGTATACGGCGGGCGTGCTCGACGTTTGGATGGAGCACGGTTTGACCTCCGACCATATGGTGGGTGTCTCGGCGGGCGCGGCGTTTGGCTACAACTTTAAATCGCGCCAGATCGGCCGCGCCATTCGCTACAACAAGGCCTATTGTGCCGATAAGCGCTATGCGGGTGTGACCAGCTGGTTGCGAACCGGTGACATGTTCAATGCCGATTTTGCCTATCACGAGGTGCCCATCGAGCGCGATCCCATCGACCTGGAGACATATCGCGCCTGCCCTATGCGGTTTACGTGCGTGTGTACCGATATCGAGACGGGCAAGGCCGTCTACCACGACCTGCCCTATGGCGACGAGCGCGATATCGAGTGGATCCGGGCGTCGTCGGCGATTCCCGTGGCGACGCGTCCCGTTGCTATTGGCGGGCATAAGTATCTGGATGGTGGCGTGGCTGATTCCATTCCCAGCGCGTGGCTGTTTGCGCAGGGGTATGACCGCAATATCGTGGTACTCACGCAGCCGGCGGGCTTTGTGAAGCAGCCCAACAGCGTGATGCCCATGCTGCGGCGCGTGTTCCGTCACTATCCGGAGTTTGTCGCAGCGCTTGAGCATCGGCATGAGGTCTACAATGCCACGCTCGATGACCTGGCACGTCGCGAGGCTGCCGGCGAGATCTTTGTGGTGCGTCCGAGCGAATCGGTGAAAGTGCCGTCGCTGTGCCGCGAGCCCGATGAACTTGAGCGCATCTACCAGATTGGTCGCCGCGATGCGGAGGCGACCTTGCCGGCACTGGAGGCATATCTGGCAGGGTAGAGGCTGCCGCCGCCATCTCGGCGGAAAGCGCATCCCAGAATGGAGGCTCAAACTGGGATGCGCTTTCCATTGCTGAAGTTATGGGGCTGCGGAGCAATTGCTCGGCTTAGACTTACGCCTGCTGCCAGGTGTCGACGAGCTCCTTGGCGGCGGCGTAGGGGTCATCAGCGCTGCAGACGGCGCTCACCACAAAGAAGCCATCGACGCCGGTGGCCTTGAGCTGTGGCAGGTCGGCCGTCTTGACGCCGCCGCCCACCACGATGGGCACGGGGCTTGCCGCGTGGAGGGCGGCCAGGTCCTCAAAGCTCTTGGTGATGATAGAGCCGTCGGCCGCGCGTCCGCAGTCGCGCTTGGTCTCGGTCTCGTGGAGTGGGCCGATGCCCAGGTAGTCGACTAGGCTCATGTCGGCGGTCTTGACGTACTCGAGCATCTCCTCGCAGCGGGCCGAAAGGCCCACGATGGCATCGGGGCCCAGGAGTTTGCGGCAGACCTCGACGGGAATATCGCTCTGGCCTACGTGCACGCCGTCGACGGCGATGCCCTGCTCGCGCGCGGCGAGTACGCAGTCCAGGCGGTCGTCGATCAGCAGGGCGACCTGACCGGTCTTGCCAGCCTGTGCGATTGCCTGCGCGGCGTCGCCGGTCAGCGCAATGATCTCGCGGGCGCTTGCCACCTTGGAGCGTACCTGGATGCAGGTAAAGCCGGCGTCGAGCGCCTGGGCCACCACATCGCCCACGGGGCGCCCGAGCGTGTTTTCGGGGCCGAGCACCAGATAGGCCGAGATATCAAGGTTGTCGCGGATGCTCATCGTGCTTCCTCCTGTTTCTTGATCTGTGCTTCCATGCGCTCGAGTTTGCCGGTCATGGTGTCGGTAAATCCGGGTCGAATATCGGCTTTGAGCACGACTTCGGTGCGGATGCCCTTGCTCGCCAACACAAAGGTTGCGTCGCGCACGACCTGCATGACCTCGTCCCAGTCGCCCTCGATCTCGGTGAACATAGAGGTGGTGCGGTTGGGAAGGCCGCTCTCGCGAATGACACGCACGACCTCGGCGACCTCGGCGGACAGCTCATCGCCGGTGCCGCACGGGGCGATGGCCACGGCGACGAGTGTGTTCATTCCGGCAGCAGTTGCGGGCTCGGACATGGCTTATGCCTCCTCGAGCTCGAGTTGGTTATCAGCGATATCTTGGGCGGTCGCGCGGTAGAGCTCATCGATAAAGGCGACCTTAAAGCTTGCCGGGGCATCGGCGACAGCGGCGGCACGCGTGCCGGCAACGTTGTAGACCGCGGTGCCGCAGATGGCTGCCGTAAACGGGTCGGCGGCACAGGCGTACACGGCTAGCACGCCGCCCTGCGAGCAGCCGCAACCGGTGATCTTGGACATGAGCGGGCTGCCGCCGTGGGACTTGGCCACGGTCGTGCCGTCGGTAATCAGGTCGACTTCGCCCGAGACCACTACGGCGCCGCCGGTGTAGCGGGCGAGCGCCACGGCGGCGCCACGGGCGGCGTCGACCGTGTCGGTGGTATCGACACCGCGCACGCGGCTCAGATCGGCCGCCTCGCCCTCAAGACCCCACAGGCCGGCGAGCGCGATAATCTCGGAGGCGTTGCCGCGCACGATGGCGGGCTTGTACTGCTTGAGCTCGTTTACCAGCTGGGTGCGCAGGCTACCGATACCCAGGCCCACCGGATCGAGCACCCAGGGCTTGCCGGCGTCGTGTGCCGCCTTGGCCGCGCGGGGAATCGTCTGTTCGTAGATGGGGAAGAGCGTGCCCATATTGAGGTAGATGGCGCCGCCGCCGGCAACGAGTGCCTCGCCCTCGTCGGGCAGATAGACCATGGCGGCCGATCCGCCCACGGCGAGCTGCGCGTTGGCGACAAAGTCGATCGTCACCGTGTTGGTGATGGAGCCGGCCATCGGATTGGTGGCACGAATCTCCTCCACGGCTTTGACCACATTTTGCTTAAGCTGTTCCGAATCAATCACTGCACATGCCTCCTTGGCATAGAAAAGGGGCGCTGTGCATAGACAGCGCCCCTGTAAAGGCGGCATGCTCCCTACGCCAGCATTAACTGACAGGTTCAAAGGATTGGGCCCATTGCCCTCTCAGCCTTGTGGTTTGCACCGCCGGCACTCCCGCATCGAATCTGTTGTTCCCTATACTAGCGCACCTGCCAAAAAGGGACAGGTTTATTTTGGCAGGTAACAACTGGGACTTTGCGTTTTCCCAGATGAAACCTGCCGAAATAAACCTGTCCCTTTTTGGCAGGTCGGTACAATAGATGGGATTAAGAATGACCGAGGGGACCTTATGATCAAACTTGTGCTGACCGATATGGACGATACACTGATTCCAGCCGGGCATGACGGTGCCAGCGACTACGCCATTGAGGGCATTCATGCCATGCAGGCGGCGGGTTTGCACTTTGGGCCGGTTTCGGGTCGTCAGCCGTCCGCGATGGGCTGGATGTTCAAAAACCGTTCCGGGTGTTATTCGACCGGTGCGTTCTGTAACGGCCAGGTGATGTTTGTTGACGGCGAAGTAGTCGCCTCGCGCGCAATCGACAACGATGCTCTGATGCGTTTGGCCGACTATCTGGAGCAAGAGACCGACGATACATTTCTAAAAGTCTACAGCCTGGGCGATGACTTTTGGGGCAACGATGCCCATTGTGTGACGAGTGACCCCGAGCGCGTTCGTCGCGCCATGGAGTCGGGCGGCAACGCGTGGCTCAAAGGCGAAGAGGCCCCATGTCGTCCCGTCGTCGATGACGCGTCGGTGTTTAAGGCGAATATCTGGAGTGCCCGTTCGCGTGAGGAGCTCGCGGAGCTACGTGAGCGCGTTGCCGCTGAGGTGCCGGAACTCTCGCTTGTGTTTCCCAACAACCGAGTGCGCCTGTTCGACATCCTTCCGGCTGGTTGGGACAAGGGCCGCGCTGCGCTGGAGCTGGCGCGCGCTTTGGGCCTGACGCCCGACGAGGTGGCCGTATTCGGCGATTCTGATAACGATTTGCCCATGATCGATGCCGTTCCTAACTCCGTTGCAGTCGCCAATGCCAACGAGGCCGTCACGGCTGCCGCACGCTGGCATATTGGCGCTGCGGCAGATGATGCGGTTGCCGGGGCTCTGCATCAGATTGCCGCCTGCGCCGCGACGGGGGAGATGCCGTCGTTTATGCGTCAAATGGACACGGCAGGTTTTGGCGTCACGATCGTCTAGGGAGAAGGCTATGAAGCTTCAGCAGCTCAGATATGTTGTTAAGGTTGCCGAATGCGGTAGCATCACCGAGGCCTCGCGCCGGCTCTTTGTGTCGCAGCCCTCGATTACCGCGTCGATTCGCGATCTCGAAAACGAGATGGGTGTGCACATCTTTGAGCGCACCAACAAGGGCGTCATTGTGTCCGAGGAAGGCGAGACCTTCTTGGGCTATGCGCGCCAGGTACTCGACCAGGCCGACCTGCTCGAGGGCAAGTACAAGGGCGCATCCGAGCAGGTGCCGCACTTTAGTGTGAGCTGCCAGCATTATTCCTTTGCCGTCAACGCGTTTGTCGATGTGATCCGCGAGTTCGATGCCGCGCGCTACGACTTTACCCTGCGCGAGGAGCAGACCCACGAGATTATCGAGGATGTCGCGCATATGAAAAGCGAACTCGGCATCCTGTATCTGTCGGAGCACAATCGCGAGGTCATCGAGCGCATGCTTGCCGCCAACGAGCTCGTGTTCGAAGGGCTCTTCTGCGCCACGCCGCATGTCTTCGTCTGCGCCGACCATCCGCTGGCGGGCCGCTCCAGCGTGACGCTTGAGGATCTGGAAGACTACCCGTTCCTGTCCTACGAGCAGGGCAGCTACAACTCGTTTTACTATTCCGAGGAGCTGACCTCGACGTTCGAGCGTCGCAAAAATATCCGCGTGCGCGACCGTGCGACGTTGTTCAATTTGGCCATGGGCCTCAACGGCTACACGGTATGCTCGGGCGTGATCAGCCACGAGCTCAACGGCCCCGGCATTATCTCGATTCCGCTCGACGTGGACGAGTACATGGAGATTGGCATCATCACGCGCAAGAACACGACGCTCACGCGCTACGGTCGGGCCTATATCGACGCGATTCGTCAGCATATCTAGGCTGCTGTGCTCCGCACGGTTCAAGTCTCTTTATGACAGTCCAGACTGATATAGGAAGCATCTATATCAAACTGTTATAAACGTATATTTTACGATGACCATATGAGCGCTCATACTCTGTCCCAGTAAAGCAACCGATGCAAAGGGAGATATCTATGAGCACTTCGATTCAACCGAACGCGCCGTTTCGCGCCGATATCGTCGGCAGTTTTCTTCGTCCGCAGGCTGTAAAGGATGCCCGTGCCGCCTATGTCGCGGGTAAACTCGACGCTTCCGGCCTTAAGGCCGTCGAGGACGAGGCCATCCGCGACTTAGTGGCCAAGCAGAAGGCTGCCGGCCTGCAGGTGATTACCGATGGCGAGTTCCGCCGCAGCTACTGGCACCTCGATTTTATGTGGGGACTCAACGGCATTGAGCGCCGCGCCTCGCGCACGGGCTACATGTTTCACGATGAGGAGACTACCGCCGACACCGCCGTGGCAACCGGTCCCATTAGCGGCGAGAACCA
Source organism: uncultured Collinsella sp. (assembly GCA_902496275.1). GTDB lineage: Bacteria > Actinomycetota > Coriobacteriia > Coriobacteriales > Coriobacteriaceae > Collinsella. The sequence goes on along the minus strand of CABVAC010000001.1, from coordinate 96,582 downwards.
TCCGTTCGTCGAGCACTTCAAATTTGTCAAGTCGCTCGAGGGTGAGGGCCAGATCGCGCGCCAGACCATTCCGGCGCCGATCCAGACGTTCTCCGAAGTCACACTCGATCGCTGCGATGGCCAGCAGGAGAGCCTGCGCGCTGTCTATAAGACCGATGAGGAACTTGCCGGCGCCATTGCAGCCGCTTATCGCACGGTGATCGCCGACCTGTACGCAGCAGGCTGCCGCAACATCCAGTTTGACGACTGCACCTGGGGCATCTACTGCGATACCGACTTTGTGTCCAAAACCGGCATGAGCCCGGTCGACCTGCAAAAGGTGTCCGAGCTGGGCGTGGCGCTCAACAATGCTGCCATCGCGGGCAAGCCCGACGATCTGGTTATCAACACGCACGTGTGCCGCGGCAACTATCACTCCACCTATGCTTTTGAGGGCGGCTACGACCCCATCGCGCCGTACCTGTTCGCACATGAGAACGTCGATGCGTTCTATCTGGAGTTCGACACGCCCCGCGCCGGTGGTTTTGAGCCGCTCAAGTACGTTGCCCCCGGCAAGAAGGTGGTGCTGGGACTGATCACTACAAAGGCGGCTGAGCTTGAGGACGAGGACGTTATCGTCGAACGTATCCACGAGGCCGCAAAGTATGTGCCGCTCGAGAACCTGTACCTGTCGCCCCAGTGCGGCTTTGCCAGCTGTGAGATTGGCAACAAACTGACCGAGGACGAACAGTGGGCAAAGATCGCGCTGGTCAAGCGCATTTCCGAGCGCGTTTGGAAGTAACGCTACCGTTTGCAGGTGACGGCGCGTGCGAGACATGGCGTATCACGTACAATGGTTCGGATCGTATCGTTCGGGCAGGTTATCCGATATGCCTGATCGCCCTTCCATCATGAAAGGACTTTCATGTCCCAATCCTCGACGCCCGCCGTCACCGATGCCATCTACGATGCATCGTCGCTCGGCCGCCCGCGCATGTTTGTGTTGGGTTTGCAACACATGTTTGCGATGTTCGGAGCCACGGTGCTCGTGCCTGTGCTCACCGGCCTTTCCGTTTCGGCGACGCTTCTGTTCGCCGGCATCGGCACGCTGCTGTTTCATTTTCTATCGCGCGGTAAGGTGCCCGCGTTTCTGGGCTCGTCGTTTGCCTTTATCGCGGGTTATGCCGCCATTGCACCCAACGGCGAGGCCGAGCTTTTGCCTTACGCTTGCCTGGGCGTTGCCTGCGCCGGCCTGCTCTATCCGGTGCTGGCGGCGCTGTTCCGCGCATTTGGCGCCAAGCGTGTCATGCGCTTCTTTCCGCCGGTGGTGACCGGTCCCATCGTCATTTCCATCGGCCTGATCCTGGCGAGCTCTGCCATTGCCAACTGCCAGACCAACTGGCTTGTCGCCGTTATCGCTGTGGCCGTGATCGTCATCTGCAACATCTGGGGCCGCGGCATGGTCAAGATCGTGCCGATTTTGCTGGGCGTTGTGGTGAGCTATGCCGTCGCGGCGGTGCTGGGCGAGGTTGATTTTTCGGGCGTTGCCGCCGCTCCGTGGGTCGGTCTGCCCATCGTGTGGGACAACACCGTGTTTGCGCTCTTTGGCCCGCAGTTCGATAGCGGTCTTGCCACGACGGCTATCATCACCATCATGCCGCTGGCCTTTGCGACCATGATTGAGCACATTGGCGATATCTCCGCCATTGGCTTTACCTGCGAACGCAATTACATTGCCGATCCCGGTCTGCACCGTACCCTGCTCGGCGATGGCCTGGCGACCATCTTGGCGTCGCTCTTTGGCGCTCCGGCCAACACCACGTATGGCGAGAACACCGGCGTGCTTGCCCTGACGCGCGTGTTCGACCCGCGCGTGATTCGCATTGCCGCCTGCTGCGCCATCGTGCTTTCGTTCTGCCCCAAGTTTGCTGCTGTGATCGCTGCTATGCCGGCATGCGTTATCGGCGGTGTGTCGCTCGTGCTCTACGGCATGATCAGTGCCGTGGGCGTTCGCAACCTTATCGAGAACCAGGTTGATTTCCAGAACAACCGCAACGTGCTGGTGGCGGCTCTGGTGCTCGTGCTTTCGCTCGGCATTGCCTACAGTACCGCCGGTGCCATCGTGCTGGAACTGGGCGGCGTGACGATTTCGCTTTCGGGCCTTGCCGTGGGCTCTCTGGTGGGCATTGTGCTCAACGCCATCCTGCCCGGTAATGACTTTGAGTTTGATACTTCCGAGCTTGAGGAGACTACTGAATAGTAGCTGCGTTCAGCCAAATTAAAAATGGCGTCCATGCGTATGTACGCGTGGACGCCATTTTTAATGCGTCAGTATCCAGTGGATGCCGCGCGCCATGCGCAGGTCGGTTTGGGCAAAGTGGTTGCCGGGGTTGAGCTCCAGCGTTGTTGGAATGTCACGCTCGATAAACAGCTCTTCCATCGCACGCGTATCGTCGAGTACGTGCCGCATCATGCGGTTGGGCGTCTTGGTTTCCTTTTTACCGAGCGACAGATAGGCGGCGTCGGGCGTGGCTGTCATCGTGCGCTCGCGCGCGTAGTCGATAAAGCCGGGGAACCACAGCGACCCCGATGCACTTGCCGCGCGCTCAAAGACATCGGTCTGCCAAAGTGCCCACAGTGAAAAAAGACCCGCCAACGAGTAGCCGGCAATGCCGCGCCAGGTGGGCGGGCAGGGAAGTGATGATTCGGCCTCTGGGATTATCTGATTCAGCAGTTCATCGAGAAACTCAGACGCCTGTCCGCCAAAGGGTTCGGCATCTCGTATAGTTCCGTCGCATTCCCAGGGGCTCAGCTCGCGATTCCAATCGAGCCCTCCAATGGCGACAAGGGCGAATGGCGGGCAGTCGAGCTCTCGGCAGCGCTCGTAGACTTCACTACCGTCACCCATAACCACGGGGAGGTAGATGATGGGCGCGCTTTCCGCACACTCTGAATAAACGGTTATCTGCTTCTGATGCGCTTCCAAGGCAGGCTTCTCTCGGTGTTGTGATATTGACAGCCTCAATTGTCGCACGCTGGCACGGGGGCAGACGCTAAAAGAAAGGCGCGGAGTCGCTCGATGCGACTCCGCGCCTTGTTGTTTTGCTTTAGCAGACTATGCCGTTACGCCACGAAGAAGTAGACGAGGAAAGCAAGTGCTGCGATCCACATGAGCGGCTTGATCTTGGAGGCCTCGCCCTTAAAGAGCGCGACGATCACGTAGGCGATAAAGCCCAGGCCAATGCCGGCAGAGATGGAGTAGGTGAAGGGCACGCCGGCGACGATCATGAACGCCGGGAAACCCTGCGACACGTCGGACCAGTCGATCTCGGAGGCCTCGCTCATCATGAGGTAGCCGACGTAGACCAGAGCACCGCAGGTGGCGGCGCTGGAAACGATGGTGACGATGGGGGAGAAGAACGCGGCGAGAATGAACAACACGCCGGTGGTGACGGAGGTGAGGCCCGTGCGGCCACCGTCGGCAGCGCCAGAGGTGGACTCGACGAAGGTGGTGATGGAGGAGACGCCCATGAAACCGCCCACAGCAGCGGCGGCGGAGTCGACGATCAGGATCTCCTTGATATTCTCGACGTTGCCGTCGTCGGTGAGGAACTCGCCCTGCTTGGCCACGGCCATCGCGGTGCCCATGGTGTCGAAGAAGTCACTCATGAGCAGCGAGAACGAGATGACGAGGAGCGTGGGGTCGGTAAGGACCTTGACGATGGCGGGCACGCCGCCGGCGTCGGCGATGGGGCCACCGATGCTCGAGAAGTCGAGCGGGGCGATGATACCGGTCGGAGCATGGGTCACACCTAGGGGGATACCGGCGATGACGGCGACGACGATGCCGATGAGCAGCGAGCCGGGGACGTTGCGGCAGGCGAGGGCGACTGTCACCAGGATGGAGATGATGCCGACGATGAAGGTGGGGGAGGTGATGTCGCCCAGACCGACGAGTGTACCGGCGCCAGCGGTGATAATGCCGGCATCGCACAGGCCAATCATGGCGATGAACAGGCCCAGACCCACCGAGATGGCGTGACGCAGGACAACCGGGATGGCGTCCATGATGGCCTCGCGCAGGCCACAAAGCACGAGCAGCAAGATGACGATACCCTCGAGGAAGATGACGCTCATGGCCACGTGCCAGTCACCGCCGCAGACGGTGGTGGTGATTCCAGCGATCATCGCGTTGACGCCTAAGCCCGACGCGCAGGCGAGCGGGCGGTTGGCGAAGATGCCCATGCAGATGGTCATGATGCCGGCGCCCAGGCAGGTGGCGCAGGCGAGCGCTCCTGCATCGATGCCAGCGCCCGAGAGCACCGCGGGGTTGACGGCGATGATGTAGGCCATCGCCAGGAATGTTGTCAGCCCAGCGCGGAGTTCGGTCCCGATTGTGGACTTGCGCTCGCTGACGTGAAATAGTTCGTCCATGCATACCCTTTCCTTGTTCGGCCCCGAGTTTAGGCCGATTGACACGAACTCACCCACTATAGCCCCTTTACGACGCTGTTGTTCCTCGCATGTTGATGTTCGGCGCTTTGTAGCAGACGGACGGTATTTTTCGCATGAAAATGTGTGGGTACCGTATACTTAAGCGGTTACAACGACCCCTATGGAGGAACGTATGATTAAAGAGCTTTGCCACGACGAGGCTATCCTGTCCCAGCGTTGCGAGGTTGCGACCGTCGAGGACGAGTCGGTTGCTCAGGACCTGATCGATACCATCAAGTCGCTCGACGATGCCGGCTGCCTTGCCGCTAACCAGATTGGCGTTACCAAGAAGGTCTGCGTCTACCTGGACGATGCCGGCGAGCCCCACGTGCTCTACAACCCCCGTCTGGTGTTTGGCCTGGGTGCCAGCAAGATGGAGGAGAGCTGCCTGACGCACGACGAGATCACCAAGTCCACGCGCTATATCAAGTGCAAGGTCGCTTATGACGTGATCGTCGACGGCAAGATGCGCGAGCGCAAGCAGGACTTCGTCGGCTTTGAGGCACAGATGATCCAGCATATGATTGACCACTGTCTAGGAAAGTTGGTCTAAGGGGACCAAAGCACCGCACTTCGTCTCTTTTGGTCCGGACGTGACATTGTTGTCATGTCCGGGCTTTTGTGTTTAGCGCCTTTTAGTTTGGTGACAATAACCTTAGCAGGAACGTAAAGCTAGGAGGCGCTATGTGTACGAGCATTCGATTTACCGATAATTCTGGTCACATGTATCTAGGCCGCAACCTAGACTGGAGCTTTGACTACGGCCAACAGGTTCGCGTGATGCCGCGCGGGTTCCACGTCCCGTATTCGTTTATCGACGATGCGTCGGCGGCGCACGCGGTAATCGGCATGTGCATCGATTACGAGAACTACCCTATGTTCTTCGACTGCGGCAACGATGCGGGCCTCGCCGTGGCGGGTCTCAATTTCCCGGGTTATGCCGAGTATGCCGAGGGCCCTGTCGACGGCAAGAACAATATCGCGGCCTATGAGTTTCCCCTGTGGGTGGCAGCGACGTTCTCGACGGTCGATGAGGTCGAGGCCGCGCTGCGCGACACGGTGATTGTCGCCAAATCTGCCGGAGAGGGGCTGGGCGTGTCGCTGCTCCATTGGATTATCGGCGACAGCCAGCGCAGCATCGTGGTCGAGATGATGGCTGACGGCCTGCATGTATACGACAATCCGGTCGACACCCTTGCCAATCAGCCGACTTTCCCGTGGCACATGGAAAACCTGCGCACCTATATCACGGCCACAAGCGATTTTCCGCAGACGGCGACATGGCGTGGCGCCGAGCTTAAGCCCTATGGAGCCGGTGCCGGCATGCGCGGCATTCCGGGCGATTGCTATTCGCCGAGCCGTTTTGTAAAGGCGGCGTACCTCAATGCCAATTACCCACAAAAGGAGAGCGAGACCGAAAACGTCGTTCGCATGTTCCGCTCGCTCGAGGGCGTGGTGATGATCGAGGGAGCGTCCAGGATGGGCGATGGCAAGTTCGAGAAGACTATCTACACCGGATGCTTTAGCGCGCGCACGGGCAATTATTACTACGCGATGTATGGGGATCCGTCGATTCGCTACGTGAGCCTGATGGATGCCGAGGGCGCGAGCCCCGATAGGCTCGTGGTTCCCGAGCCGCGCCGTTCGTAGCCGTTAGCTTTACTGCAATGCAAAGCGGCCCTGCGTCTCTCGTGAGGCGCAGGGCCGCTTGGTAGATCAGAAGTTGAAGGCAAACATGATGCCGATGACTTTGTCAAGATATATTAAACAAACGGTAGCTTCAATTCATCTTTGGAATAATAGCCGTTCAAAAGCGAATCGATTGACTCATTTAGATTATATAAAATTTCTTTAGTTTTACTTCCGAGCGGCGCGCCGGGCATCTGGCATCAACGGATTCCCTGTTTTGGCGCTTCGAAGGCACGGACTCCGTTTCGTTAATTTCTGATTAGAAATGCTGAAAATCCAGTCAGAAGCGGGCTGGGGAACGGGGCAATAAAAATGGCTTTCGAAATGAGTCGGCGAAGCTTTTTAACGGCCGGTGGGGCCACAATGCTGGCGGGCACCGCCTCTATGCTTGTTGGCTGCGCGTCTGGAAGCGAAAGCGGCGCGGGAAGCGTGGCTGCCGGCAAGGATGATGCACTGAAGGTTGATAGCGACGGCAAATCGGGTGGCACGGATAGCGACGTTAGCGAATTCTACGAGCACGTTATCTCTGTTTCTGCACTTGCGAAAACATATGCAATCGGAGAGAAGATTGTCGGCGTGGCGATTGAATACGACGTGGATGTCGATGCGTCTTCGGTTGATCCCGGACATGGCGGCATCGGTCAACAGGCTCAGGAAAAGGGGCTGGGATCTTTCTCGGTTTTGGGACGCTCGATTGTCACTGCCTATGTAAACGACAAAGCCGAGCTGAGTGATGAAGGGGGCAAAAGCAAGGGAACGTACGTCATCGTCGAGCTCGATCCAGCAGATGCGGGCGCACAGACGTTGATGTTTCAGATGACGCGTGGGTGCGTAGGCTCAAACGGTCCCGTATCCCTTGATAGCGGTTGCGTCAAAATCGCCCAAATAAAGGATCTCAAGGATTCTGCAGGTAAAAAGCTTACAGGCGACGAGACATCCTCCCGATATCTCGTGGCTTCGACTGTTCTCAACTCCGAGGCAGACAAGTTTGTTGCAGGGACCTACGATGACCCCAAAACTGGATTCCATGCTTCGTTTGCCTTGGCACAGCCTGACGACTACGACAAGGCAAAGAAATACCCCATCACGCTCTTCCTGCCGGATGCGGGGGTAACCACCTGCGATGTGAGGGTGAATCTTCGTCAAGGTCTGGGAGCCCTTGCCTGGGCTGATGGGTCACAATTTGTGCTGACGATCGCTGGAACTTGTTGCGATATCGAGACTTGCCTGCATGTAATCGAGGACCTGATCGACCAGGGTTACTCAATCGATCCGGATCGCATTTACGGGACGGGCGAATCTGCCGGGTGCATGGCCCTCATCGAATATGCCTCCAAGCATCCCGATGACAATTCCTTTGCAGCGCTTATGCTCGTTGCCGGGCAAGGCAACATGACTCCGATTGCCAAGACGCCCATGGTGATATTCGTTTCTGAAGACGATTCCAATTCCTATGGCGGCATGACGGATCCCGAGAAGGGTGTCGCGAGTATCGGAATTCCTTATGTTGAGAAGCAGCTGAATTGCGCCTATAACTATGACGGCGAAGGACATACGAGTGGCCTGTGGGTTGATTACGACGCAACGGGAGAGAAAAACCCTTCGGGTAACCAGGAAGGAGCCAAGGCGGCTAGCAGCCAGAAGACGCTCGATGAGCTTATGGTCGAGCTCTCGGATGTCTGCTCCTCGGCCTGTAAACAAGCGGTGACCGATGGGGCGCATGTCGTTTTCCTTCATGTAGAGAAGGGAACTCTCGATAGCACCGACAAGACGGTCCAGGGTGGAAACACTCATAACTTTACCTGGCAATACGCTTATGCGATTCCCGAACTCATCGAGTGGGTGAGAGACCAGTCTCTATAGCCTGCTTCTTTTTCGATGGCATTTCAATGTGGGCTAGGGTTATATGACCGATTGGGGCCAGGCGGTTGTCTAGCCCCGGAAATGCCGAATAGCAGTCTACGATTACGTCCAGGTAAAGCCTCAAAGGTGTTTTACCTGGCCAAAAACGTAGACAAAAGCGGCCCTGGCAGATCGTTGAGGCGCAGGGCCGCTGTCGTTGATTTAAGGCGCCGCTAGAAGTTGGCGTCGTTGAGTTCTTCGCTTTCGAGGCCGTCGAGCTGTTGCTGTTCGGGCGTATCGGCGACGCTCTCGAGCAGCTCGGTGGGGTCGACGTTCATGTTCCTGCCGGCCTCGTTGCCGTTGACCAGGTCGTCCGAGAAGATGTCGACTTCCATTTCCTCGGCCTCTTCGATCTGGATCTCGAGCGGCACCTGGGTACGCACAAGTTTGACGGCCGGGCGCATGCGGGCAAAGAGGGGCACGTACTCGATGATGATGGCCGAGTTCTCAAGACCGTACCAGCGTGCCGGGCTTCCGCAGGCGCGGCGGACGGCGTACTTGATGGCCATGACGCGGTGGTCATTGCGGTTGATGTCCGTTTCGGGGGCGAGCATCTTGCGCAGCATGCAAAAACGGAAGTCGCCCACGTTGCCGCGTGTCTCGTAGATGGAGTAGGTGTGATGCTGCGGCGGCAGCTCACCCGATGCCATCAAGTCGCCAACGATCTGGCGCAGGTAGGCATTAACGCGCTGGTTGACCTTAAAGCCCAAGTCCAGGCGCACGCGGAACAAAAAGTCCGTGCCAAAGGTCTCGACGGAATACTCGTGCGTATAGGGTTCATCGGTAACGTGCACGTTGATGAACCAATATGCCTTGGCGCGCTTGGGATGCTTGTCCAGGATGGAATAGAGTACGTCGCGGTCGAGTGTGAGCGGATCGGGGCTGTTGGTGAGGAACACCAGATTGTCGGCGAGCACGGGGTAGGTCTCGTCGTTGCGCAGGCGGTTGAGCTGATCGATGTACTTGGAGACGGGCAGCAGAATCGTCTGCGTGCGCTCGATGGCGGTGCCGCGGCGCCACACATACATAAGGCCAAACAGCAGCGAGGCCAAGAAGATCATGACGTAACCGCCGTCAAAGAACATGGTGAGGCACGAGGCGAAGAAGCACAGCTCAATGGCACCGAAGAGCAGGGCGAAGACACAGGCGCCCAGCTTGTGCTTGAGAATGCCGGCGATATAGCTCGTCAAAAGCGTTGTAGTCATGAGCATGGTCACGGTAATGGCGAGGCCATAGGCACTCTCCATGCGCTCGGAGTTCTGGAACAACAGCACGATGAAGATGCAGCCGACCCACATGATGTTGTTGACGAGCGGAATATAGAGCTGACCCTTGGTGTCGCTGGGGTAGTGGATGCGCAGGTGCGGCATAAGGTTGAGGCGCGTTGCCTCGGATACCAGCGAGAACGAGCCGGTGATGAGCGCCTGCGAGGCGATGATGGCCGCCACGGCCGAAAGCACGATGGCAAAGGGGCGCAGGGGCTCGGGGAGCATCATATAGAACGGGTTGACGATATCCATCGCGAGCATCTGGGGGTTGGAGTTATTGGCGAGCAGCCAAGCGCCCTGACCCAGATAGTTAAGGATGAGGGCCGCCTTTACGAACGGCCAGGATGCGTAAATGTTAGCCTTGCCCACGTGACCCATGTCCGAATAGAGCGCCTCGGCGCCGGTCGTCGACAGGAAGACGAAGCCGAGCACCATAATACCCGAGTGGTTGATGGGCGAGAACAGGAACATGATGCCACGGATGGGGTTGAGCGCGCGCAGGATGGACAAGTTGCCGAGCATGTTGAACAGGCCGGCGCCAGCCAAGAACAGGAACCACAGCGTCATAAGCGGGCCGAACAGCTTGCCGATTGACGAGGTGCCGGCGCGCTGCATGGCAAACAGGCCGCAGATAATGATGATGGTGATGATGATTACGTTGGTCTGGCCGTCACCCAAAAGCGCATGGCCCCACTCGATAGTGCGCAAGCCCTCGATGGCCGTGGTAACCGTGACGGCGGGGGTGAGGATGCCGTCAGCGAGCAGCGCCGCGCCGCCGATCATGGCGGGGAGAATCAGCCATGGCGCCACCTTGCGCACGAGACTGAACAGGGCGAAGATGCCGCCTTCGTTGTGGTTGTCGGCCTTCATGGCGATTACCACGTACTTGACCGTGGTCACGAGCGTCATGGTCCAGATGACGAGCGAAAGCGCGCCCAGGATCATGTCCTCGCTGACGGTACCGATGCCGCCGTTGTTGGCGACGATTGATTTCATGGTGTACATGGGGCTCGTGCCGATGTCGCCATAGACGACGCCGAGCGTTACGAGCAGCATGCCAGCGGAGAGGGGGATGGCTCCGTGCCCGCCTTGCCCGCGCTGGTCTTGGAGGTTTGCCTCCAGTTTGTTGTGTGCCACGAGGACTCCCTTAGACATCCGGTTATCTGTCTAGGACAAAAAACTTTATGCCGTCTTTATACATACAAGAGCAGTTTGGCACATCGGGTTATTTTAGACAATAATCCTCAGCTGGGGATTATTTATCTATGCAGGTAGCATTTCAAAGCAGGGCTTTTAAGCACGTGCTGTCTGGGCGATGCCAGCCTTGGCGTTTGCGCGTTTGCCGGCGAGTTCGCAAAAAATCGCGCCGCCGATGATAAGCGCGGCGCCCATCAGGCGGACCGGTGTTATGGCTTCACCCAAAAGGGCGGCCGAGAACACGACCGCCGAAAGCGGCTCGAGGTAGCCGACGACAGCGACGGTCTGGACGGGCAGCTTGGCGACGGCGCTAAAGTAGAGCAGGCAACCGATGCCGGTGTTGACGACGCCGAGCATAGCGACGGCGCGCCAATCAATACTGGCGGCGATACCGGCGGACAGGAATGAGGGAGCGCCCTGCGTGATGAGCGTGAGGACCAGTGCGGTCACAAAGGCGGCGCACACCTGGAGCGTGGAGTTCTCGAGGCCCTCGATGTGCGGCGCACCCTTGCTAGCGATGACCATCAATGCATAGCAGAAGGCCGAGGCGATTCCACAGACGATGCCCGCAATGGGCATATTGCCGCCTAGACCTTGCGCTGCAATGAGAAAAGCACCGCAGGCGACGGCGACAAAGCCGGCGATTTTGCCGCCGGTCAGCTTTTCGCCAAAGATGAGCGGGGAGAGCGCCATGACAATGATGGGGCCGCAGTAGTACAGCAGCGAGGATACGCCGACGCCGATCGTCTGGTAGGCGCGGAACAGAAAAATCCAGCTGGCGCCCAGCGCAGCTCCCGAGAGGAGGAGGGCCGCGGCTTCGCGGGGACGAGATGGCGCCTGCAACTTATGGTGTTGGGTAGTGGCGAGGATGGTTATAAGCGAGAGGGCTCCCAGAAAAGTGCGCAGCAGCACGATATCGGAGCTCGGCAGTGCGATAGCTGCGGCGATGATGCCGTTAGAGCCAAACAACAGTAATGCTGCTAAGTATGTAAACAGTCCGTTGTTCATGCGCTGACATCCCCTCTATATCCGAACATGTTCACTATGGGTGAACTGGCTTTGGAAGAAAAGCGAATATAATGCATGGAAAACATGACAAAAACTCATGCAAGGGTGGGGACGTGCCGTGGAGACCAATATCCAAAAGATGCAGGTGCTGCTGGAGACGGTGCGCGCCGGAAGCTTTACGCGTGCTGCCGAGCGCCTGAGCTATTCGCAGTCGGGCGTGAGCCGTATGGTGGCCGATCTTGAGGCCGACTGGGGTTTTAAGGTGCTCGACCGCAGTCGCGAGGGCGTGGCTCTTTCTGCCGACGGGCGGCAGGTCATGCCGGCTGTCGAGGCGCTCTGCGAGGAATTCACTCGCTTGCAGCGACGGGTGGATGAGATGCGTGGACTCATGCGCGGCAAAATCTGCATCGGTACGTTTTCGAGTGTGGCGACCCACGTGCTGCCGCCGGTGATTGCGCGCTTTCGCGCCGATCATCCGGACGTCGATTATGAGTTGCTGATGGGCGATTACTCAGAGATTGAACAATGGGTGGCGGAAGGTCGCTGCGACCTGGGCTTTATTCCGCGCGAGCCACGCGGCGCCGGCATGGCGTCGCGACCGTTGGTGCAAGACGAGCTGATGGCCGTGGTGCCAGCGGACTCCTCGCTTGCCACCGCGGAGGTCGTTTCCCTTGCCGATTTGGCCAACGAGCAGTTTATCCTGCTGGAACGCGGTAGCGACGACGAGATTACGCCGCTGTTTCGCCGCGCGGGCCTGGCGGTGCGCTCTAAGCTGTCGACCTGGGATGACTATGCGATTATGGCTATGGTCGAGGACGGCCTGGGCGTTAGCATTCTTCCCGCGCTCATCTTGCGTCGCTGTCAGTTCGATGTTGCCGTGCGTCCGCTCGAGGGACATCCTCATCGGCAGATCAATGCGATATATCGAACGGCCGATGTTTCGCTTGCCGCCGCCCGTTTCCTCGAATACCTCTAAACGTGTGCGCGTCATTGCCCACTTTGGGCAAATCTCAGAGTCTGGTGCATTTTCTTATGAAATTGAACTTTCGAATGAGGTGCCGCGTTATACTGCTGCCTAAATTGAACCTTGGTTCAATTCGTATTCTATAAATTGAACTTTGCCAGCAAGGAGGTTCTAGTGGCCCAAGAGACGTTTAGCGATCGCCTGCGACAGGCTATGTCCGATCGCGACGTTCGCCAGTCGGACGTGATCCGCGCATCGGAGATGCTCGGCAAAAAACTCGGCAAGAGTCAGATGAGCCAATATGTGAGCGGCAAGACGATCCCGCGGCGCGATGTGGCCGAGCTGCTCGCCCGTATTTTGGAGGTCGATGTTACCTGGCTGCTTGCCGGCGACGCCGATCAAGGCGAGGCATCATCACCCCGCAACGATTCCAAACCCGAACCCCATCCCTCAGCTCAAATTGCAAGGAGCACCACCATGCGTACTTTTTCTAAATCCACCAAGCTCGATAACGTCCTGTATGACGTGCGCGGTCCCGTCGTCGACGAGGCCGCCCGTATGGAGGACGAGGGCGAGCGCATCCTCAAGCTCAATATCGGCAACCCGGCGCCCTTCGGTTTCCGCACGCCCGATGAGGTCATCAAGGACATGCGCCAGCAGCTGCCCGACTGCGAAGGCTATTCCAACTCGCGCGGCCTGTTCTCCGCGCGCAAGGCGATTATGCAGTACTCGCAGATCAAGGGCCTGCCCAATGTTCAGATGGAGCACATCTACACGGGCAACGGCGTGTCCGAGCTCATTCAGCTTTCGATGAACGCGTTGCTCGACAATGGCGACGAGATTCTGATCCCCAGCCCCGACTATCCGCTCTGGACGGCGTGCGCAACCCTTGCCGGCGGTCATCCCGTACATTATCTGTGTGATGAGCAGGCGGATTGGTATCCCGACCTGGAGGATATGGAGTCCAAGATCACGAGTGCGACCAAAGCCCTCGTCATCATCAACCCCAACAACCCCACGGGTTCCGTTTATCCGCGCGAGGTGCTCGAGGGCATCGTCGAGGTTGCACGCAGGCATCAGCTGATGATCTTTGCCGATGAGATCTACGACCGCCTGTGCATGGACGGCTACGAGCACGTCTCGATTGCCTCGCTCGCTCCCGATCTGCCCTGCGTCACCTTTAGCGGCCTTTCCAAGTCGCACATGATCGCGGGCTATCGCATTGGCTGGATGGTGCTTTCGGGCAACCAGCGCTGCATGAGCGACTTCATCATGGGTATCAACATGCTCTCCAACATGCGACTGTGCTCCAACGTGCCGGCTCAATCGATCGTTCAGACGGCACTCGGTGGCCATCAGTCGGTTAACGACTACATCCGTCCCGGCGGTCGTGTCTACGAGCAGCGCAACTTTGTGTATGAGGCGCTCAACAAGATCGACGGCATCTCGGTGGTCAAGCCGCGCGCGGCGTTCTACATCTTCCCCAAGATGGATGTGAAGAAGTTCAACATCACCGATGACGAGCAGTTTGCCCTCGATCTGCTGCACGAGAAGAAGATCCTGATCACGCGCGGCGGCGGCTTCAACTGGGCTGAGCCCGACCACTTCCGTATCGTGTACCTGCCGCGCATGGAAGTACTCAAAGAGTCCCTCGAAGACCTCGCCGACTTCTTTGACCATTACCGCCAGGCGTAACGGCAAAGGTAGCCTGTAATGAAACGGTCGGCCCGCAACGGATGCGGGCCGACCGTTTTCTGTCTAAGCCCGTGCTGTTAGCGCTTGTCTCGTTGAGCGGGCGAGGTTCGCGCGTGAGCGGCTAGTTCTATTCCAAAATGGAATACAATGGGCTTAAGCTGGAATTGATGTCCGGGTACCTGCTTTTCTAGAATGTTTTCAACAAGATGAAAGGCGGTTCCAACCAATGATTATCGATGCAAATTCCTACTGGTTCGACGAGCGCATCTTTCATGACGAGACGCTCTGCGAACAGTTTTTGGCCGAGGTACCCCGCGCCTATGACACCGAAGGCTATCTGACCATGAATTCCGCCGGCAAACGACAGATCGTGATCGAGATGCCCGCCGGTTCTCCGGGTCTTAACTACATTGAGGGTGACTACACCCTCGAGAAGCGCTTGGCCGATATGGATGAGGCGGGGGTCGACAAGGCGATCCTCAAGCTCCCCGGCTGCCACGAGTGGATGTCGCTCGAGATGTGCCGGCGTTTCAACGACGGTATGGCTGCTGACGCGAAGGCGTCAAATGGCCGTCTGATTCCGCTTGTCGCTGTGCCGCCCTTTGGCACCAAAGCGAATTTGGAGGAGCTCGACCGCAGGCTCGACGATGGTTTTGCGGGTGTGCAGCTCTGCGCTCACTACGGCAAGCGCTATCTCGACGACCAGGTCTTCTCGAGCTTTTTCGAGCACCTGAACGAACGCCATGTCACCGTTTACGTGCACCATGTTCCCGTGCCGGTCGAGAACGAGTCGCTTCTCGCGTACGACAACCTTCGCCGCTCTTATGGCCGCTGCGTCGACCAAACTACGGCGATCGGCCGAGAGATCTTTGGTGATTTCTTTGAGCGCTACCCCAATATCAAGATGGTCCACTCCATGCTCGGCGGCGCATACTTTGCGTTCAAGGAGATGCTGCTGCCTCATGGTCCCAAGCGCCCTGATGCTTCTGGCCGTTTTCAGGTCGATACCGAGACCGTTTCCAGGCGCCTCGAGAACAACATCTATTTCGACATGTCCCATGCCCAGCCTTGGGGCAAGACACTCCTCGCCTGCGCGGTTGACGTGCTGGGTGCAGGCCATATTGTTTTTGGCACGAGCTATCCCGTTAAACGCGAGTGGCTCACCGAGGGTGTCGCCTGCGTTCGCGCTGCAAATCTGAGCGATACAGACAGCGACCTTGTGCTTGGCGGTACGGCGCAGCAACTGTACGGTGTCGAGTGAGCGGCAATCAGAGGGGAGTATCTGCCATGGACGAAGGAGAGATGAGGGCTGGGGCCGCTCGTGTGGCCATCGATCTTGGGGACGTGTTGCCGTTCGACGGTTTCGACGAACTCCGTCATGAGGTCTTCGCCCGTGCCCTTATCATCGAGGGGACGGGGCGACGCGCCTGCGTCCTTTCGCTTGAGGTCACCTCGATCGCTCCGGCTCTACTCGCCGATCTGCGTGAGGTTGTTGAGGATGCCGCCAATTGCAGCGGTGCTTATTCTTGGGTGGTTCCTACCCACACGTTTTCCATGCCTCACGTCCGCACTCCCGGGCATCTTGCCGACGATGCTACCCGCAATCGCAACGAGCGCTATCGCGCAGCGCTCGTCGCTGCCGCCCGCACGGCTGTCGAGCGCGCTGTTGCGGGCATTCGCTCTGCCACGCTCGCCACTGTGGAGGGCGAATGCCCCGTGAACGTTAATCGCGACATTGAGACGCCTGCCGGCTGGTGGTTGGGCTCGAATCCCAGGGGGTTTGCCGACCACACGATGCCCGTACTCGCCATAAGGGATGCCGGGGGCGAGTATGTTGCCGTGCTCGCGACGGCGGACGTTCAGTCCTCCGTGCTCGACGGGTCGCGCGACTCCGAGGGGAGGCGCATGGCGAGCGGAGACCTCTTTGGTTTTGCCGCCATGTCACTCGAGCGCGAGCTGGGCGGCGTTGCCCTGTTGCTGCCAGGCGCCGCGGGCGACCAAGGTCCGGCGGAGCGCGCCATGAACGTCATGTTCGATGCGGCCGGCGTTAAGCAGACGGTCGATGCCCATGAGGACGGATACCGCATGCTGCACCAGCAGGGGCAGGCCTTGGGCGATGCTTTGATCGAGGCCGCTCGCATGGCGCGTGAGGATGACGCTACCGGCATCGATGCCCGCACGGTCGACGTTCTCCTGCCCGCTCAGACACGCGCCGATTTTCACTCTTTGGCTCCGCACCGAACGTATGAGTTTCATGCCGCTGGCGAGCAGCGCACGAGGGTCTATCTGCTCCGGCTGGGAAACGTCGAGCTTGTCGGCGTACAACCCGAGGTTTCGAGCTCATTTGGCGCCGCCGTGCGCGCCGCCCGATTCTGCCCCGTGCTCTTTGCCACGCTTGTCAACGGAGGGCAGAAGTATCTGCCGGCCCCCGATGCGTACGAAAAAATCACCTATGAGGCTATGAACTCCGGTTTTGCCGCCGGATCCCATGAGCGCCTCGTCGAAATCATCATTGCCGCCTTGAATGCGGCGTGACACAGAAGGAGAACGTGCATGAACATTGGACACGCGCGCCGCAAAATCACCCCACAGGGCGACATCTACCTGATTGGCTACCGCAATCTTCCCAACCGTCTTGAACCTGCGACGGGCGTCCATGACGACGTCTTCGCCAACGCCATTCTCTTCCAGCAAGGCGAACGTGAAGTGTTTCTCTTTAATGCCGATGTCCTCGAGTTCGAGGAAAGCATGGCCGAGGAAGTCAAGACAATGCTCGCCGAGCGCTACGGCATTGACCGTGATTGCGTCCTGCTCTCGGCGACGCACGACCATACTTCAATCGTCGCTTACCACCGCAGCTGGTGGACGGGAAAATTCGACGAGAACTACTACCGCTGGTTCCTCGATACCATTTGCCAATGCTTTGAGGAGTGCCGTGCCAACGCACAGCCCGCGATTTGTCGCTTGGGCAAGCAGGTCATCACCGGTTTCTACGACAACCGCATCATCCCAGGTGAACTCGCCGACAATGAGGTCATTGTCGTATCGTTCTTCGATACCGAAGGCAAGCCATTTGCGGGCTTTGTGAACTGGGCGGTGCATTCCGCTTGCGTCGGACCCGACTGCACGGAGCTCACGAGCGAACTCGCCGGTCTTACCGGCAAAAAGCTCGCTCAGAGTCTTGGTTACTATCCGGCCATGGTCGTCGGTGCTGCTGGCGACTGTAGCGACCGCAATTTTCGTCAGGGACGCGGCATTCCCGAGGTCGAGCGCGTTTCGACCGGTCTTGCCGAGGCGATTTCCCAGATCAAGCTCGATCGCGAGGTCGTTCTCGACCGCATCGAGCCTCAGACGTTCTATCACACCGTTGCCCACGACGACTTTTCGCTCACGCTTAAGTGTGTCGTCATCAGTTTGGGCGGCCTGCATCTCTTTGTGTTCCCGAGTGAGCTCGGCAGCGACTTGGGTATTCGCATGAAGCGCGAATGCCCGGTCGAGGGAATAGTTTGCGGTTACACCAACGGCTATTTCGAGTATTTCCTTCCGGCACGCGAGTACGGCCTCTCCTTTGAGACCGAGCGTACTCAGATTCCCCAGGGCGAACCGGAACGTCTGTGTGACAAGTTCTGCCAGACGACGAGACTTCTCGGCGCAGCAGATTCGCGTCTGTAGACCTGATTGCGTGACATGGGCCAATGAGGCTCGCTGCCATGTGATCGGCATCTTCCATCTTCTCTGCCGTTTCCCATCCCGGGCGTACGTGCGTCCGCGGATTTCAAAGGGGGAAGCGGGTTCCTTGCCCTCCCACGTCGACTACGGAGGCATGAAATCGATGCTATACCCCGCTCAGAAAAAGGAGAATTCCATGAAATACCAGAAGCTTTGCGATGAAATCATCACAAAGGTCGGTGGTCGAGACAATGTGTTAGACGTGAGCCACTGCATTACGCGTCTCCGCTTCCACCTCAAGGATGAATCGCTCGCCCAGACCAATGAGCTTAAGGCGACGAAGGGCGTCGTTGACGTCATCCAGGCCGGCGGACAGTATCAGGTCGTGATTGGTGCCACTGTCGAGGCCGTCTACAACGACCTTGTTCAGATTGGCGGGTTCGACTCCAAACCCGCACTCGATATCGATGAAGGCGACGACGTCAAAAAGGGCGATCCATTCTCGCGTCTGCTGGCCATCATCTCCGAGATTCTGCAACCGGTTCTTGGCGTGCTTATGGCCGGTGGCTTTATCAAGTCGATGCTCGCGCTCTGCACGGTTGCCGGTTGGCTTGCCAAGGACAGCAATACGTATGTGACGCTCTCGGCAATCGGAGATTCGGTCTTCTATTACTTTCCGCTAATCATTGGCTGGACGTCGGCCAAGAAGTTCGGACTTAAGCCCGTTATGGGAATGGCGCTCGGTGGTATCCTCGTCTACCCGACGCTCGTTGCCCTTATGGGCGGAGATCCGCTCTACACGCTCGGCGCCGGCACGGTCTTCGAGTCCAATGTCTACGGTGATATTTTTGGCATCCCGCTGATCATGCAGAATTACTCATCGACGATTCTGCCTGCGATCTTTATCGTCTGGATTGCCTCCAAGGTGCACAAGGCCCTTTCTAACGCGCTGCCCGCGCTTGTGAGCTCGTTCTTCTCCAACATCCTGACGCTCCTCATTTGCGGCATCCTTGGCCTGCTTGTGGTCGGTCCGGTCATGACGGTCCTCTCCAACATCGTTGCCCAGATCATTCTGATGCTCATCAACGTCCAGCCCGCCCTCGCCGGCTTTGTCATCGGCACGTTCTGGAGCCTGCTCGTCATGTTCGGCCTGCACTGGGGTATCATCCCGCTGTGGTTTCTCGATGTCGCAACCTACGGCTATGACCTCATTAACCCGCTCGTGTATGCAGGCGGTTGTGCCATCGCCGGTGCTGTGCTTGGCATGGTCATCCGAACCAAGGACTCCGAGGAAAATGCTGCCGTCAACATTCCCGCCCTTGTCTCTTCGATTTTCGGTGTCAACGAGCCTGCGCTTTACGCCATCTTGCTGCCGCGTAAGCGTCTTATGTGGGCAACCTTTATTTCCGCTGGTGTAGGCGGCGCCATTGCCGGCCTCATGGGTGCCAAACTCTATGCCTTCGGTGCCTCCGGCCCGCTCGGTTTCCCGAGCTTTATTAACCCTGCCGGCATCGACACGGGCTTTATCGGCCTTGTCATCTCCGGTGTGGTCGCTTTCGTTCTGGCTCTTGTCGCCGCTATGGTGATCGGTACCAGGAAGGACGAGGGCGGTAAGGCGCTCAACATCTCGGTGGACTAGTCTGTCTGCGCACTTTAACTAAATATGCCTCGGACGGTGACGTGCCGCCCGAGGCATATTTGTGTTTTGTGCCGTTGTCAGCGTGTTTGCGGACACAAGCCTGCGGTTGTGGAGCAGCGGGGATTATGACGGTCGTGCCGCGGTGGAAGACGCACGGTCGCCCTGCAGGAGCTGACGGTAGGGGAGGAAGCCGATGAACGAGACGACCGCCTGCGAGTGCGCGGCGTTCCGCTTGAGGTAGAGCCTGACCTCGGAGGTCGTCGCGGGCTCAAGCGGCACCAGGGCTACCTTTCCGCTGGCAAGCGATTCCGCCGGCTTGCGCATGAGGAATGAGGCACCGGCGCCGCGTGCGACAAGAGAGATGATGTTCTCGGCTCGTTTGCCGGTGAACGTAACACGTGGGCCAAATCCAGCTTCGCGACAAAGGGAAAGGACGAGCTCGCTTACGAACGAGCCTTGGGGAAGCATGAGGAAATTCTCGTCGATAAGGTCGTCTATCTCGACGGTGTCACGTTCGGCGAGTGGATGGTCGAGCGAAAGGACGGCCACGAGCCGGTCGGTCGTAAAGGGAATCTTTTTGAACTCCGGCTCGATGGCGCCGCTGTCACGGATGAAGGCCAGGTCAATGTCCTCGTGCAGGAGCATGCGCTTGAGTGTGTCGCCCTCGCCTTCGATGAGCTCGACAGAATATGAGGGGTTCGCCTGCTGAAAATCGATGACGGCGTCCGTGATCCCATAAGGGGCCATAATGGGGATAGAACCTACGGTGAGGTGCTCGAGCGGCTCACCTGCGCCTATTTGAATGGCGGCAAGATAGCGGTGCTGAAGCGTCGCAATTTTTTGCGCATAGGGGAGGAGCGCTTCACCTTGCGCGGTGAGTGTTACGTGGCGCTGGCTTCGATCGATGAGCTTGCAGCCGAGTTCGTGCTCCATTGCCATGATGTGCTTGGAGAGGGTTGATTGCGACATGAAAAGCAGTTCCGCCGCATCAAGAAACGTGCGTGACTGCGCTAAGATGGCGAATTCGCCAAAGCGGCTGATATCCATAGGGAGGCCTCCGGTACCCTCATTTTGGCAGGTGGCCTAAACCACGACGCCATTGCAGTGGTCGATTTCGTGCTGGATGATCTCGGCGGTGTAGCCCGAGAAGTTTTTGATGCGGTGAACGAAGTTCTCGTCCAAATACTCAACCTTAATGCGGCGATAGCGGGTGCAGGGACGCTCGCCGATCAGCGAGAGGCATCCTTCGCTCGTCTGATAGGCATTGACCTGTTCAAGAATTTGAGGGTTGTACATCAGGAGCGCCCTGTTGCCGTCCTTTACGCAGATGATGCGTTTGCGCACACCGATCATGTTGGCGGCGAGCCCCACGCACTCGTGCTCATGCTCGTGGAGTGTATCCAGGAGGTCCTGCCCGGTCGCGGCATCGTCGGGCCCCGCGTCTTCGGAAGGCAGGCGCAAAAAGAACTCGGATTTCATGATGGGCTTAATCATGGCGGGCTCCTCATGTCTCATGCTTTCGTGGACTTTTAATAATAGCGCGGAAGGAAAGCTGCGCGTCCGCGTTACAATCTTTTGACGTTGGACCATGTTGCCAGATTCGTCGTGTACGGCGTCTGGCGTAAGTCTAGGGCTCATTTTTCGCCCTGGACTGTTCCTCTGGGGCGATGCGACTGTCGTTCCAAGAGGAAGGAAATGCATGGGGAGCAAATCTCAGCAACAAGTTCAAGCAACGCCATCGGCCACTGCGGCACTTCTCGTCGTTATGTATATTGCAGCCTTTGTTGCCGCGTTTAACGAGAACATCATTAACGTGGCGTTGCACGACATTATGGCAGCCTTTTCGGTGAGTGCCACCACGGCGCAGTGGCTCGTTTCGGGCTACATGATCGTGACGTCGATCTTTACGGCCATCATGGCCTTCCTGTCCGGCCGTTTCTCGACGCGCAAGCTGTTGTTTTTCGCATGCGGATGTATGGTCGCCGGCGAAGTCCTGTGTCTGATCGCTCCGTCGTTTAGCGTTTTGCTGCCAAGCCGTATTTTGCAGGCTGCGGGATCGGGCATCTTGTTTCCGCTCATGATGAACGTGGTGCTGTCTTGCGCCCCGCGCGAGAAGCTCGGTTTGTATCTGAGTCTGGGCGGTGCCTGCATTACGCTAGGGCCGGCGTTTGGACCCGTGATCAGCGGTCTTATGTGCACGTTGTTTGGCTGGAGGGCGGTGTTCGTAGTGCCGCTGGTGGGCGGCATTGTGGTCGCTGCGGCGGGCGTTAAGCTTGTTCAGAATGTCGGAGAGCGCTCGAGCACCACGCTTGATATTCTGTCGGTTGTTTTGCTCGCCGCCGGCATTACGGCATTCGTGTATTCCGTAGGCGAGTTCTCGACCAATCCGATCGCCGGCATCGTGGCGCTTTTCGCCGCCATTGTGCTGCTCGGCCTGTTTGCGGCCCGTCAGCTCAAGCTCGAGCATCCGGTGCTTAACGTGCGTCCCATGGCGAGCGTTCGTTTTTGGCCCGCGTGCCTGCTTGTGGTGGTGTCGATGGTGACGACGTTCTCGATGAGCGTTTTGTTGCCGCTCTATTTTGAGGGCGCATACGGCATGACCGCACTTATTGCGGGCTTGCTCATTTTGCCGGCGATTGCCTGCAACGCCGTGACCTCGATTGTGGGCGGACGCGTGATGGACGCCCGTGGCGCATGGCCGCTGCTGCCGGTCGGCTTTGCCCTGATTGCCGTGGGGCAGACTGCCATCTCGATGACGGCGGCAAGTATGAACATCGGCGTCGTCGTGGCGCTGACCGTTGTGGTGTATGCCGGAGTCGGTTTGGTGCTGAGCCCCTCGCAAACGGCCGGCTTGGAGACGCTGCCTGCCGCTGAGCATCCCCACGGAACGGCATTGCTTAACACGTGGAACATGATTGCCGCATCGTTTGGCCCATCGCTGTTTATCGGTCTGCTCTCGAGTTCTGCGGCGACTGCCGGCGCGGCTGGCGCTGCGACTGACGTTGCCCAGGCGATTGGATTTGCAACTGCCGTGCGCGTGGCGGCTGTGATTGCCGTGGTCGGGTTCGTGGCGTCGCTGGTGTACGCTCGTCGCGAGTCGCACATGTCGCATTAATGTGTGCACATAGATTCTGCAGCTAGATTAGATGACGACACCATAAACTAATGGACGTTTTGCCGAGAGGCATGAATGTTTAAAGCGCAAAGAGTGCGCGACGGGCCCCGCGAATGGGGCGATGATGCCCGAGAGGGCCAAGAAGGAGTCTCATGTCCGAGAACGAAGAGATCATGAACGAGACCGAGAACGAGACCATGGCTGCCGAGGTTGAGGCAGTCGAGACCGTGGAGACCGAAGCTGCCGAGGTTGAGGCTGCTGACGAGGTTTCCGACGAGGAGGAGGCCGAGGTTGTCGAGGCCGCCGTTGATTACGATGACGAAGAGCTGATGGACAAGATGCAGAAGGCCGCCCGCCTGCTGCGTAGCCGTCGCTTTGCTATTTCCAAGGAGGAGGAGGCCAAGGCCGAGCGCATGGCGAACATCGAGCGCGCCATCAAGCTTCTTGACCTCAAGCCCAGGATGGAGCAGAAGGAAATGTCCGACCTGCTGGGCATGCGCCTTCGTGAGCTCGATGGCCTGATGGCCGAGGCCGAGGCTGCCGATCTGGTCGGCCGCATCGACGACGCCGAGGGCGATATGCGCAAGATCGTCGTCTTCGCTGCCGAGGATGCCGCTGAGGGCCTGGTCGAGCTTGCCAACAAGAAGGAGAAGCTCCTGCCCGAGCTTTCTTACGAGGAGGCCACCGAGCTGATGGCCGCTCTCGATAAGGTCATTGCTCCGCTCGTCGCCATGGGCCTGGACGAGGACCGCGGTCCTCGCGGCGGTCGTGACGATCGCGGTGGCCGTGGCGGCGACCGTGGCGGTCGCGGCGGCTTTGGCGATCGCGGTGGCCGTGGCGGTGACCGTGGCGGTCGCGGTGGCGATCGCGGCGGCCGTGGCGGCTTTGGTGACCGTGGCGGCGACCGTGGCGGTCGCGGCGGCTTTGGCGGCAACCGTGGTGGCTATGGCGACCGCGGCGGCAACCGTGGTGGCTTCGGCGGTAACCGTGGTAACGACCGCGGCGGTCGTGGTGGCGACCGTGGCGGCCGCAACGGCGGCGGCTTCCGCGGTAACCGCTTCTAGTTGGGTTACGCGGTTTTACCAAACCGCGTAACTAGTTGACGCTGCAAACCCGCCAGAGCGGCAATCTGCCTTTCAACTTCGGCGGCATGACCAGAAGGTCAATGTCGCCTTGTTTCAAGGCACCTTGCTCGCTCTGGCGGGTTTTCGCTGTCGGTACCAAAACATCGGCGTTGTCCTGATCAAAGCCTGCCAAAAAGGGACAGGTTTATTTTGGTGGTCGTTGGGGACGTTCTTGTTTGACTAGTCGTTTAAGAACACCCAACGACTACATAGCATGAGAGTGGATAATCTCCCGGTTTGAGCCTGCATTCAAGCTCAAAGTGGGAGATCATCCACTCTCGTTTCGTTTGTTGATTTCGATGCCTACATTTGTAGGAACAGTTCGTGGAGGCGGGTATCGTCGTCGAGCTCGGGGTGGAAGGTTACGCCGAGCTGGTTGCCCTGGCGCGCGGCGACGATACGGCCGTCGACTTTCGCTAAGGCCTTTGCGTCGCCGTGGACCTCGACGATGCGGGGCGCGCGGATAAACGTCAGCGGCACTTCACCGTCGATGCCAGCTACCTGCCCCTTGGTTCGAAAACTGCCGAGCTGCCTGCCGTAGGCATTGCGCTCAACGAGCACATCCATGGTTGCCAGGCGCGGCGTGCCCTTATCGTCATGGGCGGCAAGGTCGTGAGCCAGCAGAATCAGGCCGGCGCAGGTGCCCAGGACGGGCATACCTTCAGCGATACGGGCACGAAGCTCCTCGAGCATGCCCAACTCATCAAGCAGCTTCCCTTGAACGGTAGACTCGCCGCCGGGAAGTACCAGACGGTCAAAGTCCTGCTTCAAATCAGCCGCCTGCCTCAGCTCAATACAGTGTGCGCCAAGCTCGAATAGTCTTGCCTCGTGCTCGGCAAAAGCACCTTGGACCGCCAGCACGGCGACTGTCTGGTCTGCGTAATCGCTCATGTGCGATCCTTTCTGCTGGACTAGCGCCCGCGCTCCTCCATGATGATCTCGATCTCGTCGGCGTTGATGCCGACCATGGCCTCGCCCAGGTCCTCAGAAAGCTCGGCGATGAGCTTGGCATCGGTGAAGTTTGCCACGGCCTTGACGATGGCGGCTGCGCGCTTGGCGGGGTCGCCGCTCTTAAAGATGCCCGAGCCGACAAAGACGCCTTCGGCGCCCAGCTGCATCATCAGCGCGGCGTCGGCGGGGGTCGCTACGCCGCCGGCGGCAAAGTTCACGACGGGAAGCTTTCCCGTGGCATGGACCTCGCGCACCAGCTCGACCGGAACCTGCAGTTGCTTGGCTGCCTCAAAGAGCTCGTCGTCGCGCAGGGCAACAACGTCGCGGATCTGCTTTTGGATTTTGCGCATGTGACGCACGGCCTGGACGACGTCGCCCGTACCCGGCTCACCCTTGGTGCGAATCATAGTGGCGCCCTCGGCAACACGGCGCAGCGCCTCGCCCAGATCGCGGGCGCCGCAGACAAATGGCACGTCAAACTGGGTCTTGTCGATGTGATAGACGTCATCGGCAGGGGAGAGAACCTCGGACTCGTCGATGTAATCGATCTCGATAGCCTGCAGGACCTGCGCCTCGACAATGTGGCCGATACGGCATTTGGCCATAACGGGGATGGAGACGGCCTCTTGGATGCCCTTAATCATCTTGGGATCGCTCATGCGCGACACGCCGCCCGCGGCACGGATGTCGGCCGGGATGCGCTCGAGTGCCATGACGGCGCAGGCGCCCGCCTCTTCGGCGATGCGCGCCTGCTCGGGTGTGGTGACGTCCATGATGACGCCGCCCTTGAGCATCTGCGCGAGCTCGCGATTGAGTTTGACGCGATCGGCCTTGCTGGTCTGTTCTGGCATGGTTGCTCCCTTGGTTGGCATGTGCATTGCTTGACGGAACATCCTATCTGGGAGCTGGGTATGGCGAAATACTCAGTTTTCGAGATAATAATAAGGTCAGACTAATACCAGATTGAACAGCTCGATAAGATCAGGTGGCAAACTCATGCTTGACTACAATTTGGAAAAACGCGGCGAAGCATCGCTCTATGAGTATGTTTACCAGCAAATTCGAGATGATATCGTAGCTGGACGCATTGTGGCGGGGGAGCATCTTCCGTCTAAGCGCGCCTTTGCCAGTCATCTGGGAATCAGTGTCATTACTATCGAGAATGCATATAGCCAGCTACTTGCCGAGGGCTATATTTGCTCAAAGCCGCGGCGTGGCTACTACGCTTGCAAGCTTCCGGATGCACCGGTTTTGCCTTTGGCTTCGGAGGGCATCGACCGAGATGCCGTCTCTGTGGACCCCAGCGCGCATGATGTCCGCGGGCGGGTCGAGCAATTCGACGCACTTTCTCCTTCCGCTTTGGAGGCGGCGCGGCTTTGGCAAAGCGCACTGCGGGCGACGCTGGCATCCGAAGACGAGCGCGAGATCTTTTCGCCCGCACCGGCACAGGGCACCGCTCGGCTACGATGCGCAATTGCTCATCATCTGCGCGGGACGAGGGGTATGAATGTCGACCCCGACAACATTGTTATCGGTGCGGGCGCCCAGCTGCTCGATACCATGTTGGTTCAGCTGCTTGGCGCGGACAAGGTGTATGCCGTTGAGGATCCGGGCTATTTGCGCCTGACGCGCATCTATCAGGCTATGGGCTGCCAAGTACGACATATCCCGTTGGATGACGACGGCGTGGACCTGAGCGCTCTGCAGAAAACCGGGGCCGATGTCCTTCACCTGATGCCGTCCCATCAGTATCCGACCGGCCTTGTGACGAGCATTGCGCGTCGCTATGCGCTGTTGAGCTGGGCCGCCGAACAGCCGGGCCGATATCTCATCGAAGACGACTTCGATTGCGAGTTTCGCCTTGCCGGCAAGCCGATTCCTGCGCTCGCGTCGATCGATGCCGCCCAGTCGGTTATCTACACCAACACGTTTTCGAAGAGCCTTTCATCGGCGTTGCGTCTAGCGTACATGGTGTTGCCCGATGAGCTAATGGAGCGGTTTAGGCGCAACCTTGGTTTCTACGCCTCGTCGGTGAGCTCTGTTGACCAGGTCGCTTTGGCGCGTTTGCTGGAATCTGGTGATTACGAGCGACATGTGAACCGCGTGCGCGTTCGTGCTCGTGAGGCGCGTGATGGCCTGATGGCGCTTGTGCGGAAAGCGTTTCCGGCAGGGGAGGTCTCGATCGAGCAGGCAGATGCGGGCCTTTACTGTACCGTGGTTGCGGAGCGTGGAACGGGCGGAAGCTCTTTTGCGCAGGCTCTCGCGCGCTCGAGCATCCCTTTTGTCGATATCAGTGACTGTTATTGGTGTGCCGATGGCGCATCTGTCCCTGAAAACTCAACTCAAATTCTTGTCCAGTATGACGATCTGAGTCCAAAAGTGCTAACTACCTTGGAATTGCAGCTAATGGGGGGCACTCTGCAACCTAAGTGAGTAGACTTTTAGCACTTTGGCGACCAGGAAGTTTTGTAACAAGCTATCTACCTGCGGTTTTGAAAAGCAGGATGACCGGCCTGCTCGGGATGTTCAAAAAAGTCTACTCACTTGCCGCGCAAAGCTCCTGCATGAGAAAAATATGGGGTTTTCAACAGGGCTTCGTCCAGCTCTTGGCAAGCTTTTGGCCAGTTGGGGAGGGCTGTTGAAAACTTTGCAGTCCGTTCGGCGCCATTTTTGGTGCGTTCGCGCCAATGCGTGACTGACTGGGTTGAAATTCGTGTTTTCCTGTGCCTATGAAGGATCTACTTTGTGACATATCGGCTTTTAGGTACTGGCGTTTGCCTCCTCAAGTCCGCGCTTTGTGTCCGCCGCTTCCACGACCGGAAGAAGACCGGCAGCGATATGATCTCGCCCGCAACCCGACGGCTGCGGTCGCGCTCGGTTTTCCGTTGTATACATTGGTTCGGACGAGAAACAAACGGACTTGTCCTGCCAGCATTAGGCAGCGGCTGTTTCTTGGTGAGCTCCCCAGGGAATCCGTGCTGGAAACGGAGCATGGGTTTTTGGTTACATCTCCTCTACTGACGACATTCATCATGTCGCGGCATCTGACGGATCTTCAGCTTCTTTTGGTATTGGCGGAGATGTGTGGCTTGTTTGCGGTGTGTGCCCTGCCGGCGGCACTTGAGGCGGAGCTTTCGCGTGCAATTGATTCGGGCGCGATTTCGACAACGTTCGGTTGGGTGCGCTGCCCGTCCGAGGACGGCACCGCTTCAAATTTATGGCGTCGAGACGCTTTGGTTTTGGGCAGAGACCTTGACCGTTTTTGTTCAGATGTTTGCGGGATGCGTTGCGGCAATAGATTTATGGCGGTATCGCAACTCGTTCCATTGGGTGCCGCGTCGCCTTTTGAGGTCGAGGCGTATTTGTTGCTTGGACTGCCGCGAGCCCTGGGAGGCGAAGGTTTTTGCGGCATAGAGCTTAATGTTGAAGTGATGCTAAACACAAGTGCTCGAGCGATTGTGGAAAAGTCCCGTGTATATATCGACCTACTTCTTTCTTCGCCGGACGGCAGGCGACAGGTGGCCATTGAATGTCAGGGAAAGGCCTCGCACGGACGCGCAGGGGATGGCTTGCGTGACGCTGACCGCATGACGGCCCTTCAGGCCATGGGCTACGATGTACTTCTCCTGACACACAGACAGATATCGGATGAGGATAGATTCCGCGCGATCGTTAAGGCCATATGCAGGATGCTCGATGCTGAATATCGTGATAAAAGCTCGGATGAGCAAAGGGCTGAGATATTACTCCGGTCTGAACTATTCATTGACTGGACAAAATTGGGAGTAATCGACGGAAAGATGCCCGTTAGACACAAAATGGCTCGATCGTGGACGGCTGCGAATCTAAGTGAGTAGACTTTTGTCACTTTGGCGACTAGGTCGTTTTGCAACAAGGCATTTACCTGCGGCTTTATAAAGTGATATGGATGGTCTGCTCGGCAAGTTCCAAAAAGTCTACTCACTTAGTTTTTGACGAGAAGCCGATGCCGAAGACGGTCCTATTTCAGGGCGTTAACAAGTTCGTGAGGCACGAAAAAGGCCCGAACCAATACGGTCCGGGCCTCATCGAGCTTAAGGTTATGTCTCAGGCGGTTGGCTTAGCCAAAGTAGCGCTTGAGCAGGCCGGCGAAAGCCTTGCCGTGGCGGGCCTCGTCGCGAGCCATCTCGTGCACGGTGTCGTGGATGGCATCGAGGCCGGCGGCCTTGGCACGCTTGGCAAGATCGGTCTTGCCGGCGGTGGCGCCGTTCTCGGCCTCAACGCGCATCTCGAGGTTCTTCTTGGTGGAGTCGGTCACGACCTCGCCCAGGAGCTCGGCGAACTTGGCGGCATGCTCGGCCTCCTCGTGGGCAGCCTTTTCCCAGTACAGGCCGATCTCGGGATAGCCCTCGCGATGAGCGACGCGCGCCATGGCCAGGTACATACCGACCTCGGAGCACTCGCCCTCAAAGTTGGCGCGCAGGTCGGCAACGATGTCCTCGGAGACGCCCTCCATCTTGGCGACGCCCACGACGTGCTCGGCAGCCCACTCGAGCTGACCCTCCTCCTGCTTCAGGAAGCGAGAACCGGGAACGCCGCACTGGGGGCACTTGAAGTCCTCGGGCAGCTGGTCGCCGTCGAACTCTTCCACATAACCGCAAACGGGGCAAACAAACTTCATGATTCGATCCTTTCGATCGATGGCGATTGTGCGCTCGTCCGGTCCCGTAAGGGCCCTCTCCGGACGTGCGTCTTGACGAGTTCTATTATCCATAAATGCAACCAAATGTGAAGCCTATTAGGAATGATTTTTAATAAAACAATTTCGCGATATGAAGATGTTGATTGATTAACGATTGGGAGGCCGTCTGCGATCTTTGCTGAGTACAATCGGGCGAGCAAATGTTGACCTATCAACAAATGAAGGAGTTTCCTTTATGCATCTAGCCCGTCGTGCCTGGTGCCGAACATATCAGACGGTTTTTCGCATTGCATTGCCGATCCTGCCCTATACCGAGCCGCGCATTTTAGAGCATGCCGAGGATGTGCCCGCGGTGCTTCAAAAGCGCTCGATCCAGAAGGTCCTTATCGTGACGGATCCCGGCATTGCCCGTCTGGGGCTCACGGCACCGCTCGAGGCGGCGCTCGCATCCAGGGGGATTGGCGTTACGGTCTATGCCGAAACGCGTACAAACCCCACGGTTTCAAACGTGGAGGAAGCGGCGTCCCTGTATCGAGAGAGTGCCTGCCGGGCCATTATCGGCTTTGGCGGAGGATCAGCCATGGACTGCGCCAAGGGCGTAGGCGCACGCATTGCGCAGCCAAACAAGCCCATCAACAAGATGCGCGGCCTGCTGCGGATTCATCGTCGCCTGCCGCTGCTCATCGCCGTCCCCACCACGGCAGGCACGGGAAGCGAGGTCACACTTGCGGCGGTAATTACCGATGACGAGACGCACTACAAGTACCCCATTAACGACTTT
Source organism: uncultured Collinsella sp. (assembly GCA_902496275.1). Taxonomy (GTDB): domain Bacteria; phylum Actinomycetota; class Coriobacteriia; order Coriobacteriales; family Coriobacteriaceae; genus Collinsella. The sequence continues at coordinate 66,426 of CABVAC010000001.1, read as the reverse complement.
GTGCTTATTCCGCGCTTTGCGGTGCACGACCCCGAGTTTACGCGCGGTCTGCCCGCCTCCATTACGGGGCAGACGGGCATGGACGCCCTGACGCATGCTGTCGAGGCCTTTATCGGCCGTAGCACCACGCCCTACACGCGCAAGATGGCGCGTCAGGCGGTCCAGCTCATCCGCGACAATTTACTCGAGGCCTATGAGCATGGCGACGACATGCGTGCGCGCCGCAATATGCTTTCGGCGGCGTATAAGGCAGGCGTTGCGTTTACCCGCTCCTATGTCGGATATGTGCATGCCATCGCGCACAGTCTGGGCGGCCGATACGGAATTCCGCACGGTTTGGCCAACGCGATCATCCTGCCGCACATGCTTCGCGCTTATGGTGACGCCGCCGCCCCCAAGCTTGCCGATCTTGCTCGCATGGCGGGCATTGCGCCGGCTACCGCGCAGGATAGTCTTGCGGCCGAGGCCTTTATCGATTGGGTCGACCGCATGAACGAGATCCTGGGAATCCCCAAATATGTCTCGGGCATTCGCCGCTCCGACATTCCCGAGATGGCGGCGCATGCCGATGCCGAGGCCAATCCGCTGTACCCCGTTCCGCTTTTGATGGACCGCTTGGAGCTCGAGCGTATGTACGAGGTCGTCGCGGGTGGTATGTTTGAGGACGAGAACTAGGAGGGTGCCATGAACACCGAGGAAATTGCGCGCATCGTCGGCGATCAGCGCACTTACTTTAAAACGCACGCTACGTTTGATGTTGATGCCCGACGTCGCGCGCTCGTGAGTTTACGCGATGCGGTACGGGCGCACGAGGCCGATATTGCCCATGCACTCAAGACCGATTTGGGAAAGTCGCATGACGAGGCATATATGTGCGAGATCGGCACGTCGCTTTCCGAGATTCGTCATCAGATCGCTCACGTGGCTCGATGGAGTCGTCCGCGCCTGCGTCCGTGTGACCTTGCCAACGCCGTGAGCGCGTGCAAAACGCAAGCCGTGCCCTATGGCGTCACGCTCATCATGGCTCCGTGGAACTACCCGTTTTTGCTAACACTCGAGCCGCTCGCCGGCGCCCTTGCCGCGGGCAATACCGTGGTCATCAAGCCGAGTGCCTATGCTCCGGCATCGAGCGCGGTGCTCAAGCAAATCTGTGAAGAGGCATTTGATCCGCGCCTGGTGACGGTTGTCGAGGGCGGGCGCGCCGAGAACGAAGCGTTGCTCGATGAGTGCTGGGACAAGATCTTCTTTACCGGTAGCGTTCCGGTCGGCAAGCTCGTCATGGAGCGCGCGAGTAAAAACCTCACGCCCGTGACGCTTGAGCTGGGCGGCAAGAGCCCCTGCATCGTGGATGCGACGGCAAACTTGAAGGTCGCGGCACGGCGTATCGCCTTTGGCAAATGGCTCAACGTAGGGCAGACCTGCGTGGCGCCCGACTACCTGCTGGTCGATACGCGCGTGCACGACGAGCTGCTGGGCCTCATCAAGGAAGAGGTCCGCCGTATGTTTGGCGAGCATCCGCTCGATAACGAGGATTACGGGCATATCGTCAATGCTAAGCATTTTGCGCGCGTGCGCGGGCTGATCGATCCCGATAAGGTCGTGCTGGGAGGCACGGCGCGCGAGTCGTCGCTCAAGATTGAGCCGACGATCCTAGACGGCGTGACCCCCGATGACGCCGTGATGCAGGAGGAGATCTTCGGTCCCATCTTGCCGGTGCTGACGTTTGAGAGCCTAGACGAGGCCGAAGCGTTTATTACGGATCGTCCGACGCCGCTGGCCCTGTATATCTTTAGTCAGGACCGCGCAGTTCAGCAGCGCTTCGTGCGTTACGTGCCCTTTGGCGGTGGCTGTGTCAACGACACGATCATGCACTTGGCTACGAGCCATATGGGCTTTGGCGGCATGGGCGCGAGCGGTATGGGGCAGTACCATGGACGCGAGAGCTTCGATACGTTTAGCCACAAGAAGAGTATCGTGAACAAGGCAACTTGGCTGGACGTGCCGTTTCGGTATGCGCCCTACGCAAGCTGGAAGCACAAGTTCGTGCGCATGTTTGTGCATTAGAAAAGGGCGCAGGTAATACGAACAAGTGTTCCTATTACCTGCATTTTGCGTTAGACTACTGTTATGGAGCACGGATGGGCCAACTCCCTTTAGAAGGGATTTGGTATGAACGTAAGCGATGTTATTTCGTTATTGGCGTTGTTGATTGCGGCTATCGAACTCGGTCTGTTTATCGGCCGAATGAAATAGCCGCCCCCGCGTAAGCGAAGACGGCCACTTCTCACGATGAAAACGTGTATCGGAGTTGGCAAGACCCGCGGCAACGGGTGCCATCCGTGTTCCTATCTTATCTGCAAGCGTTCTGTCGCGCAAGCGTTGAGGCAAACGATTGAAGGACGCAGACAGGATGTATTTGTGTCCGCACGGGACCGTAGACTTCTCAATAAGGTTACACACCGGTTTATCCGGCCGTTAGAGGAGCTGCTATGTACGAGCCTTCGCGTGTTCTTCTGTCGTTTCATATCGCAGGATTTCAATATGCCGACGGCGCTTTGGTCCTAGGCGATCTTAAAGCGGGCGATAAACTGACACTGTGTGCCGAGCGCGATAATCCCCATGATCCCGAGGCAGTTGCGATCTACTATGGCAAGACCAAACTTGGCTACGTTCCGGGAAACGAGGTCGGTCCACTGTCCTTGATGATGTATTACGGCCACGAGGACGTGTTTGAGGCCCGCGTGCAACAGGTTGCCCCCGAGCGCAGCCCGTGGCACCAGGTGCGCGTTGGCCTCTATGTGGTGGATGCTCGCTAGTCGGCAATGGAGGCTGCCATGTTTGATGACGATGACCTGTTCGATCTGACAGATGATCCGTTTGAGTGGGATATGCTACTCGATGACGATGAGTTGGAGCAGGACCGTAGGAAACGGCAGGACAAGAAAACTCAGAGTGACGCTTCGAAAAAGCGAGACAAGCGCCGCCGCGGACTGTTCGGTGGGCTCTTTGGATAACCGCCGCATCGCTACGTCTGTATACTTAGCACGAGTTGAACACGTTGCGAAATGAGGACATAGACGATGATGTGGTTTACCGCCGACCTGCACCTGGGCGATACGAATATCTTGCACGATATGGATCGGCCGTTTGATTCGGTCGAGGAGATGAACCGCAAGGTCATCGATGCCGTCAATGAGTGCGTAGCGGCGGACGACCGTCTCTATATCTTGGGAGACTTTACCTATCGTTTGCCCCTGGCGGAGGCGGTGCGCCTGCGCGAGCGTATCGAATGTCAGAACGTGACGCTCATTCGTGGTAACCATGACGGCGACTGGGAAGATCCCGACGTACCGCAGATTTGGGAAGACGTGCGCGATTACCTGGAGATTGCTCCCGGCTATGCCAAGGGCCATCGACTGGTGTTGAGCCATTATCCCATGCTCAGCTGGAATGGCAAGGCGCGTGGCGCCATCATGCTGCACGGGCATATCCACAGCAGGGGAGACCGCACCAACGCGCGCAACCGCGATCGCGAGCGCCCTATCTTTCGCTACGATGTCGGTCTCGATGCCAACGAGTACAAGCCCGTAAGCCGCGATCAGATTCTTAGCTTCTTTGGGTTATAGGGCGCCAGAACCACCACAAAGGGGACAGGCACCTTTGTGGTGGTTCTGGCGCCGTTGCCATTATGGCGGCGGCGCCTTTTTTGTCCGTGCGGCGCGGTAGAGTGTAGGCGGTTGAAATTTGCGTCCATCGAGGAGCTGCTATGAACGAGATCAAGTGCCCGCATTGCGGCGAAGTGTTTAAGGTCGATGCGTCTGGCTATGCGGATATCGTCAAGCAAGTACGCGATGCCGAGTTTTCGCGCGACCTGGATGAGCGTGTGAAGGCAGTCCAGCGCGAGGGCGAGCAGGCGCTGGAGCTTGAGCGTTCGCGTTCGGCGTCTGCCCTGCAGGAGGCGGAGTCTCAACGCGACGCTCAGCTTGTCGAGCAGAAGAACGCTGCGGCGCAGGAGTTGGCACAAGAGGTTGCCAAGCGCGATGCCGAGCTTGCCGAGCTGCGCGCCAAGCTCGAGGGCGCTGCCGCAGAGCGCGAGAGTGCAAGCCAGCGCGCGGCGGTTGAGGCCCGCGCCGATGCTCAAAAGGAGAATGCCGAGCTGCAGCGCGAGATCGACAACTTGCGTGCGCAGCTGGGGCGCAAGGATGACGAAGCCAAACTCGCCGAGGCGGCGGCACGCAATGCTGCTCAAAACGACCTGTCCGCACGCGACGCTCAGATTGCCGAGCTGCAGGCCAGGCTCGCCGCGGCGGACAAAGCCCAGGAGATGGCGCTTGCCGCTGCCGCGGCAGAGTCGCAGCGTGAGCTCGATGCCGCTCGCAGCGAGGCCGAGCGCGCGCTTACTGACTATCGCGCGAAGGTGCAAGAGAAGTTCTCCGCCGCAAAGGCTCAGTCCGAGCAAGAGGCCGAGGGCCTGCGTGCCCAGCTGCGCGAGCAGGAACTGATGGCAAAAATGAACCTGTCAGAGGCGGTCGCCGCGGCGGAGCGAGAGCGCGATGAGGCGCGTGCCAAACTGACGAGCGAGCTGGCGGTGCGCGATTCTCGCGAGGAGCAAGCCAAGGCGGCACACGAGCTCGAGCTTGCGCAGGCCAAGCGCGCGAGCGATGACCTGATTCGCTACAAGGATGAAGAGATTGAGCGCCTTAAGGACATGAAGGTCCGCCTGTCCACCAAGATGGTGGGCGAGTCGCTCGAGCAGCACTGCGAGACCGAGTTTAACCGTCTGCGCATGACGGCGTTTCCCAACGCGTACTTCGAGAAAGATAACGATGCGTCCGAGGGTACCAAGGGCGACTTTATCTTCCGTGAGTGCGACGCGAGCGGCAACGAGGTCATTTCGATTATGTTCGAGATGAAAAACGAGAACGACGAGACTGCGACCAAGCACAAAAACGAGGACTTCTTTAAGAAACTCGATCACGATCGTCGCCAGAAAGGCTGTGAGTACGCGGTGCTCTGCACCCTGCTGGAGCCCGAGAGCGAGCTCTATAACGCAGGGATAGTCGACGTGAGCTATCGCTACGAGAAGATGTACGTGATCCGCCCACAATTCTTCATTCCCATGATTACGCTGCTGCGCAACGCCGCCATGGGTTCGCTTCGCTATAAGCAGGAGCTGGCGGAGTACAAACAGCAGAATATCGACGTTACGAACTTCGAAGCCAAAATGGAAAAGTTCAAGAACGATTTCGGTCGCAACTACGAGATCGCGAGCCGCAAGTTCCAAACGGCGATCGATGAGATCGACAAGACGATTAGCCATCTGCAGAAAACCAAGGAGGCGTTGCTGTCCTCCGAGAACAATCTGCGCCTAGCCAACAAGAAGGCCGACGATCTTACCATTCGCAAGCTCACGTGGGGCAACAAGACCATGAAGGCGGCGTTTGACGAGGCGCGCGGGGCTGCGGCGGAGACAAACGATGAGCCAGCCGAGGCGGATTCGTATGAGGTTGAGGATACCGAGTAAGGCATAGCGTATAGTGCAAAAGCGGGGCCGCTGGCGATATTGCCAACGGCCCCGCTTCGTTTCGTTCCATTGTGCCCGGCTAGTTCCCGAGCAGGTCCTCGATAAAGCCGACGCGGTAGTTTTTGAAGATGACCTCGCCACCGTCTTGCGTGGCGTCCAGATCGACATCGCCCATGATGCCAAAATCGTGGTCGCCATCCTCGTCGGCAAAGATCTGGTGCACGTGCCACACGTGCGCGGTCTTCTCGTCGGACTCGTCGATGGAAAACATCGCGGCGCTGCGGGCGTCTCCGTCGGTGAGGATTTCCTCGTGCTGCTCATGGTAGGCATCGAGCGCCTTTTGCCAGCGGACCTCGCTCATGCCCCAGTCCTCGTCGAGCTCGCCCAGATCGCGAACGTGCTCGCGGGCGGCAAGGGTCACGCGGCGGAAGAGCGCGTTGCGCACCAACAGCGTGCAGCCGCGGCGGTCCGCCACGACCTCGTCGATGCCCTGCGGCGGCGCGGCGTCGAGTGCAGCGGGGTTGCCGGCGTTTTCCCACTCGTCCACCAGGCTCGAGTCGACCGAGCGCACCACAAAGCCGAGCCACGAAATGATGTCGCGCAAGCGCTCGTCGCGCTTCTCGATGGGCACGGTGCGGTCGAGAGAACGGTAGGCCTCGGCTAGGTAGCGCAGCAGAATGCCCTCGGAGCGGGCGATGCCGAGCTTTTGGATATAGCCCTTAAAATCGCTCGCGCTTTCCAGCATATCGCGCAGGACGCTCTTGGGAGAGAGCTGGTAGTCGTTGGCCCAGGGTACTTCCTGGCAGTACTTGTCGAAGGCGGCATCGAGCAAGTCCTCGAGCGGCTTTTCGTAGGTGACATCCTGGATGCGCTCCAGGCGTTCCTCATATTCGACGCCGTCAGCCTTCATTTCGGCCATCGCGCGGTCGCGCGCGGCGCGCTCCTGCGCGCGCAATACCTGCTTGGGGTCCTCGAGCGTTGCCTCGACCATCGAGATCAGATCCATGGTATAGGTCTCACTCTCGGGGTCGAGCAGCTCCAGCGCGGCAAGCAAAAACGGCGAGAGCGGCTGGTCGAGCGCAAAGTCCTCGGGCAGATCGACCGTCAGTGCATAGTCGATGTCTGGCGCGGCGTCAGTCGGGGCGTCGGGCGCGGGCGGCACCTCGGTGCGAACGACGACGCCGGAATCGATGAGCGTGGCGAAGATTTCGTCGGCGCGAACCTCGAGCTTGGCCTTTTCCTCGGGGGTCTGCAAGCTCGTCTCGATGAGGTCGTGTACGCGGGCTCGGGCATCGCCGCCCTGCTCGACCACGCTAATCACCATGGAGTGCGTGATGCGAAGGCGCGGCTTGAGCGTCTCGGGCTGCGTCTCGATCAGGCGCTCAAAGGTCTGCTTGTTCCAGGTGACAAAGCCCTCGGGGGCCTTCTTCTTTTTAATCTTGCGGAGCTTCTTGGGGTCGTCGCCCGCCTTGGCCATGAGTTTGGCGTTCTCGATCTCGTGCTCCGGGGCCTCGGCGATGACCATGCCCTCGGTATCGAAGCCCGAGCGGCCGGCGCGACCGGCAATCTGATGGAACTCGCGGGCGCGCAGGCGACGCATCTTGTAGCCGTCGAACTTGGTGAGCGCGGTGAGTACCACGGTGTGGATGGGTACGTTGATGCCGACGCCGAGCGTATCGGTGCCGCAGATGACGGGCAGCAGGCCCTGCTGCGCCAGGCGCTCCACCAGCAGGCGATAGCGCGGCAACATGCCGGCATGGTGCACGCCGACGCCGCATCCAAGCAGGCGTTTGAGAATCTTACCAAAGGCCGTGGAGAAGCTCGTCCCCTTTGCCGCTTCTTTGATGGCCTCGCGCTGCTCCTTGCTGGCGATGCCAAAATTGGCGAGCGACTGTGCCGTTGCAAGGGCGGCATCCTGGCTAAAGTGCACGATATAGAGCGGGGCCTCGCCGCGGCGCATGGCGAGCTCGACCGTGCCCTCGAGGGAGGTCGTCACGTAGTCGTAGCTCAGCGGCACGGGGCGCGGGGCATCGACGACCAAGTCGCAGGTAGCACCGGTGTGTTCCTCGAGTGAGGCGGCGATGGCAGTGACATCGCCGAGCGTGGCGCTCATGAGCATGAATTGCGTGTGGGGCAGGGTGAGCAGCGGCACCTGCCAAGCCCAACCGCGGTCGGGGTCGGCAAAGTAGTGGAACTCGTCCATGGCCACGCAGCCCACGTCGGCATCTTCGCTCTCGCGCAGCGCGTCGTTGGCAAGGATCTCTGCCGTGCAGCAGATGACGGGTGCCTTGGTGTTGATATGCGTGTCGCCGGTAATCATGCCTACGTTATCGCGGCCGAGCACCTGCACAAGGTCGAAAAACTTCTCGCTGACCAGAGCCTTGATGGGAGCCGTGTAGTAGCAGCGCTTGCCCTGCGCCATGCCCATAAAGAGCATGCCCAGCGCGACGAGCGATTTACCCGATCCGGTCGGTGTGCCTAAAATGACGTGATTGCCGGCAGCCAGGTCCATGAGGGCCTCTTCTTGGTGATCCCACAGTTCAATGCCGCGATCGCTCGTCCATTCAAAGAAGCGTTCGAAGGCTTGATCGGGCGTGAGCCACGGTTCGGGCTCGCTGCCGTCCTCGGGCTCCCACCAGGTGGGGGAGAGCGCGCCGAGCGAGCCAAACTCGGCTTCGGTTCCCGTGCCGCCCGAGAATGAGCTGGCGGCGCCGGCGCCGGAGACGGTGCTGGCGGCGGTATCTGTCGTGGTCTGTGCCATGTGGTTGCTTTCTCTCGCGATTGTCCGCCAACTATTATGGCGTAGCGGCGCATCGATGCGTTTGCAGGCAAGAAAATGCAGGAAATGGGCGTTCTGCCCGGCCGTTTGGTGCAGTTGCCAGCTAAGTGAGTAGACTTTTTGCGATGTCGCGAGCACATGGATTTTGCACAAGGGTTCTATCTGCGGTTTTAGTATTCGTTATGCGGGTTGTGCTTGGCTATTGCAAAAAAGTCTACTCACTTAGGTTTGAGGGTTGTTTGCTGGCGCCTATTCGCGCTTATTTGCTGAAGCCGCGACCATCAGAAGCCCCTAGGACTCTTGCGGCAGGCGCTTCTTGCCCTTGCGGGCACGGTTTCTGAAGTTCTCGACGGCCTCTTCCATGCCGAGAGGCACGTAGGTGAGCTCATCGAGGTTTTCGGGCAGGTAGCAGGCAAGGCTTTGCTCCTGCGCGCGGCCCGCCGCGAGCTGCTCTTCGATGGGTTCCGCGCCGGGCGTAGCACAAATGCCATAGACGGCGGCGCCCATCTCGCGCGTGCGGCATTCATATTCGGTCTCGGGATGCTCGGGATGGTCGCGGCGGACGTCGTCACTTACCCAAAGCGTATCGTAGCCGGCTGCGGCAAACTGTCCCAGGGCGTAATCGCGCAACGGTTTGCTGTCGGTTCGCAGCGTTACGGTGGCGCCGGCTGCAAAGAGTGGGCGATAGAGCATCAGATGGTCGACATGGACGAGGCGCTTTTTGGCGTACTTGGCCTTGGGCTGCGGCGTGGGAAAGTTGATGGTGATGGCATCGAGCTCGCCTGTGGCAAATAGCTGCGGCAGCGATGCGGCGCCTCGAGGCAGAACGAGTGCGTTGGTCAGTTCATGCTCGCAGATTTTCTGTGCGGCATAGGCGATGCAGATGGGCTCTTGGTCCATGCCGATAAAGAGCGTGTTTGGCTCGTGGGCCGCGCGCTCTACAAGGTACGTTCCCTTGCCGCAGCCAAGATCCAGGTGAAGGTGTTCGAATGGCTTGCTGCCAACTGGCGCACAGACTTCACGCCAATCTCCGGCATAGGCCTCGGGGTTCGTCTCAATCGCATCGGCGTAGCGCTCCAGGCGCTCCTCGAGCACAAAGTTCTTAGGCGTGCGAACGTGGACGGCTCCCATGAGGCTCCTTGGTCATAAATATGGAACGCATAGCTGCGCGTTCCGTCAATGGGTTGAAAAGGGCGGGCATAGATTGCCCGAAAGATGTGGTGCGGCTCGGCGGCGAGTCGTCGGTGCCTACAGGCGCTTGAGAATCACATAGCGGTTGAGCTCGCCGCTACGACCGTCGGCATGGAAGCGCTCAAGCTCGCGCACGGGGACCTCGCCGCTCTTGTAGAACGTACGGACGCCGCGCACCAGGTCGGTGATCTGCTGATCGTCAAAGTGATGGCAATAGCGGTAGGCGTGGCGGTCGTTTTGCCAGCCGATGAGGTGGTCGCCGGCTTCAAACTGTGCGGAATCGTAACCCTCAAACGGCGGGGTGAGCTCGGCGCGGGCTTCGGCTCGAACGGCCTTGCGCGCCATGCGCTCGTCGTTCATAAACTCCCAAAAGCTGATGGCGATGATGCCGCCCGGGCGCGTCTGCCGCACCAAGGCGTCGAGTACGCGTACGCGGTACTCGCACGACGGCACGTGGTGCATAAAGCCAAAGCAGACCGAGATGTCGGCGAGCGGGGCGTCGAAAAGCACGTCGGGCGTCTCGGCGGGGTTGAGCTTCATGAGGGCGTCGAGCACGTCGAGTTCCTGGAAGTGCAGGTTGGGAATGCGAAGCGCGTGGCCATGTGCATCGATAGCCAGGTCTTGGCACGAGTCGACACCATAGAACTCAAACGGGCAGCTGGCATCTGCCGAGGGGTTTGCGCCGTCGACGCCCTTGGCGGCAAGTGCGCCGCCGGCGGCAAAATTCTCGAATCGCATATTGCCGCAGGCAAGATCGAAGACGCGGACGGGATGCTCGATCGTGGCGACGTCGAGCTGCCCGAGCGCGATGTCCATGGTGCGCACCCAGCCGGGCCACGGGGCCTGGCGCGTATCGGAGAAGGAGGCGGAGTGCTCGCGATAGAACGTGTTGTTGAGCTGGATGAGCGATGAGGCGAAATCGCGGTTCACGGCGCGGAACTCCCTCCGTTGGCGGTGCGGAATTAACAGTACGACCATACTACCGTTAACGCCGCAACGGGGACAACCAAGCTACGGGTCATTGCTTTGTTTGGACACATTTCCGCAGCTCATATGCACCCGCAACCGCCGGTTGTCAAAAATCTCACTAGAATAGGTGGCATGTTTTTGGCGGTGGCGGATAGATTTTTAACTGTGCAAGGCGCCTTAAGAACAAAAACGGTCCGGCGGCACGGCTGGCATCACATAGGAGGAACCATGAATGTAGAAACTGCGCAGCGGCTCGCCGACCTTCGCCGCAGCAAAGGCTTTAGCCAAGAAGGGCTGGCGCGAAAGCTGGGGCTGTCGCGCCAGGCGGTCAGTAAATGGGAGCGCGCGGAGAGCTCACCCGATACCGAGAACCTGATCTCGCTCGCCAAACTCTATGGCGTGAGCTTGGACGAGTTGCTCAATCCGAGCGACGAGATTGAGGACGATATCGAGTTTGAGAACGAGGACCGCGCTCGCCAACGCGAGGCCGAGGCGGCAGAGCGCGCACGCACCCATGAGGCGGCGGCACGTGCCACCGAGGCGGCAACGCAGGCGAGTGATGCCGCCGCCAAGGCGGCGGAAGCGGCAAGCTGGAGTGCACAGGCCGCCAATGCCGCTACGGCGCAGGCGACGAGTGGCGGTGCGGTTGGCTCGACTCCGGTGAAGGGCCCGTTCCAGTCGTTCCCGTATTGGGCCGTGTGCTGGCTGCTGTTCTTTTTGCTGATGTTCCTGTTTGGTGCCGGCCCCTTTGCCGCACTGATCTTCTTTACGATTCCCATCTATCACTGGGTGGCGCGTGCGCTCGATGGCGATTGGGCGCGCGGGGATATTCAGGTTGGTTCGGCGTCGGTGGCGGTCAAGGCCCAGGGGAAGGATACTTCTGCGGAATCTGATGCTGACGTGGCTACCGCGACTACCGCTGAGCCATGTGCCAAAGAAGGTGACGAATGATGAAGCTTTCGCATGAATCCAAGCTGCGCCTGGGCGTCGGCATCGGAGCGTTTGTACTGATTATCGGGCTTGTTTTTGGCGTTTCGCGGACTTTGATTCATTTTGATGGCCCGTGGGATCTCGACGATGTTATACCCGGCTTGTCCGGTATGGACGACGTGGTTGATGACGACGATTTTATGAACGATGGCGGTAACTATTCCGCTCGGCCTCAGCAGCTTTCGTGTACGACCTTTGATGCCGATGAGTTTCGCTACCTCGATTTCGATATCAATGCGGCTTCGGTGGACGTCAAGGTTGTTGATGGCAACAAGGCCCGCGTTATCGAGCGGGGACGCGTTGCCAATGGTATGGATGCCTCCAAGGCCGCGACGCAGAACATCGCATCCGTCGAGGACTCGACGCTCAAGGTTTCCCAGTTTGGAAGTGATGACAGTAAGGCAATCGATCGCTCAGTTACGGTCGAGCTGCCGCGCCGTGTTGCCGAACATCTGAAGGGAGTCAACGCGCACGTGGGCTCGGGTGATCTGCAGATTGCCGGTGTCACCTGTGATGGTTTCGACCTTTTCCTGGGTGCGGGAGATGTAGAGTTTGCGGGCAGCGTGACTGATGCGCTCAGTGCTGAGGTCGGTTCAGGCGATGTGACGTTCGAGCTCTACCAGGCCCCCGCGAAGTCGATGGACGTGAGTGTGGGCTCGGGCGATGTGGAGATGACGGTTCCGAGCTCTACGGGCTTTAAGGCGAGCCTCACCTTGGGCAGTGGCGACTTCGAGAGCGATTTCCTTCCGCTTGGCTACGACGGCGAGACCATTTTGAATCTTGAATTCGATAACGGCGATAAGTCTGCTACGTATCGTTTTGAGGTCGGTTCGGGCGACATGTCGTTTGATCCGGAGTGACATGCGGTTTTCGGAGATCGGTACATATAGGCATGCTCTTTGATGGAGGCGCCGGAGCCGTGACGGGCTTTGGCGCCTTTGCCTTTACAATGGGGACATGGAACAGATTATCTTGAACATACTCGAGGCTCTGCGTCGCGGCGAGACCGTGGACGACAAAGCGCTCGTCAAACTGATACATGCCGAGGCGCGCCGTGAGGGTGCCGACAAACGCGATTTGGCCAAGCGCCGTCTGCTGCCGTTCTACCAGCGGGTTAAACGTGAGGAGCCGGTTCGGTGGGCTGCGTGGAATGTCGATTCCGATCTGGAGCGTCAACTGCTGCAGGTCCTGCGTATGAAGCCGCGCCGAACGGCCTCGGGCGTGGCGACCATTACCGTCATTACCAAGCCCTGGCCATGCTCGGGTGATTGCCTGTTTTGCCCCAACGATCTGCGCATGCCCAAAAGCTATCTGCACGCCGAGCCGGCGTGCGCCCGTGCGGAGCAAAACTGCTTCGACCCGTATCTGCAGGTGAGCGCTCGTCTGACCGCGCTTTCGCAGATGGGACATGCGACCGACAAGATAGAGCTCATTGTGCTCGGCGGTACCTGGAGCGACTATCCGCAAGGGTATCAGACGTGGTTTATGTCGGAGCTTTTCCGTGCGCTCAATGACGATGCCGTCGCCGGTGTGGCGGCAAACCCCATGTTGGCGCGTCCGGGCATCAGCCGTGCCGAGGCAGGGCGCCTGCTCGATGACGCTCCCGCCGATGCCCTGCCGCCGGTGGTAACAGAGCGCCGCGAGCGCTATCGGGCTGCCGGCATTGCGACCGACGAGGCCGAGCTTGCGAGCGGCGTTGCCGACGAGCAGGGGCGTGTGGATGCTGTCGTTGGTGGCTATAACCGCGCAGTGCGTCGTCTGTACGGCCCCGGTACGCCATGGGGCGAGGCTGCCGAGTGGCAGACGGAAACGATGGAGGAGCTTGAGCGTCAGCAGCGCATCAACGAGACGGCGAAGCATCGCGTGGTGGGGCTCGTTATCGAGACCCGCCCCGATGCCGTGACGCCACAGGCGCTCACGCTCATTCGTCGTCTGGGCTGCACCAAGATTCAGATGGGCATCCAGAGCCTCGACCAGCATTTGCTCGATATCAACGAGCGTCGCATTTCGGTGGCTCAGATCGAGCAGGCGTTTTCGCTTGCGCGCCTCTTTGGCTTTAAGATCCATGCGCATTTTATGCTCAACTTATTGGGCGCCACACCCGAGGGGGACAAGCGCGACTACGAGCGCTTTATGACCGAAGGGGCCTTTATGCCCGACGAGGTCAAGGTCTACCCGTGCGCGCTCATCGAGGGCTCGCGTCTGGTGGGCTGCTATGAGCGCGGCGAGTGGCGTCCCTATACCGAGGAAGAGCTGCTCGATGTGTTGGCCGACGACATCGTGGTGACGCCGGCGTTCTGCCGCATCAGTCGCATGATCCGCGACTTTAGCTCCGACGACATCATGGTGGGCAACAAGAAGCCCAACCTGCGTCAGCTCGTTGAAAACCGCTTGTCGGCTCGTGGGGAAGGCGCGACAGTGCGTGAGATTCGCTATCGCGAGATTAGCACGGCGGGCGCCGACTTGCATGAGCTGACCCTTGACGAGGAAGTGGCGTACGAGACGCCGGTGACGCACGAGCGCTTTTTGCAGTGGGTGACGCCGCAGGGCAAGATCGCGGGCTTTTTGCGTCTGTCTCTGCCCGATCGTGCTTTTGTTGCCGCGCATGCGGATGAGTTGCCGACGACACCGGACGAGGCGATGATTCGCGAGGTGCACGTGTATGGCATGGCGGCGCGCGTGGGAGATCAAGGCCAGGCAGCCCAGCACCATGGATTGGGGCGTTTGCTCGTAGAGCGTGCGTGCCATATTGCTCGGGACGCGGGCTATGCGCGCATCAACGTGATCAGCGCGATTGGCACACGCGAGTACTATCGCCATTTGGGTTTTTACGACCATGGACTCTATCTGCAAAAGGAGCTCTAGATGAACAAGCCAAGTGTTTCTGCCGGCGTCGTTGCCGGCGTTGCTCTGGGAGCCGCGGCGCTTGGTGCGGCCGCCGTCGCTGTTCGCGCTGCCTGTCTGCAGGTTGCGCGAACCCGCAATGGGTTGGCGCGTGTGAAACGCGTGCACGATGAGGGCGGCGATGAGATTCGCGTGTTGGTGCAAGGCGGCGTCTACCAAAGCGCGAGCTATGTCGGTGAGCGTTGGGCCGAGCCCGTCTTTGCGTACTATCGTGCGTTTGACGACGTGTTTGAGTCCGAGGATGCGATGCGCGACGCTTATGGTCACGGCATCGACCGTATGCTTATGCTGGGCGGCGGCGGGTTTGCCTATCCTAAATTCGCCCTGATGTCGCACGAGGGCTTGCGCATGGACGTCATCGAGTATGACGGAGAGATTACGCGCCTGGCGCGCCGTTGGTTCTATCTGGACGAGCTGGAGCGCACGGTGGGCGACCGCTTGCGGGTGATTACTGCTGAGGCTCGCTCGTATCTGGGTGTGACGAGTGTGGGCCATCGTCGCTACGACGTGGTCGTGAGCGATTGCTTTGGCGGTGCCGAGCCCGTACGCGAGCTGGCGACGGTTGAAGCGTTGCGTTTGGTGCGGGGCAGCCTAAATGTCGGTGGCGTCTACGTTGCCAATATCGTGAGCGCAAGCGAGGGGAGCGATGTGACGTTCCTGCGCGATTGCGCTGCCACGGCACTCGAGGTATTCGCCCACGCCTGGGTGGTCCCATGTGGCGATGCGGAGTTCGGCGGCGAGGAGAACTACCTGCTCATCGCCAGCGACGGCAACTACGCCTTTGCCGAAGCCGTGCCCTTCGACACCGACTTCCTCGGCACCGTTCTTCACGACAAATAGGTCTCCCCGTCCCAAAAAGACTGGTCTTAGGCGTGGTCGCGCCAGCTGCGGACACGCTGCTTCATGTCTTCGATGTCGAGCACGCCTTCGGCAAAGCCTTTGCGCACGAGCTCTTCTGGAACGAATTCGTCGTACCGATCAAAGTAAGGCACCTCGCCGGGATAGACGAGGTCGATGGGGTCGAAGTCTTTCTCGGCTTCGGCGGCGAGCACTTCAAAGAACGTCTCCTCGTCGGCCTTCATCTTAAACTGCATAAAGTACGGGCGTGACGGGTCGAGTCCGCGAAGGCCCAACTCAGCGGCGCATTTAATCTTGAGCATGCGCTCGAGCGCCAAAAAGGCGTAGCTGCCCAACCAGGGGAAGAGCACCCAGGTGTCGCCACCCAGGTTGATGAGCGGCTTAGTTCCCGCGCCCGAAATCTCGGCCGTATGGCGAGCCTGCGCCAGACGGGCCCGCGCGTTACCCATCAGGTACGGATACGCCGCGTGCTCGTTGAGCGCCTTGCGCATACGCTCGAGTACGTGTGTATTGATGTCGCCGGGGCAGTCGCCAAAGTAGGCCGGCACCCGGCCCTTGACCTGCGTGGCAAAGACGGTGTGACGCTTCCAGTCCACTTCCTCGACAATCCAGCAATGGCCGGCGATGGCAATGCGCTCACCGGGCGGGGGCGGGTTGACAATCGTGCCCAGCTCGGCCGATTCGCTGCGAACGGTGAACTCCTCGTTTTCCTGGAACACGGCGTAGAACTTAAAGTTGTTGATGATGCGCTCGCCCGCGAGACCCACGATGAGCCCGCCGCCCTCGGTGACTTGGATATGGTCGATCTTAATGAGGTGACGCAGCAACACGCGATAGTCATCGGCCGAGATGCGATGGAAATAGCTGAGTGTGAGCACGCGCTGGGCAAGCTCTGCCGGCGTGAGTTCGCCGGTGCTGGCAAGCGTCGACATAGTCTGGTGGTAGAGCAGGCTGTAGGGGAGTCGATCGAGCTCGGGCGGCTCGACCCACTTTTCCTCGCGATAGAGTTGTACGAGCGCGATGCCCTGCAGGAGCTTCCACGGAATGGTCTCGGGCATCATCGTGCGCGGCTCGGGTTCCTCCTCGCGCATGACAAACCACATCTCGGGCGGAAGATCGCGGCGCCCCGTGCGGCCCATTCGCTGCAAAAAGGAGCTGACGGTAAACGGCGCGTCGATCTGAAACGCACGCTCCAGACGGCCGATATCGATACCGAGTTCCAGCGTGGAGGTGGTGACGGTTGTCTGTGCCTGCTCCTCATCGCGCATGAGTTCCTCGGCCGTTTCGCGCAGCGATGCCGAAAGATTGCCATGGTGGATGAGAAAACGGTCGGGCTCGTGCCGGCTCTCGCAGTAGCTGCGCAGCATGGAGCACACGGCCTCTGCCTCCTCGCGCGAGTTGGCAAAGACCAGGCACTTGCGCCCGCGGGTGTGTTCAAAGATATAGCCCATGCCGGGATCGGCGTTTTCGGGCGCGGTGTCGGTGGGGTTGAGGAGCGCCTGCTCATCGGCCCGGGGGATATCGACTTCGCCCTCGGGGGCCGAAGAAGTGCGACGGTCTTTGGGAGCGGCCTTGCCCCGTGCCCGCTCACGACGTTGACGGCGTTCCTCCTGTGTAAGCTGTCCGCTGTGGCGCACGTCTTGGGCGCCAGCCGGCAGCGCCGCGGGCGCCGCCGGCTCAATACGCTCGCACGCAAGCACTTCGGCCTCTTGAGGACCCATGCTCTCGAATCCTCGCTGCTGCGCCTGGGGACCCGAGTTGTAGAAGTGCTCCATGGAGATGCGCCACACGCGGCGCGGTTCCTCAAAGCGGGGGATGATGCAATCGCGTCCTGTTCCCTGTGAGAGAAAGGCGCCCGTGCGCTCGGGGTCGCCGATGGTGGCAGAAAGGCCGATGCGGCGGGGCTGCACGCCCGCCATGCGCGAGAGGCGCTCGATAAGGCAGAGCGTCTGACCGCCGCGGTCGCCGCGCATGAGCGAATGAACCTCGTCGATAACCACATAGCGCAGGTCGCAAAACATGCGCGGGATCGCCATGTGCTTATGGATTAAGAGCGCTTCGAGTGACTCGGGCGTAATCTGCAAGATGCCGCTCGGTTTTTTGATGAGCTTAGCCTTGTGCGACTGCGAGACATCGCCATGCCAGTGCCAGACAGGGATATTGGCTTCTTCGCACAGGTCGTTGAGGCGGACGAATTGGTCATTGATGAGCGCCTTGAGGGGGCCAATGTAGAGGGCGCCCACGCTTGCGGGCGGGTTCTCCCAAAACTCGGTCAGGATGGGAAAAAAGGCTGCCTCGGTTTTGCCGGAAGCCGTGGATGCCGTCAGGAGCACATTGTCCTGCGTGTTAAAGATGGCATCTGCCGCCGCAACCTGGATAGAGCGCAAGCTCTCCCAATCGTGGGAGTAGATGAAGTCTTGGATAAACGGGGCGTAGCGGTCAAAGGCGTTCACGGGGCCTCCTCTCAAAAACGAATCTCTCAACGCGGCTGGCAACGGCTTGCTGCATTACTGCCTCAACGTTTGCCCAGATAGAACCTACCAAAATAAACCTGTCCCTTTTTGGCAGGCTAGATGGTGAATTCGGCGAAGTTACGGTCGCCGTCTGCGGTGCCGGTGTCGCCTGTTGCGGCTGCCGGCGCCAGCGCGTCGCCACCAACGCTTTGCAGCAGCTCCGCCACATTTGCATCGGGGTTCTGACACAGGATATCGAGCAGTTCGATAAAGTCACGAATGACTTCACGCGGCGTCAGATGCGTGTCGGCTCCCACACGACCGAACTCGATCTTGAGGAAGTCCACCAAGTCGTTCTCGGTAAGCGTGGGCGTCCAGCCAAAGTAGCCGGCGTGAATTTGCATGAGTTTTTCGATCAGCACCAGCAACTCCTCATAGGTGAGTGGCTGCAGGCGGATGATGGGCGCGAGCATGTCCTTAAGGTCCTCGCGCGCAAAGCGGCCCTGAGCGAGTCGGCTGCGCAGGGCCTCGTAGGAGAACACGCCTCGGCGGCGGTCTTCGATAGAGGTTGGAGTGCCGCCCATGATCATGCCCAGGTACTGCGCCTTGCCCTGGAGCGTGTCGTTGTACATGGTCAGGATCTTCTCGTAGTTGTACTGGCGCGTGATTGCGTTGGGAATCTTATACAGATTCACGAGCTCGTCGATGAGCACCAACATACCCTTGTAGCCGCCGCAGACCAAAAAACGCGCGATGAGCTTAACGTAGTCGTACCAGTCGTCATCGCTGATGATGGTCGAGGAGCCCAGCTCGGCGCGAGCCTCGCTCTTGGTACGGTATTCGCCGCGGATCCATTTGGTCACGCGGCTCATGGCTTCCTCGTCGCCCTCGGATACGGCCGTGCGATAGCGGCGAAGCATGCGGGTGAAGTCGAAGCCGTGGACCATCTCCTCGAGCGGGGCCAGTTGGGCATTGACGACCGACTCGTCGACGTCGGCACACGAGGCAACCCAGCGATCCAGAATAAGGTTGAGCGCACCGCCCTCGGGGCGCGTCTTGGTCGATATATTGCGTATGAGCTCGCGGTAGGTGGCAAGGCCCTGCCCCTGCCCGCCCTGCAGACGGCGCTCGGGGGATAAGTCTGCATCGGCGACGACGAATCCCTCGCCCATGGCATGCGTTCGGATGGTTTGGAGCAAAAAGCTCTTGCCGGCGCCGTAGCGACCGACCAGAAAGCGGAAGCTTGCGCCGCCGTCGGCGATGAGACTCAGGTCGGTGAGCAGGGCGCGGATTTCGACCTCGCGCCCTACGGTGATGTAGGGAAGGCCGATGCGCGGGACCACGCCGCCCTTGAGCGAGTTGAGAATGACGGCGGCGACGCGCTTGGGCACGCGGGGTGCTGCGGATGCGGTATCACTCATAGTCTAGGTATCCTCTCACGTCTGCTTCGTAGTCCTCGATAATTTGCGGTCCTGCCGCGCCAAATTCAATTACGGTGTCACCCACCAGGTCAAAGAGCGCCTCGTTGATGCTATCGACGAGCATGTCCTCGCTCTGGCCCGAGTGCGCCACTGCCGATGTCGCTTGCGCTGCGTTTTGCTCGAGCAGTGCGCGAAGGAAGGCATCTGCGGCGGGCGCGAGTTCGTTTGTGGCGTCAGCGGGCGCAGCAGCTGCGAACGCGGGCGTCGGCGCGAGAAGCGGTGCCACGACACCAAACTGTTCGGTGGATATGGTCGGCTCGTCGGTCAAGTCCTGCCGAATGGGTGCCACGACCGGTTCGACAATCGCGTCGGTTACGGGCTCGGCTTCCGGTTGCCCTGAGTCCGCTGCCTCGGCTTCTGCGGATGCGTCGTCCTCGCGTTCCTCATCGATCAAAAGCGCTTCGCGCGTTTGCGCGGCGGCGCTCCGAATGTGCCCCAGCTGGCTCAAATCGATATCGATCTTGATGGGCTGGTGTGCGGCGTCCCACGAAAGCCATGCCATGATCTCGTCATCGATGATCTTGGCCAGATAGTTGGGGACCTTCTCCTCCTTCAGGGGGTGGGTGGGGTCTAGGGCCAGGCGTAGGCGTTGGTCGCAGGCGCGCATCATCTCACCAAGCTTGCTGCTTTTTTGCCTGCTGCCGTGAATTCGCATGCATTCCCAAAAGCCGTTTTGGCAGCGGTAGATGTGAATGGGGTCCAGGCGATATTCGCAGTCCTCGTGGCGCTCGGGCGCAAAGAATACGGCCGAGGCAAACATGGTGTAGGGCATGGCCGTCTCCTCCCCAAATAAGCTCGCCACGATGTCGGTCTTTCGGTGCGTGTCATAGTAGCGCGCCATACGGACATACACGGCGCACGCCACGTGGCGCAGATCGCGGTGGTGGCTGCGGTCGAGCCGCGAGTTACTTAGGTTGTACGTGGAGAGGGCGTTGATGGCGGCCATGAGTCGCTCCTCGCGCACCTCATCGGGCGGAAGGGGGAGCGTGGGCTCGGAGGTTTTGCGACGCTTAGGGGTCTGGCCGGACGGTGCCGGTGCTGGTACAAGGTCTCGCGCTGCGCGGCGTAGCTCGATAAGGGCGTTATCGAACATGACGGTTTTAGAGTCGCGAAGTAGCTTGGGGTCGAGTCCGTGGAAAACGGCGTAATCCTGCAGCCACACGCGCGCAAACCGGTCGATGCCGGGCTCGAAGGCGCGATAGACATCCCAAAAGGCCTTGATCTTGTTAAAACCTTCGAGCGGATCATCTATGCCAATGCCGCAAATCAGCTCATAGAGATACAGAAAGGCAAAGGATGTAGACGTTTCCTCGACGGTTCCGCGGCGCACTTGGGCACGCCAGGTAAAGTAGCCGCGCAACTGCCGGTCGCTCATGGCATTGTAGGTGGGAAAGTACGACTTAAAGGTGCCGTTGTAGGGACAGTCGTCCTCAAAGTCGGCCA
This sequence comes from uncultured Collinsella sp., assembly GCA_902496275.1. Taxonomy (GTDB): domain Bacteria; phylum Actinomycetota; class Coriobacteriia; order Coriobacteriales; family Coriobacteriaceae; genus Collinsella. The sequence continues at coordinate 45,834 of CABVAC010000001.1, read as the reverse complement.
TCAGCAAGCCTTGGCGGTAGAAAAGCTCGGCCTCCGATAGCCAGCGGCCCGCGCCGCCCTTGGGGTCATCCTGCCAGCGCGATATCTCGCGCATCTTGCGGTATTGGTCGGGGAGGAAATTCTGCATCTGTCGGCCGGTTTTGAGAATCGGCTCGTCTGCGTAGATTTCGTTTGAGAAGCGGGCGGACTGATGGGTCCGGGCCTCGGCCATAATGCGCTCGATGAGCATCTTGATGTCCTGGTCGGCCACCGCTTCTCCTCTCCTAACGCAGCTTCGGTGACCTCATATCATAGCACAGCATCAAACAGGTGTTCGAGATACTGCTGCGTAGATAGATTTAGAACAGGAGGGCGTAGATGACGGCGATGACGACGGAGGGGAGCATATTGGCCGTGCGGAAGGTCTGAGGACGGATGAGGTTGACGCCGACGCAGAAGATGAGCATGGAGCCTACGAGCGAAAGGCTGTCGAGGGCTGCCGTAGTCATGATGGGGGAGAGTGCGCCGGCAAACAGCGTGATCGTCCCCTGGAACACGGCGACGGGCAGGGCGGAGAAAATGCAGCCGCGGCCAAGCGACGCCGTCATGGCGCAGACGATGATGCAGTCCAATGCGCCTTTCAGGGCAAGCGTTGACCAGTCACCGAGCAGACCGTCCTGGATCGATCCCACAATGGCCATGGCGCCGATACACACGGTGAGTGAAGTCGAGACAAAAGCGTTGGTGAACTCGTTATCGCCCTCGCTGCCGGTTTTGCGCTTGAGCCATTCGCCAAGGTTCTCGATGGCGGCCTCCAAGTTGATGGCCTCGCCGATGAGCGAGCCGAGGGCGAACGAGACGATGAGCATGGTGGTGCCGGTGGTCGCTAGCGCCTTCCCATCGATAAGGAGCATCTTTTGCATGGTGCCGCCAAGGCCGATAAACAGGACGCACAGCCCCGATGCTTTCATGAGCGTGTCTTGGATGCGCGGTGTAATGAAGCGGCCGCCCGCTAATCCCAAAAGACCGCCCGCAACTAAAAGCACAACGTTGATGATTGTTCCCAAGCCCGGCATGAGCCCTCCTGTATTGATGCCAACGTGGCAATCGTAGCAGAACGAAATGCGAGGTACATCGCGACTCATCTAATACGTTATATAAGTGGTATTAGGAATGATGCGCGGCATTTAAGCCTCAGATGGTTGTCGGGACATAGGGATAGTATTCAAAGCGCAGTGTCATAAGCCGCTGTGGGGATTCAATAGCCGCGGCGATGATATTGGCATCGCGGGCACGATCAAACCCTTCGAGTTCGATCTGATACGAGACGTCTTGCATAATGTCCAGACGTCGCCAGGCCAGGAGTGTGTCGCCATCGAATTCCAAGGTCTTGCCTCCGTCTGGAGCAACGGCGTATAGACGCAGCTTGGCGGTGGTTGCAGGGTCGACAACTGTGACCTTTTTAATTTCGTTTCGAGTATTCTTGGCGCCCAACAAGGTGAGCAGTGTTGGGGCCACGACCTCGCCCGATGGCAAAAAGACGACTTCGATGGATTCAGGAAATGCGATGATAGCCGACTTGCGGACGGGCTGATTGGCGGCGGCAACTTCGATGTTCGCAGCGTCGATGACCTCTGTGTGGTCGAGCGCGGCAAGCACGCAGCAGTTACCTTCATCGATCTCTTGAGGATCAGCAAGCCCCAGACTGTCCGCGAGCTCGGGATCGTTTGGATCGGCAGCGGGCTCATTCGGCGCTTCGAGAGAAGCTGGGACGCTGTTTGTCGGCGACGGCGTGTCGCCCGCACCTGCTTCTTTGTCCGCGCTCTCTTCTTGTATGGTTGCGTTGATGGGTTCGTCGTTTGGGGGGAGCGTCTTGGCGTCAAACGCGGAGGGGAGAATTCCGATGGCTCCGGATCCGTTCCACTCCATTTCGAGAAGCGCCGGGTCGGCAAGAATGCGTTGCCTGCTTTGCGCGTGGGCATCGATTTCAATAGGGCCTGCCTCTATCCCTCGTGTAAGGCTGAGTGATCCGGCTGGCTTCTCGAAATGAGCGTCTGTGTCTTTGGTGCTGACGGCGTAGAACAGCAGGGACGCTTCTCCCGCCGCGATAACATCGGTACCGGCTTTGGTCAGCCGCAACGATGCCGTGAATGAGAGGGTGGGCTGCGCATCGTCTGCATTCGCGGCGGCGCAGCCCAGACATATACCGCCTCCTTTCTCGAAAAACGCACCGTCGAAGGCGACCTTCGCTCCGTTCGCCGAGTCATCGACCGAAGCGATGTCGATGCGCAGCTCTAAATTGCATGGATCGCCATCTGCATCGAGCACAACCGAGCGCCACGTGCAGACGGCGCACCCCGCCTGGGAGCCGTTTGCCTTGTTCGAACGCTTGATATCCACGACTATCGAGCCGTCCGTATTACGACGAAGGCATCCCGAGGTTGAGATCACGGCCTGTGCGATCGAAAAACGCTCGCACGCAATGGCGCTCGACGGATTTGGTGCGGAACTTAGGGCTACTGGTAAGGAGTCTGCCATGACGGGAGTCGCCCAAGCGGCGACAGGCGTTCCGGTTGCGAGCGCGCCGCAGAGTGCGACGACGGGCAAAAGGTTCTTCGATGCCATGGGGTCTCCTTAGCTAATTTAGTGCGGCCTGTCCGTGTTTTGTTTCTGGCTGCGTTTGATGTGCAGACCGAGGCCGGCGGTTCCCGCGCCTGCTGCTGTGGCTCCTGCTGCCAAGAGCCATCGTCTGTCGCCTGTCTGCGCCAACGGTTCCTCGCGGTCGCCGCGGTCGAGCTCCGAGAGGTCGACCGTCACTTGCGTGGCGGCCTGCGCCTGTTCTTGCTGGGCAAAGGCCATGGCTGGCCCAAACGCTAGGATGCTGACGGCGGCGGCCAGGGCGACGGCCTTATGCCGTGTGCGCACCGGGCTCGACCGTCCAGGTGATCGTCGCAACCTGATCGCCTTCGCCGGTTACGCGGAAGATGTCGCGCGTGACGCGAGCGACGTTTCCGCTTGTCTTGAGCTTGATTTTGTCCGTGCCGCCGGCAATGCCCTGGTAGCCCATGTCGAAGGCTGCATTCTTGGAAAGATCGAGGCCCGTCCCTTGCGCGGCGGCGCTGGCGTTCTGGAGCGCGCCGTCGGGGCCGACCTTAAAGTCGATGGAGTTCTGCGCGGTTCCGGCCTTGGCGTCGGCGGCAATGGTCCAGGTGTTCATGGCGTCGATCTTCATGTTGGTGACATGGATGCCGTAGGCCGAATGATTGTCGATGGTGGTCGCGTCTTCTGAGGGGCCCTGAAGCGTGCCGTCGGCCTTGGCGACGAAGGGAATAACCGTCGGAACTTTGAACTCAACGTTGTCGATCTCGGTCCTGACCATTACCTTCGTGGTTCCAACGCGCCCGGCTGCCATAGCTGGCGTCGGGGCGGCGCCCATTGCGAGCGCGAGCGCGAGCCCTGTGCCCACGACGAGCGCTCTGACTCCGTTCATGTTCCTGGTGATGTCCATGGTCGTTCCTTTCTATTCGCCGCGGGCCGTCCCCGCGATGATTGGACGAATGCTGGTGAATTGCATGCGGTGCCGTGTCGGCCGGAAGGCTAGTTCTCGGTTTGCTCAACCCGTACCTTGACACGTGTCGGATTGCCGTGGCTGTCGAGGGTCTTTGCATCGAGTGCCTGGATCTCGATGTACGCCTCGCCTTCTTTGATGTCGCCGGCGGGGCACGTCTCGATTGTCTTGCCGGTCTCGACCACACCGGATTCGTACATGGTCTCGTCGTTTTGGATGACGCGGAATCGCTGGGGAAATTTATTGTCTTGGACGTTTTGCACGTTGACGCGCAGTTTGCCGTCCTCCTGCAGCTGAGCGACCGGCGCGACCGAAATCGTCATCATGTTGTCGCGGACGATGGCGTCGAGCTCATCTTGGATTTCTTGGCGCGTTTTGCCCTCGGCCGTCGTAACCGAAGCGCCCGCCTCGGGTACGGGCTGCGACTGCCAAACGTATAGTCCTACGGCGACAAGGGCACAGACGATGGCCAAGCAGGCAACGATGAGCTTCTTGCGACGACCCAGGCCTGCAAAGTGGGGTGGCTTCTTCGCGCTCATGCGGCATCCTTGGCGGTATAGACGCGCGCAAAGGTGGACGGGTCCGCTCCAAAGAGCATGTGAAGCATCAGACGGCGCGAGTAGACGAGCTCGTCGAAGTCGGGAGGGAGCTCGATGTCGTGGATATGCGCGATGTGGTGGGCGAGCGCCGAGAACGACTCGGGGTCGCAGATCACATCGGTGGTAACGTGGTAGACCGTCGTATCGGGGAATGCCTCTTCGTCGAAAGGCAGGAGATGGGGATCGTCGTCGACTTCGATGGCGATGCCGTACTGGGGCCAGTAATATGCCATGGGAACCTCCCTGCTTCTGGGCCAAAACTTCTATCGGTTTTGGCTGTCGACGCCGACCTTATCAGCCGCTACTTGACCAATTTCTGACCAAATGCTTGACGGATTGGCGTCTCCGCAGGTAAAAGGCGGCAAAAAATACTCCAACTTTTTTCGAGCGACAATCGCGCGGTCGGCGACGGCGGGGCCATATGTGTCAAAAGCATCGTCTGCCGAGGAAGCCTTGCCGTTCGCCGAATTGCACGAACGTAAAAATCGCCAATTATGGAGACGGTCTCGAACACGTCGACGAAACGATGCGGTAACATCTCCCTGCAAACACTGTAGTTAGCTAAAGGGGGAGTTCGCGTGTCTGTAACCATCAAACCCTTCACCGACGAGTTCGAAGAGTATGGTCGCGATGAGTCTCGCGCATCGGGCGAGGCCTCGAGCATCTCGTTTCCGACAACGGAAGACGAGGTCCGTGCCATTTTGGAAAAGCTCCATGCCGAGCGTGTTCCGGTAACGGTTCAGGGCGCCCGAACCGGCCTTGCCGCCGGCGCCGTGCCCCACGGCGGGCATATCCTCAATACTTCCCGTATGAATCGCTACTTGGGCCTTCGTCGCGATGAACAAGGCCAATTTCTGCTGCGCGTGGAGCCGGGCGTTGTGCTCTCGGAGCTGCGCAAGCAGCTGAGCAAGAAGGTGCTGCCGACTGCTGGTTGGGACCAGGCATCGCTTGAGGCCTACGAGGAGTTCCAAGAGGCCCCCGAGCAGTTCTTTCCCACCGATCCCACCGAGGCATCTGCCTGTCTGGGCGGCATGGCGGCATGTAACGCCTCTGGTGCCCGCAGCTACGCCTACGGTCCCATGCGCCCACATATCACGGGACTCCACGTCGCGCTGGCTGATGGCGATTTGCTTGAGCTTCAGCGCGGCGAGGCTTTTGCCCAGGGCCGCCACCTGTCGCTCGTGACGGCAGTGGGCCGTACGCTCGAGCTCGATCTTCCCGGCTATACCATGCCCAAGACAAAAAATGCCTCAGGCTATTTCGTTGCGGACGAAATGGACGCCATCGACCTCTTTATCGGTGCTTGCGGCACGCTCGGCGTTATCACCGAGCTCGAGATTGCCCTGCAGGCGGCGCCTGCGGTCGTTTGGGGTGTGAGCTGCTTTTTCGATAGCGAAGACAAGGCCGTGTCCTTTACCGATTCCGTGCGTCCCGTCCTGTCCCATGCGGCTGCCATCGAGTACTTCGACGCTGGCGCCCTGGATATTCTACGTCGCCAGCGCGAGCAGTCGACGGCGTTTGCCTCGCTGCCGGCGCTCGACAAAGAGGCCAAGGTCTGTGTGTACGTGGAGCTCGACTGCGATGACGAGGCCCAGGCGACCGAGGAACTGTACCACCTGGGATGGGTGCTCGAGTTTGCGGGTGGCCGCGACGATGCGACATGGGTCGCGCGCACCGAGGTTGATCGCGAGTGCCAGCGGTTCTTCCGCCATGCGGTCCCCGAGAGCGTCAATATGCTTATCGACGAGCGTCGCCGCACGGATCCCACCATCACCAAACTGGGTTCGGACATGTCGGTGCCTAATGCACGCCTTGCCGATGTCGTGGTCCTCTATCGCCGCGCACTGGCCGAAAGCGGGCTTGAATCTGCTGCCTGGGGGCACATCGGTAACAACCATCTGCATGTGAACATCCTGCCGCGCGATGCGCAGGACTACCGTCGCGGTGGCGAGCTGTTTGCCCAGTGGGCTGCGGAGGTAACGGCTATGGGCGGTGCCGTTTCTGCCGAGCACGGCGTCGGCAAGATCAAGGCGGGCTTCTTAGAGACGATGTACGGTCACGAGGCCATGGTCGAGTCGGCGCGGCTCAAGCTCCAGCTCGATCCCGACGGGCAGCTGGGTCGCGGCAACCTGTTTTCGGAGAAGCTCTTGGATGAGCTTGTCCAGAAAGGGGGCGCGTGAAGATGAGCGATTTCCATATGGTGGTGTGCGTCAAGGCCGTGCCGGGCAGCACCGAGGTCAAGATGGACCCCAAGACCAATACCATCGTGCGCGATGGCAAGCAGGCGGTCATTAATCCCTTTGATGCGAGCGCTTTGGAATGCGCGCTGGCGCTGAAAGACGACTTTATCGGCTTTGGCATGGACGTGCGCGTAACGGTGGTGTCGATGGGCATCCCCGCGACCGAGTCGCTGCTGCGCGACTGCATCGCCCGCGGTGCCGACGACGCGCTGCTGCTGACCGATCGCGCCTTTGCAGGTGCCGATACCCTGGCGACCACCTACGCCCTCAAGTGCGGCATCGAGGCGCTCGACGAGGACTTCGACCTGCTCATCTGCGGCAAGATGGCGGTGGATGGCGATACGGCCCAGATTGGTCCCGAGCTTGCCGGTGCCTTTGAGATTCCCTGCGTGACCGACGTGAGCTGCGTGCAAAGCGCGGGCTTTACGACGTGTGACTCGCTGGCGCTCGTTCACGGATGCGATGCCGGCGAGGAGACGGTGTACCTTGAGATGCCGTGCGCGATGACGACTGCCAAGGAGATTGGCCAGTTGCGTATGCCGAGTATTGCCGGTATTCGCGCGGCGGAGGAGGCGGACGTGCGCGTGGTCAGTGCCGCCGACGTGAACGCCGACCCCGCGCGTTGCGGCCTTGCCGGGTCGCCGACACAGGTCGTGCGCTCGTTTGTGCCCGACCGTGACCAAACGTGCGAGACCGTTGAGGGGACGGCGTCCGAGCAGGCGGCAAAGCTTGCCAAGATTATCGAGGGGATGGCATAGATGGGCGGACTGATTATCGATAGCGAAGCCTGTATCGGCTGCGGTCGCTGCGTTCGCGCCTGTGCCTCGGGCGGCATCGTAGTGGAAGGCGAGCGACCCAGCCGATGCGCCCGCGTAACCGACGACTGCATCCTATGCGGTGGGTGCGTCGACGCCTGCCCCGTCAACGCTATCTCGATCGAGCGTGACGAGGCCGCTGGTACGGTGGACCTTGATGCATATCGAGACATTTGGGTCTTCGTGCAGACTGACGAGCACGATGCCGTGGCTCCCGTGGCCTACGAGCTCATGGGCAAGGGGCGCGAGCTTGCCGATGCTCGCGGCTGCCGTCTGGTGGCACTGGTCGGCATAAGCCCCGAGGGCTCGCTTGGGGACCTGGAGCATCTGGTTTGCGCGGGCGCCGACGAAGTCCTGGCCTGTCGCGACGAGCGTCTGCGCCAAAACGATGCGGAGGTCTACGCCCGCTTGATCTGCGATTTGGTAGCCGAACGCAAACCCGAGGCCATCCTATATGGTGCGACCGCTTTTGGTCGCGAACTGGCACCCGGCGTTGCCGTGCGTTTGCAGACGGGTCTTACGGCCGACTGCACCGTGCTTTCGATGGATGCGGAGTCGGGCCTACTGCAGCAGACGCGCCCGGCGTTTGGCGGCGACTTGATGGCCACCATCATTTGCCCCAACCACCGTCCGCAGATGGCAACGGTTCGTCCCGGCATCTTTAAGGCGCCCGACTTCGACTACGGCCGTTCCGGCGCGATCACCCAGGTGATGCTTGCGGAAGACGTTAAGGCCCGTGTCGAGATCTCGATTCCCGCCGAGGAGTGGGGGCAGCAGGCTTCGATTGCCGATGCCGAGCGCCTTGTCGTGGTGGGTCGCGGCATTGGTTCCAAGAAAAACCTGCCGCTGATGCGAAGGCTCGCCGATGCCCTGGGTGCCGAGCTTGGTTGCACGCGTCCCGTCGTGGAGGCGGGTTGGCTGGAGTATCGCCACCAGATTGGCCAGACGGGCGTATCGGTTTCGCCCAGGCTTCTCGTGAGTATCGGTGTTTCGGGCGCCATCCAACATCTTGCCGGCATCGGTGGGGCGGAGTGCATCATCGCCATCAACGAGGACCCGGATGCCCCCATTTTTGGTGCTGCCCAGTACAAGGTTGTTGGGGACGCCGTCGAGGTCGTCGAGGAGCTGCTGGCCCAGCTTGAGCGCTAGGCGCGCGCCAGCCAGTCGCGCATCTCGTCCTTTAGGCGGCTCCAAGTTGCCTGCGTGGCGGGGTCGGTAAAGGGCCGCGTGATGCCAAAAGGCGCGTCGAGCAGGCGGTAGATATCGCCCTGCTCGCGCGCCAGCGCGCGGCTCGCTGGATAGACGAGCTCAAACATAAAGCAGATGAGTCCCACCAGGTAGTCTGCGGGCTCGTTGCGTTCATCGCGTGCGACGCAGCGGTGCTCGTCAAAAACGGCAAGTGTCGGCGACGAGAAACGGCTGCCGAGAAACGTCTTCTCGTCCACCTTGAGGATGGTGTCGACGGTGCTGTCGGCGATGGTGCGCATAATGTCGATCTTGTCACCATCGCGCACGATATCGCAGAAGCACCGTGTACGCTCGTCGAGTTGTGCCGGCAGGCGAAAGTCGCTGTGATAGGCGATGCTCGCTCGGATGAGCTCGTCATGCGCACCGGTTTCGATAAAGTCACGGATGTTTGTCGTGGCGGGTGCATCGGCGGGATTCTCGCCAAAGAGGACCTCGATGCCCAGCGCCGCATGGCTCATGCTCTCGGCGTCCTTAAAGGTGTCCCAGCGTCGCAGCTGCTCAAAGCGGCCCATATCGTGTAGCAGGCCGCAAAGCCATGCCAGGTCAATATCTTCTGACGACCAGCCCTGCTCGCGCGCTACGGCATCGCATGCCTCGGCCACGTGGTACGTATGCTCGATTTTGAGCGCGATGCGTGGGTTGGTGGCGTCGTAGGCATCGGTGTAGCTTTTGAAGGCCGCGCGCGCCCGGTCTCGATCGATAGCTGTCATAATGACTTCCTAAAAAGTTGTGTCTTTCGATCCGGTGGCAATTGTAGGTGAACTCGGTTGCTGTCGGATGATGATTCTGCCGTATCGCTACATGCGGCTCGGAGACCTTGTCAGGGTGAGAAGCGTATGGTGCTCAAAATCGTTAGAACCGTCTGGCCGGTGATGCTTACCTATGTTGCAATAGGCGCGCCGTGCGGAATGATCATGGGGCAGACGGGAATGGAGCCCTGGATGGTCTTTGCTCTGAGCAGCACGTTTGTGACGGGCAGCGGGCAGTTTATGATCTGCAACCTGTGGCTGGCGGGTGTGCCTGCAGCATCGATCGTCGCGAGCGTCGCCGCCGTCTCCTCGCGTTTTGCGCTTTACTCGGCATCGATCGCGCCGCATCTGAGGGGTGCCTCGAAGTGTCAGACGCTGGCTGTTGCCGCGACACTTACCGAGGAGGCATATGGCATCTCGCTTGCCAAGTTGGTTGAAGGGGAGGATTGGGGCCCGCGCGAGTCCTTTGTGCTCAACGTGATCCTCATCGCAACATGGGGCGTTTCGTGTACGATGGGCGCCATCGTCGGCGCCGTTGTCGATGTTCCCACCGCCATTGCAGCCTTTGTCTGCACCTCGCTCTTTATCTGCCTGCTCTTTTCGCAGCGGCTGTCGCGCGGCAACGTTGTCGCGGCGGTTTCGGGCGCGGTGTCCGTCGCCGTATGCAAGTTCTTGGGCCTCACGAATATTGCCGTGCCGGCAAGCGTCGTGGCCGGCATTGCCATTGCGTTGGCGTGCGATGCTGTATTTGACGGAAGAGGTGCCCGCGATGCCCGTTAACGAGTTCTTGGTTCTGTGGCTGTCGTCGTGGGCTGCTATCGCGTTCTTTCGCATCGCGCCGGCGTTCGCCTTGCGCGGGCGGACCCTGTCGCCCCGCATTACCGAGGCCCTGGGCTATATCCCGCCCGCTGCCTTTGCCGCGCTGGTCGCCAACGACTTGGTGAGCCCCGGCGCGTTCGACGCGGGACTCTGGCCTGCCTTGGTTCCCTGGATTGCGGCCGCCGGCGTCGTGGTCGTGGCGGTCAAGACAAAATCGATGCTGTGGTGCTGCGTCTCGGGCATCGTACTCTATATTGTCTTGAGCCTTATATAGGGGTGGCGTCGCGGGCGCCGAATCTCGTTCCATCCCAACTTGTCGGATTTTTCACCGAGCTGGTCTATTTCTTCTGGTACCATGGTCAAACTTTACTGTAGCAAAGCGTGACGTGGGCTTTTGTACCCCGTCAGCGGAAATGGGGTTTCATGGCACAGGAAGCAACCACCAACGAGCAAAAGAAATTCAAGGTCCCGCGCATTCCGGGCGACATCATGATCTATCCGATGATCGTCGGTCTTTTGCTCAACACCTTCTGCCCGCAGGTTTTTGAGATCGGCGGCTTCTTTACGGCTGCCTGCCGCGGTGGCTCCAATACCATCGTCGCCGCGATCCTGCTGTTTGTGGGCGCCGGCATCAGCTTCAAGTCCACGCCGGGCGCCATCAAGACCGGCATCGTCGTGCTGATTCCCAAGCTGGTCGTCGCAGCGGCTCTCGGCCTAGGCGTGGCATATTTCTTTAACGATAACTTCCTGGGTCTGAGCTCCGTGTCTATCATCGGCGGCATTACGTTTTGCAACATGGCGCTCTATACGGGCATCATGGGCGAGTTCGGCGATGAGTCCGAGCAGGGCGCCGTCGGTATCCTGTTCTTTACGGCCGGCCCCGCCGTCACGATGATCATCCTTGGTGTTTCGGGCCTTGCCAACATCCCTGTCGGTACTATCATCGGCTCCATTTTGCCGCTCGTTATCGGCATGGTTCTGGGCAACCTGTTCCCGTTTATCAAGAACCTGCTAGTTCCCGGTGCCAACCCTGCGATTGCCGTCATCGGATTTCAGCTCGGCGCGTCCATGAGCCTGTCGAGCTTTATTACCGGCGGTATTTCGGGTATCCTGCTGGGCTTCATCACGCTCTTTATCGTCGGTCCCATTACCTTTGCCTTCGAGCGCTTGTGTGGCGGCAACGGTAAGGCGGCTGTGGCATGCTCCACCATTGCCGGCACGGCCATGACCACGCCGGTCGCCCTCGCCGAGGTCGCTCCGCGCTATGCCGAGCTTGCGCCCACCGCGTATGCGCAGATCGCCACCGCCGTCATCATCACGGCAATCATGGCCCCGATTCTGACCGGCTGGGTCGATAAGAAGTTCTGCCACGGCAAAGAGGATCTGTCGGTCGAAGGCGTCGAGGCTATTGAGGAGGCCGTCGCGACCGACATCGACGGCGAGTAATCGTCGACGCGAGTCAATCAAGCCGGCGTGTGCAATTCGCGCCGTATGGGCGCCCGAACGGTGGCTGTTCTGCAGTGACGTTCGGGCGCTCTGCTATGATTCCCTTTACCCCTGCGGAGAAAGGGGTGTTTGGCGCCTGGGCGCGACTCGGGCGATTCTGGCCTCTTGGATATTGAAGGGAGGACGTCTAGTGATTAAGGCACTCAAGATCGAGATATTCCTGCTGTGCATGATTATTCTTATCGGGCTTGCCGTACGAAGTCGTCGCTCCCTGTTCTCGAGCACCCAGCAGCTTTTGTTTAGCATGCTGGGCTACACGTCTGCTGTCTACATTTTCTTCGATATGATCTGGACGCTCTCGGACGGCGTAAGCACTCCTGTAGGCATCGCGGCCAACTGGATTTCCAACGCGGTCTCGTTTTCGCTGTTCGCCATCGCGTGCCTCATTTGGTTTTTCTATTCCGAGACGATGCAGGGCTCACGGCTCCTGACCACGCCCTACAGGGTGGTACTTTTAACGTTGCCAACAGCATTGGTGGTCGTTCTGGCATTTACCAGCTACTGGACGCACACTATGTTCTATATCGATGCGCAGGGCGTATATCGCCGCGGAGCGCTTTATATGATTCAGCCTATCGTTAGCTACTGCTACGTCATATATACGTCCTTGCATGCCTTTATTCAGGCTCGAAAAGTCGAAAGCCTGCAAAAGAAGGCCATTTATCGCACCCTCGCCTTTTTTGCGGTTCCCGCTCTGGTGGGCGGTACCTTCCAGGTTTTGTTTTCGGTACCCGGCCTTTGCTTCGGTATAACGCTGAGCATCCTGCTGCTCTATATCGTCTATCAGGAGCAACTGATCTCGACTGACCCGTTGACTGGACTCAACAACCGCAACCGTTTTGAGACCTATATGCTGTCGCTCTTTTCAAATGTGGATCAGGCCGAAGATGTATATCTGCTTATGATGGACGCTGACGGCTTTAAGCAGATTAACGATCGCTATGGACATGTGGAGGGCGACCATGCTCTTCAGGTAATATCCGCTGCGCTCAAAGAGGTCTGCTCGGCGTCTGGTGGCTTTATCGCGCGTTATGGTGGCGATGAGTTCGTGGTGCTCCAAAAGGCAGCGGCGGAACAGGATATCATGCATCTGTGCGCGACAATCAACGACGAGCTCGCGCATGCCGAGGTGCCGTATGCATTGCGGATGTCCATCGGTTGCGCGCGGGTCGGCGATAGTGTTGATACCTGGCAAGACTTACTTCGCGCTGCCGATGCGGAGCTCTATCGCGTCAAGGCCGAGAAAAAGAAAGCCGGCGTACAAATACGCTAGAAAAGGGGCATACGACCGTGTTTGGTCGTGCGCCCCTTTTGCGTTTGTGGGGGGCCACCGGCCATAATGCCCAGGCGCGGTGCGGCAAGACAGGCGTCTGCCGCCGCGACTCGGTACGAAATCAACGAGAACCAGTGTGCTCCATTAAGCTAAAGTTTGCGAACATCCTCTCTAAAAAGGTGAACTCGCTAGGCTTTTTTGGGTTTGTTGACGATGATGATGCCGCCGCAGACCAACAGCAGGGCAACGATGACGGTAACGGGGCTCGTGCCAGCGCCCTCGCCGAGCAGCAGCGCGCTCAGCACCACACCAAAGACGGGGTTCATAAACCCAAAGACCGAGACGCGGCTGACGGGGTTGACGGCAAGCAGGCGCGACCACAGCGAGTAGGCGACCGCGGAGATAAGCGCCATGTAGATGATGAGCGCGATGGCGGGGGCAATCGCCGTGGGGGAGAGCGCGCCACCCATCAAAAAGCCGATGGCGGTGAGGACAAGGCCGCCGACCAAGAACTGCCACCCGGCAAGCAAGACGCCGTCGTGCTCGCGCGAGAAGATGCCAATCAGGCAGGTCGAAAGGGCGCCCGCGACGGTGGAGGCTAGGATAAAGCCCTCGCCATCGAGCCTGAAGCCAAAGGTGCCATCCGCGCCCGAAAGGTTGACGAGAGCGACGCCGGCAAAGCCCAGCGCACAGCCAAGCACCTTGGCCGTATTGAGCTTCTCGGTGCGAAACGCCAGGGCGGCAAAGAGGATTGCGAGGAAGTTGGCGCTGGCCTCGATGATGGAGCTCGACATGGCGCTGGCGCGCGAGAGGCCCAGATAGAAAAAGAAGTACTGCCCGATAGTCTGGAAGAGCGACAAGACAAAGATGGGCTTGATGTCGCGAGCCTGCGGAATGAGGGGGCGGCGTTGGGCCGCACTCATCCCAACGATAACCAGGGCGCCGGCAAGCGTAAAGCGTAAACCTGCAAAGAGCAGCTGCGAGGCGCTATCGTGCGCTGGGATACCAAAGAGTGCGTAACCGATCTTGATACAGGGAAAGGCCGATCCCCAGAGTGCACAGCAGACGAGGCAGCCCAGGATGAGTCCGGGCAGGGTGGCGAGATACGGCTTGCGGCTTTCCATGATGTCCTTCCTACATGCGCGAAGCAAAAAAGAACCCGCCACCGGATGTGCCGGTGGCGGGTGTTGTTACCCGAAGGGATTGTACCCGATGGGAAAGGTTTAAGCGAAGTAGGCTACGCCGCTCTCAAAGATCGGCATGAACTTGTCGCCGGGGACATGCTCGGGCACGTTGCGGTACAGGTTGTCGCCGCGACGCTCGGCATGGCCCATCTTGCCCAGGACACGGCCGTCGGGGCTCGTGATGCCCTCGATGGCGAGTGCAGAGCCGTTGGGGTTGACGGAGAGATCCATGCTGGGCTTGCCGTCCTCGCCCACGTACTGCGTGGCGACCTGGCCGTTGGCGATCAGCTGGGCGAGTATCTCGTCATTGGCGACAAAACGGCCCTCGCCGTGGCTGATGGCGACGGTGTAGGGGTCGTCGAGGCTGCACTGCGACAGCCACGGAGATAGGTTGGACGAGATGCGGGTGCGCACCAGGCGGCTCTGATGGCGACCAATGGTGTTGAACGTCAGCGTGGGCGCATCGGGCGTGGCGTCGACGATGTCACCGTAGGGCACCAGGCCGAGCTTGACCAGGGCCTGGAAGCCGTTGCAGATGCCCAGCATCAGGCCGTCGCGGGCCTTGAGCAGGTCGCGGACTGCCTCGGTGACCTCGGGAGCGCGAAAGAACGCCGTGATGAACTTGGCGGAGCCGTCGGGCTCGTCACCGCCCGAGAAGCCGCCGGGGATCATGACGATCTGGCTTGCACGGATGCGGCGGGCAAGCTCGTGGGTGCTCTCGGCGACGGCCTCGGGCGTGAGGTTGTTGATCACGAAGGTGTCGGCCTCGGCACCGGCGGCGCGGAAGGCGCGGGCGCTGTCGTACTCGCAGTTGTTGCCGGGGAACACGGGGATGATCACGCGCGGACGGGCGATCTTGGCGCCGCCGTACACGTGGATATCCTTGGCGCGGAAGTCGATGGTCTCGACCTCGGGGGTCTCGCCGGCGCTGCGGTAGGCGAAGACGCCCTCGATGCCGCTCTCCCAGGCCTCTTGGAGCTCGGCGAGCTCGATGACTTCGGAGCCGGTGTCGATGACATAGCCCTCGACGGTGGTGCCCAGGGGCTCGACGACAACGCCGTCGGCGACCTCGGGCAGCTCAGCGTCCTCGGCGAGCTCGACGATAAAGCTGCCGTAGAGCGGGGTGAAGAGGCTCTCCACGTCTACATCCTCGGCAAGCTCGATACCGATCTGGTTACCGACGCACATCTTAAAGAGGCTCTCGGCGCCGCAGCCGTAGCCGGGCGTGGAGACGGCCAGGGCGTTGCCGTTGGCGGTGAGCGCCTCGACGGCGTCAAACGCGGCGAGCAGCTGCTGGGCGTCGGGACGGTAGTCCTCGCCATAGGTGGCGGGGGCGATGCGGACGACTCGGTGCGTGAGGCCCTTGAACTCGGGCGAGACGGCGCGGGCGGCCTTGCCCACGGCGACGGCGAAGCTGATCAGGGTCGGCGGAACGTTGAGCTCGCCGGTCTCGTCCTCAAACGAACCGCTCATGGAGTCCTTGCCGCCGATGGCGCCAGCACCCAGGTCGACCTGGGCCATGAGGGCACCCAGGACGGCAGCCATGGGCTTGCCCCAACGCTCGGCCTCGGTGCGCAGGCGCTCGAAGTACTCCTGGAAGGAGAGGTAGGCGCGCTTGTGCTCAAAGCCGGCAGCCACGAGCTTGGCGATGGACTCGACCACGGACAGGTAGGCGCCCGCAAACTGGTCGGCCTCCATCAGATAGGGGTTGAAGCCCCATGCCATGGCACTCGCCGTGGTGGTCTCGCCGTCCACGGGGAACTTGGCGACCATGGCCGAGCTTGGGGTGAGCTGCGTCTTGCCGCCAAAGGGCATGAGCACGGTCGCGGCGCCGATGGTGGAGTCGAAGCGTTCGGAAAGGCCCTTGTTGGAAGCGACGTTGAGGTCGGTGACAAGCGAGGTCATGCGTTCGGCGAGCGTGGTGCCGGCCCAGCTGGGCTGCCACACGCTACGGGCGCACACGTGGGCGACCTGGTGCTTGGGTGCGCCGTTGGAGTTGAGGAACTCGCGGGACAGGTCGACGATGGCGACGCCGTTCCAGGCCATGCGCATGCGCGGCTCGGCGGTAACCTCGGCGATAACGGTCGCCTCGAGGTTCTCCTCGGCGGCGTAGCCCATGAACTCCTCGACGTCACCGTCGGCGACGGCGCAGGCCATACGCTCCTGGGACTCGGAGATGGCGAGCTCGGTGCCGTCCAGGCCGTCGTACTTCTTGGTCACGGTGTCCAGGTCGACATACAGGCCGTCGGCAAGTTCGCCCACGGCGACCGAGACGCCGCCGGCGCCAAAGTCGTTGCAGCGCTTGATCAGGCGGCAGGCGTCGCCGCGGCGGAACAGACGCTGCAGTTTGCGCTCGACCGGGGCGTTGCCCTTCTGGACTTCGGCGCCCGAGGTCTCGATGGACTCGGTGTTCTGAGTCTTGGAGGAGCCGGTGGCGCCGCCGATGCCGTCACGGCCGGTGCGGCCGCCCAACAGGATGATCTTGTCGGTGGGGGCGGGGCACTCGCGACGCACGTGGTTTGCCGGGGTAGCGCCCACGACGGCGCCAACCTCCATGCGCTTGGCCACGTAACCGGGGTGATAGAGTTCGTTGACCTGACCGGTGGCAAGGCCGATCTGGTTGCCGTAGCTGGAGTAGCCGGCGGCGGCAGTGGTCACGAGCTTGCGCTGCGGCAGCTTGCCCTCGAGCGTCTCGGAAACCGGGACGGTGGGGTCGCCGGCGCCGGTGACGCGCATGGCCTGGTACACATAGCTGCGGCCCGAGAGCGGGTCGCGGATGGCGCCGCCCACGCAGGTGGCGGCACCGCCGAAGGGCTCGATCTCGGTCGGGTGGTTATGGGTCTCGTTCTTAAAGAGGAACAGCCAGTCCTGGTCCTCGCCATCGACATCGACCTTCACCTTGACGGTGCAGGCGTTGATCTCCTCGGACTCATCGACATCGGTCATTACGCCGGTCTTCTTAAGGTACTTAGCGCCGATGGTGCCCATGTCCATGAGGCAGACGGGCTTGGCGTCGCGGCCGAGTTCGTGGCGCATCTCCATGTAGCGGTCGAAGGCCTGCTGCACCACGGCGTCGTCGATCGTCACGTCGTCCAGGACGGTGCCGAAAGTGGTGTGGCGGCAGTGGTCGGACCAATAGGTGTCGATTACGCGGATCTCGGTGATGGTGGGGTCGCGGTCCTCATCGCGGAAGTACTGCTGGCAGAAGGCGATGTCTGCCTCGTCCATGGCAAGGCCGCGATCGGCGATAAAGGCGGCAAGGCCGGCCTCGTCGAGCTTGCGGAAGCCGTCGAGCACCTCGACGGGCTGGGGCTCGGGAGTCTCCATGTACAGCGTCTCGGGCAGGTCGAGCGAGGCGATGCGGGCCTCGACGGGATTCACCACGTAGTGCTTGATGGCCTCGATGGCGGCCTCGTCCAGAGCGCCCGAGATCATATAGACCTTGGCGGAGCGCACGGCGGGGCGCTCACCCTGGCTGATGAGCTGCACGCACTCGCTGGCGGAGTCGGCGCGCTGGTCAAACTGGCCAGGCAGGAACTCGACGGCAAAGACGGCGCCATCGCTTGCGGGGAGTTCGTCGTAGGTCACATCGACCTGGGGCTCGCTAAAGACGGTCGGCACGCAGGAGCGGAAAAGCTCCTCGTCGATGCCCTCGACGTCGTAGCGGTTGATGATCCTCAGGGCCTCGATGCCCTTGATGCCGAGAATTTCGGTCAGCTCGCCCTTGAGCTGCTGAGCCTCGACGTCGAACCCGGGTTTCTTCTCCACGTAGATACGAGAGACCATTGGTTCCTGCCTTCCTGATCGGTTGGG
Organism: uncultured Collinsella sp.; assembly: GCA_902496275.1. Taxonomy (GTDB): domain Bacteria; phylum Actinomycetota; class Coriobacteriia; order Coriobacteriales; family Coriobacteriaceae; genus Collinsella. The sequence continues at coordinate 28,041 of CABVAC010000001.1, read as the reverse complement.
CGTACGGTACGGTATGCGGCAGCGGTCGGTTTGCGGGGTCTGCCCTGCGGTCGCCTTGAGCCACATGTTTGTAAACCTCACTATGATACGACAGCTCGCGGCGCGTTGAGGACGGCGAGGGTGCTACAGTGAAGCGCAAACAAGAGAAAGGCATCACATGGCATTCGTTTCGCTCGCCATCATCGCACTCGTGGCCTTTGCGAGTCCTTTTATCGCCTCGGCGATTCCCGGAAAACCCGTTCCCGAGACGGTCTTTTTGCTCGTGCTCGGCGCGGTGCTGGGACCCCATATGCTCGGCGTCATCCATGTAGATGCCGAGGTCTCGCTTGTGTCCGAGCTGGGCCTGGCCTTTTTGTTCCTGCTTGCCGGCTTTGAGATCGACCCCAAGAGCATCACGGGCGTCGAGGGGCGTTACGGCTTGGCGACGTGGGTCGTCACGTTTGGTATCGCCTGGCTTGCCGTGCGCTTTACGCCGTGGTTCTCAGTCAGTCATTTCGACGGTATCGCCGTGACGCTTGCCCTCACTTCGACGGCGCTCGGTACGCTCGTGCCCATCATGCGTGAGCGCTCGCTCACCGGCACGCGCGTGGGCGACTCGATTCTCGCGTATGGCACTTGGGGCGAGCTCGGTCCCGTGCTCGCCATGTCGGTGCTGTTGTCTGCCCGCACTGGCATCCAAACGCTCGTTATCCTTGGCTTGTTTGCGGTGGTTTGCGTGTTGCTGGCCGTGGTCCCAAGTCGCTCCAAGCGCGTCGGCAGCCGCTTCTTTGCGTTTGTCGAGGAACGCGCCGATACCACGTCGCAGACCTTCGTGCGCCTGACGGTGCTCATCCTGGTCACACTCGTGGCGTTCTCGGCCGTCTTTGATCTAGACATCGTGTTGGGTTCTTTTGCCGCCGGCTTTGTCTTGCGCTACATCATCCCCGAGGGCAACCATACGCTCGAGACCAAGCTCGACGGCCTGGCCTACGGCTTTTTGATTCCGGTGTTCTTTACCGTATCGGGCGCAAAGATCGACCTGACGGCCGTGGCGTCGCGCCCGGGTCTGCTCGTGGGCTTTATCGTGGCGTTGCTGATTATTCGTGCCGTGCCCATTCTTATTTCTATGAGCATTTGCCCTGCGACGCGCGATGTGTCGGCGTATGGTCGCATTACCGTGGCCCTGTACTGCACCACGGCGCTGCCGATCATCGTTGCCGTGACGAGCGTTGCCGTCAACGCGGGCGCGCTGTCGCAAGACATCGCGTCGGTTATGGTTGCCGCCGGCGCCATCACGGTGTTCTTGATGCCATTGCTCGCGCAGCTCTTCTACCGCGTGGTCGATGCCGCGCCGGTCGCCGCCGTGGCAGAAGTTGCCGAGCATCCATCCGATGCGCTCGACATCCTGCGCGCCCACCACGACTTAGCGAGCTTGCTCGCGCGCGAGCATGAGCTGCTGACTTCGCATGGCCATGGTCGCGTATTCGAGGGCCTGCCTACGCTCGATGCGATTGCCGAGCGTCTTTCCGCCGAGGCGGCGAGCGGCCACATCGATGCCCGCATCGTGGACGCGGCGCACCTGCTTGCCGATAAGACCTATGGAGACGAGGTCGACCCGTCCGAGCTGACCCCGCGCGAGCGCCGCCGTCTGGAGCGCGCCAAGCTCGCCGTGCGCGAATACCGCCGCCGCATGCTGGAGCTCTACGCACGCGAAGAAGCCGAGGACGACGACGGCAAATAACGAGATGCTTCCCTAGGGGAAGGCGCGTCCCACTTTAAAGATCCGAAACGGGACGCAGTTTCCGCATCGACCCCCATCGGGAAGCCACATCCCAGAATGGACGCTCAAAGCGGGATGCGGTTTCCGCTTTGGACCCCTGCCGGAAAGCGCGTCCCAGTCTGAAGGTTCAAAATGGGATGCGCTTTCCGAAACAAAGGCCTTGGGGAAACTGTGTCCCGGAATGGGCGCTCAGAGTGGGATGTGGTTTCCATGAGAGACCCGTTGCGGAAACGGTGTCCCAGAATCGGCGTTCAAAACGGGGCACCTTTTCCGAAACATGGCCCTGAGGGAAGCTGCGTCCCGGTCTGAGCCGGAATTCTGGGACACGGCTTCCACTTCAAACAGAAGAAGGCGCGCTGCCTGCGGTTGATGCAGACAGCGCGCCTTTTGGTTGAGCAATATTGAGGCTGGGAGCTGTGGCTTATGGCCCCCTAGGAGCGGGCGGCTCCGTCGACGGGGAGCACGGCACCCGTAACATAGGAGGACATGTCGCTCGCCAGGAAAACAAAGGCGTTGGCGACATCCTCGGGCTCGCCCATGCGACCCAGCGGAATGGTGGCGATGATGGGCTTGATGACTTCTTCGGGCAGGTTGGCGACCATGTCGGTTTTGGTTACACCGGGTGCTACGGCATTGACGCGGATGCCCATGGGGGCGAGCTCGCGCGAGAGCGACTGGACCATGCCGTTGACGGCAAACTTGGACGTGGGGTAACCGACGCCGGAAGGCTGGCCGTACTTGGCGACCATCGAGCTTGTGGTAGTGATGGTGCCGCCGTGGCCGGCCTCGGTCATGATCTTGGCAGCAGCCTGGTGGCCGTTAAAGACGGCGACGACGTTGAGGTCCATAACTTTGGCGAACTCCTCGGCTGTATAGTCCAAAAGGGGCGAGCGCTGGGAGATTCCGGCGTTGTTGACGACTGTATCGAGACCGCCCATGTCGGCTGCGGCCTGCGTAAAGGCCTCGGTCACGGCCTCGAGCGAGGTGAGATCGCAGGAACGACCCCAGACCTTGGCGTCGGGATAGACGGCTGTCAGCTTCTCAACGGCCGCATCGGCAGTCTCCTGGCGCGAGCCAAAGACAGTGACGGCGGCACCCTCCTCGATAAAACGGCAGGTGATGGCATAGCCGATACCGCGCGTGCCTCCGGTGACGATTGCTTTCTTGCCCTCGAGCAGCATGATGCCTCCATTCTTCGGGGGTGGACGTACTCAGCACAGCGTAGCGGTAGCCGGAATCGGCCGCGTTTGCATATCGGTGAACGGTAGCCCGCGTTACCGATGGGCGGCTCGCACAAATGTGCTCTGCCGTTGTGCTTAGGGCAGGAGACAAAAGGGCTCCCGTCCCACATCGGACGGGAGCCCTCAAAGCGCGTATTGCTAGGCGATCGATGGACTAGTTGGCCATGACGCCTTCGGTCCAGGCCTCGACGTCCTCGATGCGCAGGACGTTGGCGACCTCGGCCACGCAGTCGACGCTGGCAAGCTCGGCGGCGGCAGCCTGGACGTCCTTCTCGAGCGCGCGGTGCGTCAGGAAGATGACCGAGCAGGCATCGCTGACGCCCGACTTGCCGTCCTCGACCTGGTTGATGAGCGAGATCGAGATGTTGTGCTTGGCAAAGATGTCGACCGTCTCGGACAGGGCGCCCACGCGGTCGGCGACCTTCAGGCGCACATAGTACTTGGTCTGGAGCTCGTCCATGGGCTTAAAGGCGAGGTTGTGGCCATAGGGCTCAATCTCGGGCAGCGGAGCCACGCCGCGGCTGATCTGCTCGGAGAGCGACAGGATATCGCCCACGACGGCGCTCGCGGTGGGGAAGGAGCCTGCGCCGGCACCGTAGAACATGGTCTCGCCCACGGCGTCGCCTACCACGTAGACAGCGTTCATGGCGCCGTTGACCTTGGCAAGCATGTGGTCGGCGGGGATCAGCGTGGGGTGCACGCGAACGTCGACGCCGGCGTCGGTGTTGCGGGCGATGCCGAGCAGCTTAATGGTGTAGCCGAGTTCGCGGGCCTGGGCGATGTCCTCGGCGCCGATGGTACGGATACCCTGCTGGTACACATCGTCGGTGGTAACGCGGGTGCCAAAGCCGATGGAGGCGAGGATCGCCGTCTTGCTGGCGGCGTCGAAGCCGTCGACGTCGGCGGACGGGTCGGCCTCGGCATAGCCCTTGGCCTGCGCGTCGGCAAGTACGTCGGCGTAATCGGCACCCTCGGCGTCCATGCGCGACAGGATATAGTTGGTGGTGCCGTTGAGAATGCCGGCGATGGTCAGGATCTTGTTGCCTACCAGGTCGTGCTCAAGCGTGCTGACAATGGGGATGCCGCCACCGCAGCTGGCCTCGCACTTGATCTGCACGCCGCACGCGCGCGCCTTCTCGGCGAGCGTCTCGACGTGACGGCCCAGCAGAGCCTTGTTGGCGGAGACGACATGCTTGCCGTTCTCGAAGGCAGTGGTGAAGATCTCGGTCGCGGGGTGCTCGCCGCCGATGAGCTCGACGACGATATCGACGGCGGGGTCGGTGACGACGTCGTGCCAGTCGCTCGTAAAGGCCTCGCGCTCAATGCCTGCCGCCTCGGCCTGCTCCCAGGCAAGCGCGCAGGCGCGGGTCAGCTTAAGGTCGATGCCGTAGGCTGCCAGGTACTCATCGTGGTGGCTCTTGATCAGACGGGCCACACCGCCGCCGACGGTTCCCAGACCGATGAGGCCGACGTTCACGGTGCGCAGGGGTTCGCTCATAGATAGCTCCTTCGTGCATCTTATGGATGGATTAACCGCTTAAAGGTTGAGTGCATTCTAGCGTGAACCGGGGGCGCGTGCTCGCCAGGCAACAGGAGCTGCACAAAACGGCACCCCTGAAACGCTGCGGAAACATTGGAAACATGCTCGCTACAAACGAACTTACGTAACAAACTGTCAACGTTTGCGCCATAAGGTTTGCCCCGTACCGCAAGACGGCCGCACTGCGGCCAGCGAAAAAGGGGGACACCATGTTCAACATCAACAGCACGCTTAGCCGTAGGAACTTTCTCGCCGGCGCCGCAGCGCTCGGCAGCACCGCCGCACTCGCTGGTTGCTCGTCGGGTGGCTCGGACGGCGGCTCCGCCGATGACGGCAAGACCTTCAAGATCGGTGTCATCGGCCCTCTGACCGGCGCCGCGGCAACCTATGGCGTCTCGGCCGAGAAGGGCGCCAAGCTTGCCGCCAAGGATTTCTCGACCAAGGACCTCAAGCTCTCGATTAAGTCCGAGGATGACGTCGCCGACGGCGAGAAGGCTATCAACGCCTTCAATACCCTGTGCGACTGGGGCATGCAGGCGCTCGTCGGCCCCGTCACGACTGGAGCTGCCGTCGCCGTCTCGGGCGAGATTGCCGATGACATGCTCATGGTTACGCCTTCGGCCTCGTCGCTCGACGTTACCAAGGATAAGACCACGGTCTTCCAGGTTTGTTTTACCGACCCCACCATGGGCGCCAGTGCTGCCAAGTTTTTGGCCGAGAAGTACGCAGATGCCAAGATTGCCCTGTTCTACAACTCCGGCGATACGTATAGCTCGGGCGTTGCCGATGCCTTTGCCGAGCAGGCCAAGGCATCCAAGCTCGACATCGTCGATGCCGAGACCTTTAAGGACGATTCCGCCACGAGCTTTACCAACCAGCTGACCAAGGCCAAGGAGGCCGGCGCCACGCTCATCTTTGCGCCGATCTACTACACGCCGGCGTCCGTTCTGCTCAAGAACGCCAAGGACATGGGCTACGACATGACGCTCATGGGTACCGATGGCATGGACGGCCTGCTCTCCGTTGAGGGCTTCGACACCTCTCTTGCCGAGGGCGTGCTGCTCATGACTCCGTTCTCTGCCGACGATGAGAAGAACGCCGACTTCGTCAAGGCATATAAGGACGCCTACAACGAGACGCCCAACCAGTTTGCCGCCGACGCCTATGACTGCGTCCACGCGATTGTCGAGGCAATCGATAAGGCAGACATCGACATTACGGACGACGGTGCCGACATTGCCGGCGACCTTGCCAAGGCCATGCGCAAGATCAAGATCGAGGGCCTGACAGGCGAGCTGACGTGGAATGACGAGGGCCAGGTCGAAAAGCCCGCCACAGCCTATGTGATTCAGGACGGCAAGTACATCGCCGCCTAAGTGCGCATAAAGCGCGACCGGTGAGGCCGTTTTATTCAGGGCAGGGACGCCTGTAACAGAACGGAAACATTACTTTCACACAATAAAGTGGCATTACTGTATAAAGTAATAGAAATACACAGAATTATGGATAAATGGACAAATCCAAAGAAAAGTTGAAATAATCGCCACTTTCCTTAACTAAAGCGTCTAGTATTTTGCGAACGCCGAACACGGCGAAGGATGGCCTGTCGGGTAACCGAAACCCGACGAGATTTGAGAGGAGAGCCGCATGTCGAGCCTCACCGGTAAGTCATTGAACCCTGTTATGAATCGCAGGAGCGTTATCGCGAGCGCAGCAGGTCTGGGGGCGATGTCCATTCTAGCTGGTTGCTCCTCCAACGGCGGCGACAGCGGTTCCGCTTCAAGCGACGCTTCGTTTAAGATCGGTACCATCGGCCCGCTGACCGGCGCCAACGCGTCCTACGGCAAGTCCGTTACCCAGGGTGTCGAGCTTGGCTGCAAGGATTTCTCGACCAAGGAGCTGCCGCTTGCCAGCAAGGCCGAGGATGACCAGGCCGACGGCGAGAAGGCCGTCAACGCCTTCAACACCCTGCTCGACTGGGGCATGCAGGCCCTCGTCGGCCCGACCACCACGGGTGCGTCGGTTGCCGTTGCCGCCGAGTGCGGTAACGACCCCAAGACGTTCATGATCACCCCGTCCGCGTCCTCCGAGGACGTCACCGACGGCAAGGATTGCGTCTTCCAGGTTTGCTTCACCGACCCCAACCAGGGTGTCAACGCTGCCAAGTTCCTGGCGCAGAAGTATGCGGACGAGAAGTTCGTGCTGTTCTATAACTCCGGCGACGCCTATTCTTCGGGCATCGCAGATTCCTTTAAGGCCCAGGCCGCTGAGTCCAAGCTCGAGATTGTTGACGAGGAGACCTTTAAGGACGACTCCGCCACGAGCTTTACCAACCAGCTGACCAAGGCCAAGCAGGCCGGCGCCACCATGATCTTTGCGCCGATCTACTACACGCCGGCGTCCGTCCTGCTCAAGAACGCCAAGGACATGGGCTACGACGTCAAGATGATGGGCTGCGACGGTATGGACGGCATCCTGGGCGTTGAGGGCTTCGATACCTCTCTTGCCGAGGGTCTGCTGCTCATGACCCCGTTCTCCGCCGACGACGAGAAGAACGCCGACTTCGTTAACGCTTACAAGGATAAGTACGGCGATACCCCCGACCAGTTTGCCGCTGACGCCTACGACGGCGTGCACGCGGTGGCCGAGGCCGTCAAGGAGGCCGGTCTTGGTGTCGACGCCGATCCGACCGAGGTCGCCGAGAAGCTGTCCAAGGCTATGCTCAAGATTACCGTTGACGGTCTGACCGGCAAGCTCACCTGGAACGATAAGGGCCAGGTCCAGAAGGAGCCCACGGCGTACGTCATCACCGACGGCAAGTACGTACAGGCCTAATTGGCCGCCTTACATAGAGCGGTTTTGATCCCAAGCAGGGGAGGTTTTGGCCTTCCCTGCTTGCTTGGTATCTAGGGACAGTGTAACGTCCCTGTTTCATACATTAACTGGAAACCTATTCGAAAGGGGGATGTGGAACATGACGGTCTTTATCCAATACCTGGTCAACGGCCTGTCCATGGGCAGCGTCTACGCCATCATCGCGTTGGGCTACACCATGGTCTACGGTATCGCCAAGATGCTCAACTTCGCTCACGGCGATGTCATCATGGTCGGTGCCTATGTCTCGTTCTGCGCCACGTCGTATCTCGGCCTCCCGGGCTGGGCATCTGTAGTTCTCTCTTGTGTGGCCTGCACGGTTCTCGGTGTTCTCATTGAGGGTCTGGCCTATAAGCCGCTGCGCCAAGCAGGCCCGCTGGCCGTTCTGATCACGGCTATCGGCGTGTCTTACTTCCTGCAGAACGCCGCGCAGCTTCTGTGGGGCGCCACGCCCAAGAACTTCACTTCGCTCGTCACCTTCCAGGTGCCGGAGTTCTTGGCCAAGTTCAACGTAAGCGCCGTCTCGCTCGTCACCATCGTCGCCTGCCTGGTTATCATGGCCGGCCTGATGTTCTTTACAGGTAAGACCAAGATGGGCAAAGCCATGCGCGCCGTGTCCGAGGACAAGGCCGCCGCTCAGCTCATGGGCATCAACGTCAACCGCACCATCTCGATGACGTTTGCCATCGGCTCTGCCCTTGCCGCCATCGCCGGCGTGCTGCTGTGCTCCTACTCGCCGGTGCTGCAGCCCACGACGGGCGCCATGCCCGGCATCAAGGCCTTCGACGCCGCCGTCTTCGGTGGCATCGGCTCCATCCCCGGCGCCTTTGTCGGCGGCATTCTCATCGGCATCATCGAGGCGATGGCGCAGGCTTACATTTCCACGAGCCTTGCCAACTCCATCGTCTTTGGTGTTTTGATCATCGTCCTGCTCGTCAAGCCTGCCGGCCTCTTGGGCAAGTACGTCCCCGAGAAGGTGTAGGTGAGCGTTATGAAGTTTCTTAAAGACAAGCAGACGCGTCACGACTTTGTCACGTATGCCATGTGCATCGTGGCATTTGCCATCGTGTTCTTTATGCAGTCTAACCACATGATCCCGCGCATGATCGCCGGTCAGCTGGTTCCCATCACGGCCTATATCGTCATGGCCATTTCCCTTAACCTCGTCGTCGGCATCGCGGGCGACTTGTCGCTGGGCCACGCGGGCTTTATGAGTGTCGGTGCCTATACGGGCATCGTCACCGCGGTCGCCCTCGAGAGCGCCGTTCCCTCCGATCCGGTGCGCCTTATCATCAGCATCGTGGTCGGCGCTATCGCCGCTGCCATCTTGGGCTTCTTGATTGGTATCCCGGTCCTGCGCCTGAGCGGCGACTATCTGGCTATCGTGACCCTGGCCTTTGGCGAGATCATCAAAGAGATCGTCACCTGCCTCATTGTGGGCGTCGACTCCCGCGGCCTGCACGTGATCTTTAACATCACGGGCAACTCTACGATCGACGACCTGCACCTGCTCGAAGACGGCACCGCCATCATCAAGGGCGCCCAGGGCGCCTCGGGCGTGTCGACGTACTCGACCTTCCTCGCCGGTGCCATCCTGGTCATGGTCGCACTCGTGATCGTGCTCAACCTGGTTCGCAGCCGTACCGGCCGTGCCATTATGGCCGTGCGCGATAACAAGATTGCAGCCGAGTCCGTAGGCATCTCCGTCACCGAGTACCGCATGATTGCCTTCGTGGTTTCCGCTGCCCTCGCCGGTGCTGCCGGAGCCCTCTTCGGCGGTAACTTCTCGCAGCTCTCCGCCACCAAGTTCGACTTCAACACGTCGATCCTCATCCTGGTGTTCGTGGTCCTGGGCGGCCTGGGCAACATGCGCGGTTCCGTCATCGCGGCGGCGTTGCTCACGGTGCTTCCCGAGCTGCTCCGTCAGTTCTCGGACTACCGCATGCTCATCTACGCCATCGTGTTGATCCTGGTCATGATCTTTACCAACAACCCGCAGCTCAAGGCGTTCTTCGGTCGCGTCAAGGACCGCTTTGCTTCCAAGAAGGAGGTGGCAGCCGATGCCCAGTAAATTTGAGTTCAACAAGGGCAAGATGGTCCCGTATCCTTCTGGCGCCATCGTTCCCGACCGTGATCTGGGCGAGCGCCCGGCACTCGAGTGCATCCACCTGGGCATTGAGTTCGGTGGCCTTAAGGCAGTCGACGACTTTAGCCTAACTATCGGCAAGACCGAGATCGCCGGTCTGATCGGCCCCAACGGCGCCGGTAAGACCACGGTCTTCAACCTGCTCACCAAGGTGTACCAGCCCACGCACGGCACCATCCTGCTCGACGGCGAGGACACCTCTGGCAAGTCGGTCTATCAGGTCAACCGTATGGGCATCGCCCGTACCTTCCAGAACATTCGCCTGTTCAACACCATGACGGTGGAGGATAACGTTAAGGTCGGCCTGCACAACCAGGAGCGCTACTCCGGCTTTGAGGGCGTGCTGCGCCTGCCGACGTATTGGAAGCACGAGAAGGCCGCGCATGAGCGCGCCATGGAGCTGCTGTCCATCTTTGATATGGAGCATCTGGCAAACGAGCAGGCCGGATCGCTGCCTTACGGCGCTCAGCGTCGTCTGGAGATCGTCCGCGCGCTTGCCACCAACCCCAAGCTACTGCTGCTCGACGAGCCTGCCGCCGGCATGAACCCGTCCGAGACCGCGGAGCTCATGGAGAACATCGTCAAGATTCGCGACACCTTCGGCATCGCCATCATGCTTATCGAGCATGATATGTCGCTCGTTATGAACATCTGCGAGGGCATCTGCGTGCTCAACTTTGGTAAGGTCATCGCCAAGGGCACGGCCGAGGAAATCCAGAACAACGACGCTGTTATCGAGGCATATCTGGGCAAGCAGGATAAGGGGGAGAACTAAATGGCAGAGCCGATGCTTTCCGTCTACAACATCAACGTCTGGTACGGCGCCATCCACGCCATCAAGGACATCTCCTTTAACGTCAACGAGGGCGAGATTGTGGCCCTAATCGGCGCGAACGGCGCCGGTAAGTCCACGACGCTCAAGACTGTCTCGGGCCTGCTGCGTTCCAAGACCGGCTCCATCAAGTTTATGGGCGAGGACATTACCCACACGCCTGCCGACAAGCTGGTGGGCAAGGGCCTGGCTCAGGTCCCCGAGGGCCGTCGCGCCTTTTTGCAGATGACGGTCGAGGAGAACCTGGAGATGGGCGCCTATACACAGCCCAAGTCCACGGTTGCTCCGGGCCTTGAGCGCGTCTACGAGCAGTTCCCGCGCCTGAAGGAGCGCCGTCGTCAGGTCGCCGGCACCCTTTCGGGCGGCGAGCAGCAGATGCTCGTTATGGGCCGCGCCCTTATGAGCAACCCCAAGCTGCTCATGCTCGACGAGCCTTCCATGGGCTTGGCGCCGATTCTGATTGAGCAGATCTTCCAGATTGTCGAGGACCTGCACAAGGCCGGCACCACGGTGCTTCTGGTCGAGCAAAACGCACAGATGGCGCTCTCGATCGCTACGCGCGGCTACGTGCTCGAGACCGGCAAGATCACCATGACCGGCACGGGCCAAGAGCTCCTGCATGACGATAACGTCCGCAAGGCATATCTTGGTGGTTAATCCATTCAACAAAGGGGCGCTGACTATCCCGGTCAGCGCCCCTTTTTAAGTTGCGGTGAAATAGGGACTAAATAGGGATTCTAGACGCCAAAACAGTCCCTATTCCACCGCAACTTCATTGGGGCGTGCGACGATGACCTTCCCAAATTAGCACCCCTGCACCAAGCCAAGGCCCCGTTCCGGGATGTGCCGGAACGGGGCCTTGGTGGTTGGGGGCTATTGGGTTTTGTTCGCTAGTCTACTTTTTGTCCGCATGTTGGGCAGAACTGGGCTTCGGGTACGAGCGGGGTTCCGCAGTGACGGCAGAAGCGGGCGGGCTCGGTCGGGTTTGCTGGCATTCCCGGCGCTGTGGGCACTGCGACGTTGAGCTGGGCGCGCTTCTGGCGGCGACGCTGCTTGCGCTGGGGCTTGGGCGTTGCGGCTGCCATGCCGTTTGCTGTCCTCGTGCGCTTCTTGCGGATGCAAAGGATAACGATTGCACCACCGATGATGAGGACGATCGCCACGCCACCGCCAATAACAAACGGCAGGTGAGTCTGGACAAAGTAGAGAACATCCTCAGGTAGCGAGTGGGGGATGTTCGATTTATAAATGTTTACGTGTAGTGTGGTGGGGTCATTCTCGTCGAAATTGGTTGCCAAAATCTTGCGATCGCCGTTCATGAACGAAAGTTGGTCGCACCAATGAGAGTCAAACTCGCTCTTGGCCCCAGTTTTTGCGTCAACTAGGCAAGCGGAGGATTTGTCATCGTTTGAGTAATTCCCAAGTAAGACGCCGCCATCATGCGAAATATCGCAGATGAAGCCATCGCCAAAGGGGAAGGCAATCGAGCTGATAGTGTTCCCATTTTGCAAATCGATGACGCCGAGGCTCGTATCTTGCTCGTCCAGGTAGTTATCATCGTCATCCTCTTCAGAAAGATCACTTGAGCTATTGCTAATATAAACGGGGTAGTAATCGCATGATCCGTGATCATATAGAGAAAAAGCGTGATCCTCATCATCGGATATGGTGCTCAGGTTGGCGTCGCGGTCGGCTTTAATCAAAAAAGACTCACCTTGAAGAATAAAGCCTTCTGAGTCCGGGAGTGGGGTTGTTGAGCTTATTTCGATGCTGTCTGTTACTTTATTTACATGAGTAGTGTTTGATTTGGTCGAGCCGGTTTTTGTGTCGAACACTTTCAGAGTGACGGTGGATTTATCCGCGTTGGTCGTCACGACGTAAAAACAGTCTCCATCTTTCGAAAGCATTATCCGCGACCAATCGCTTTCTTTGGGGTAGCCCTGCATCTTGTTATCAGTCTTAAGATCATAAAGTGCGTACGAATAGTTATCATCGGAATCGTGCTGTATAACACATGCTGTTTCTCCGTTTTCGCTAATCAGAGCAAAGTCCTGAGTGTATTGTCCTGGTTCAAGCGAATGGACTGAACGACTTTGCTTTACAGGAGAAAAGATGACCAGGTCGGAGCCTTCTATCCAAGACAGCTGGCCATTCCACGATACTCTCGTCGAATTGAGGCTTTTCTTTGGGATGTCAACGGGGGTTGTGCTGCCGTCGTCCAAATTGATGAGGGATATTTTCAGGTTGTTTTCGTCATCGCCGTCAAACAGGTACTGATACCCTGAATCTAAATCATAGTTGATGACATACGAGTTTTCGCTGCTGGTCTTAAAACTGTATGACTTCTCGAGCTCGGGGGTCGGTACGCTGCCGCCGGCTAATGCTGTGGGAGGGGCTGCGAGCGGAGACAGTGCCGCGATCAGGCCGATGGCGATTGCTGCGATCCTTCCGCCCTTTTGGATGCTCTTAAACATGGCAATCCTTTCCTCTGGATACGTATGCGATACTGCCATGGTTAATCGGGATTCCGAAATCTTGTTGCGCAACATTGACCATCGGCAACATTTTTCGGCCAGCTGTGCCGTTCCCAAGAGATCATTCTGAGTTGCGGTGAAATAGGGACTGAATACGGGCTCCAGAGGCCAAAGCAGTCCCTATTCCACCGCAACTTCATGGGGATGTGTGACAATGCCCGTCGGAAAACATCTGCTGTCTTTGGGGGCCTATCTATGCTGTACGAGTTTTGTGCCGAGAACTTTGAGCGAGTGCCGGCGGCAATTGATGCCGGTGCGGGGCGCATTGAGCTGTGCGACAACCTCGCCGTCGGCGGCACCACGCCTTCCGCCGGCGTTATCAGCGCTACAGTCAGTTACGCTCACGAGCATGACGCGCGAGTGATGTGCATGATTCGCCCGCGTGGTGGCGACTTTCATTACAACCAGGACGAGCTGCGCATGATGGAGATGGACCTGGGCCTTGCTGTGAGTGCCGGCGTTGACGGCCTGGTCTTTGGCTGCTGTAAGCCCTGTGCCGGCGGCTGGGCGCTCGACGAGTTCACCCTCGGCGCCCTCGTTATGGCTACGGGCTGCGCGACCGAGGAGTGCAAGCGCGAGTCCCTTGACATCACCTTCCACATGGCATTTGACCAGCTCTCGCCCGAGGCTCAGCTCGATGCGATTGATACGCTCGCCGACTGCGGCGTCACGCGCATTCTGACGCACGGTGGTGCTGCCGGTACGCCGATTGAGGACAACTTCGAAAACCTGGCTCGTTTAATCGAGTATGCGGGCGATCGTTTGACCATCCTTCCCGGCGGCGGCATCACTACAGCAAATCGCGACGCGGTCGCGGCGGCGCTAGGCGTCTCCGAGCTCCATGGCACCAAGATCGTGCCGCTGGAGGTATAACCCGTGGCGTTGGTATTTGACGTTCAGCAGGCGGGCGGCAAGCCCGACGATAATCGTCGCCCTGGTACCGCGTGTCCCTTTTGCGGCACGGAGGGGCTCGCCAACATCATCCGGCGCGATGGTGACTGTATCTGGCTCGAGAATAAGTTCAAGACCTTGCGGGCCACCCGTCAGACCGTATTGATCGAGTCGGCCAATCACGACGCCGACCTGGTGACCTATGAACCGGATGAGCTGCATCATGTGATGAGGTTTGCTCTGGGCTGTTGGCAGCAGATGATCGATTCCCAACAGTACCGCAGTGTGCTCATGTACAAGAACAAAGGCCCGCTTTCGGGCGGCAGCCTCGTCCATCCACACATGCAGATTGTGGGCTTGGAACAGGAGGACGGCTATGCGGCGCTGACCTCGGCAAATTTTGAAGGCATCGATGTTTGGCGGCGGGGGAGGGTCGCGGTCAACATCTCAACCGAGCCGATCATGGGATTCTTTGAGGTCAACGTCTCGGCTCCACAGGGAATCGCCGCCAGCGACGACGCCCGCGACCAAGCCGAGGTGGACCTGTTTGCCGATGCGATTCAGGTGGCCCTGCGCTATATCCTGCACGAACACCACGGCGGTCGCGCGGAGTCGTACAACTTGTTCTTCTACCACATGGACGGCCGGACCATTGCCAAGGCGCTGCCACGTTGGGTGGTTTCGCCCTACTTTGTGGGCTATCGTTTGGCCCAGGTCAATGCCGAGACCACGCTCGATATCGATGCTGAGCGCCTGCATGCACATCTGGAAACGCTCGCGTAGCAAGGCGAGCGCCTGCGAAAAGCGTGCTGCCTAGCGTGTCATCGCGTCGCGGCCGGCCTCGACGCGCTTGCGCTGTTTGGCGCGCTCCTCGCCGGTTAGGCGCTCAAAGAGATGCCCGATAATCGAGGCCAGCACCTGCTGAAACAGCGTGCCACACATGACGGGGAACACGACTTCGCCCGGAAAGTACTGCGTGGCGATGACGGCGCCCGAAGAGATGTTGCGCATGCCGCAGGTAAAGCACATGGTAGTCGTCTCGCTATATGGCAGATGCAGCGCGCGAGCGACCAGAAAACCGACGACAAAGCCGCTGATGGCGAAGACCAAAATAAAGAGGGCGACTTCCAGGCGCACCGTGTTCATGTGCAGCACGTAGTCGCTCATGGCGGTGGAGTTGGACGCGATGACACCCATCATCATGAACTTGCAGGCGGGCGAAAGCGCGGGGGAGAGCTTCTCATGACCCCAGCCGCGCGTGAGTTCGTTAATGACGATACCGAGCACGGCGGGTATGGCGATCATAAAGGCCATGTCTTGCATCATGCTCGGCACATCGATCGAGACGGTGGCGCCCAGCAGGAGCTTGAGCGT
Source organism: uncultured Collinsella sp. (assembly GCA_902496275.1). Classification (GTDB taxonomy): domain Bacteria; phylum Actinomycetota; class Coriobacteriia; order Coriobacteriales; family Coriobacteriaceae; genus Collinsella. Next base: position 12,850 of record CABVAC010000001.1, on the reverse strand, counting down.
AAGAGGAATCGTCACAGGTGAGATGACCGAGGACGTCAGGATGATGGTGAGCGCGAGCGGGCCGTTGCCGCCGAACATGCTGATCCACATAAAGGCAGTGACTGCCACGGGTACGCTGTACTCGAGCACGATGCCGCAGACAAGGTTGGGGTTGGAACCAAAGAACAGTGAGCCCATGGCATACGCCGCAATGGGGATGAGCACAGCCGAGACAAATAACGCCAAAATCAAATGCAGCGGACGGCGAAACACCTCAGCCACCTGGTGGAAGGTGTTGCTGAGCGCACCTTGGAATGTCATAAAGGCAAACAGGGTGGGGACGATGGGCTTGAGGACGCCGATCTGCTGAGGAAAGAGCACGCCGAGCGCCACGCAAATCGGAACGATGACCTGCATATGCCCCGCGAGAAATTTGCCCAGTCCAACCCATTGCTTCATATGTCTCTGTGACTCCCTTTGCTCGTAGATGCATTTGCATGGATATGCTAGACGCTCGCATGCGTTCGTGCAGTAGAAACGCTCGATTATTTCGAGGCTATTACCGGCATCGTTTACCGAAACCGCGGTGTGCTGCGGCGATTTGCGCCCGCGTTGCACGGTATAATAAATCCGTTCAACAGATCTGCCTGCCGAAGCGGGCATACACAGAGGACTCATCGCTATGAACCGTGAGAGGTATCGCGGCGACCTGCCCCTATCGGGGGTGGGCGCCTATGTCATCGCTTAAGACGACGCATCGCTGGGCGGTCGCTCAGCAAAACCCCGAGCTCGAAAAGGAGCTTTCGGCTGGCCTGGGCATACCCGGGCTGGTGGCGCGCATTATGGTTGCGCACGGCATTGCATCCATCGAAGAAGGTCAGCTGTTTTTGACGCCTTCACTCGATCGCGACTGGGCCGACCCACTCATTATCCCGGGCATGTCGGTCGTTGCCGACCGCGTCGAGCGCGCTATTTGCAACCAAGAGCGCATCGCGGTCTTTGGCGATTTTGACGTTGACGGTATTACGTCGACCTGCCTGTTGACCGAGGCGCTGCGTACGTTTGGTGCCAATGTCACACCGTTTATTCCGCATCGCTTTGACGAGGGCTACGGTCTTTCGCGCGCGGCGCTCGACCGCGTTAACGAGCTCGCTCGCCCCCAGCTGATCGTGACCGTCGATAACGGTATTGCCGCCAAGGAAGAGGTTTCCTATCTGGAGAGCCTGGGGATCGATTTAGTGGTCACGGACCATCACGAGCCCTCCGACCAGGTGCCGCAGGGCGTGCCCCTGACCGACCCAAAGCTCGAGGACGAGGGTCCCTCGCGCGAGCTTGCCGGTGCCGGTGTGGCGCTCAAGCTGGTGCAGGTCCTGGGCGAGCGTCTGGGCAAGCCATCGTATTGGCGTTCGCTGATCGAGGTCGCGGCGCTTGGTACCGTGTCCGACATGATGCCGCTGACGCCCGAGAACCGCGCGCTGGTCGCCGAGGGCATCCAGCAGATGCGCGTGACCGCCCGCCCCGGTTATATCGCGCTGGCCGCGCTCGCCAAGGCCGACCTCTCTAGTATTACGGCCGATGGCCTGTCGTTTTCGCTCATTCCCCGCTTGAACGCCGCCGGCCGCATGGCCGATCCCAAGCTGGCGCTCGACCTGCTGCTTGCCCGCGATCCCATCGAGGCAAGCGCGCTGGCGGCCGAGCTCGAGGAGATTAACCGTCAGCGTCGCGAGATCGAGGCGGAGCTCACGCGCGATGCCATGGCAAAGGTCGAGGAGACCTATGATGGCGGTCGCGCAATCGTCGTGGGTGGCGAGGGCTGGCACGAGGGCGTCAAGGGTATCGTAGCGAGCCGCCTGACCAACCGTTATCACGTGCCGGCGCTGCTGTTCTCGATCGAAGACGGTATCGCTCGCGGTTCGGGTCGCTCGGTGGGCAAGGTCAACCTGTTCGACGCCGTAGAACGCTGCTCGGATCTGCTGATTCGTCGCGGCGGGCATGCGGGTGCGGTGGGCGTGACCATCGAGGCATCCAAGCTCGACGAGTTCCGTCGTCGCCTTTCCGCCGTGCTGTCCGAGCTTCCCGCCGAGGACTTTGAGGACACCGACGAGGTTGCCGCCACCGTCGACCTCTCCGAGCTGAATATCGAGACCATCGAGCAGATCTCCCGTCTTGAGCCGTTTGGCCAGGGCAACAAGGTGCCGCTGTTGGCGGCCGAGGGCGTGACAATGTGCGATCGCGCCGTGGTGGGCAAAACCGGCGAGCACATGCGCTTCGTGGCGACCGATGGCGCCGCGAGCGTGCCGGCCATTATGTTCCGCGTGCCGCAGATCGACAGGCTCATCAATTGCGATAGCGCTGTCGATTTGGTGTTCGAGGCCGTGGCCGAGCATTGGCAAGGTCGCGTAAAGCCAAAGCTCATGATCAAGGATGTCTTGGTCCGCGATACCACGGCGCCCAGCGTTGACGACCCGGCATGTGAGCTTCGCCGTGGCGTGGAGCCTGCGGACGCCGGTCTTCGTCTGGAGTCCCGAAAGCGCCAAACGCTCGCCCAGCTTTCCTATACCGAGCTGACGCGCTCGCTTATCCATAGCTTTATCGGCTCGAACCAGCCGCACCGTGCTCAGGTCGAGGCGCTCGATGCCCTGGCCGATCACCAAAGTGTTCTGGCCGTTATGGGAACGGGGCGCGGAAAGTCTCTTATCTTCCATGTGCATGCCGCGCGCGAGGCGGTCCTTCGCGGGCGTGCAAGCATCTTTGTCTATCCGCTGCGCGCGCTCGTTGCCGACCAGGCCTATCACCTCTCGTCGACGATGGCTGCACTCGGCATTGGCGTAGGCGTACTGACCGGCGAGACCGTGGAGGCGGCGCGCGATGACGTGTTTGCCGGCCTGGCTTCGGGCCGCACCGGCATCGTGCTCACGACGCCCGAGTTCCTGTCCATTCACCGCGACCGCTTTGCGCGTTCGGGCCGCATCGGTTTTGTCGTTATCGATGAGGCGCATCATGCCGGTCTTGCCAAGGGCGGCGACCGCAGCGCCTATCTCGACATGCCCGATATCCTCAAGGCCCTGGGCGACCCGGTCGTTCTGGCCGCGACTGCCACCGCAACGGCTCCGGTTGTGGCCGAGCTCGCCCGCGTGCTACCGATTACCCGTACAGTGGTCGACGAGACGGTGCGCGAGAACTTGCAGCTCGAGGATGACCGAGACCTTGCGAGCCGCGAGAACCGCCTGGTGTCAATCGTGGCGACGGGGGAGAAGACCGTCATTTACGTCAATTCGCGCGACCAGTCCGTGGCGCTTGCCAAGACGCTGCGCAAGCGGGTACCCGATTGCGCGACCCGCATCGCGTTCTATAACGCGGGGCTTGCGCGCTCCGATCGTCGCCGTGTCGAGGAAGCATTTCGTGATGGAAGCCTCAGCTGCATCGTTTCGACCTCGGCCTTCGGTGAGGGCGTCAACCTGCCCGATATCCGCCATGTCGTGCTCTACCACATGCCGTTTGGCGGCATTGAGTTTAACCAGATGAGCGGACGCGCCGGTCGTGACGGCCAACCTGCCGTGATCCATCTGCTCTATTCGTCGCGTGACGCCCGCATTAACGAGCGCCTACTCGACTGCTATGCGCCCGAGCGCGACGAGCTCGTCACGCTCTATCGCGCGCTGCAGACCATGTGGCGCTCCAACCGCGGCAAGACCGGGGACGATTCCTTTAGCGCGAGCGATATCGACATCGCGCAGATGTGCCTTGCCATCGATGCTCGCACGCCGGTCGACGAGCGCTCGGTGGAAAGTGGCCTGGGAATCTTCGAAGAGCTTGGTTTCTGTCGCGTTTCGGGGTTTGACGACACCCGTCGCATCGCGATGGCCGAAAACCCCGGCCGTGTGCAATTGAGCAGGTCAATTCGCTATTTGGAGGGCTTGCGCTCGCGCATGGAGTTCTCGGCTTTCCGGAGTTGGGCGCTCGATTCGTGCGCTTCTGATATGCTAGCCAAAGTTAACCGCCCGATCGTACCGCGGGCCTAGGGGAAGGGGACCTCGATGGATGCCGCAGCCCGTACCGCCCATGATTCCACCCTCCAGCCGTTCTCGGAGATGGAGCACTATAAGCATGCCGATGAGCTGCCGCCCGAGATCATGGCGGACAGCTACGACAAGCTGGAGCGCCTGTGCCTCAAATATATGAATGAGGACGACTTCTCTAAGGTGGAGCAGGCCTACTGCTTTGCCGCCGAGAAGCACTGCAACCAAAAGCGCCGTTCGGGCGAGATGTACATTAACCATCCCGTCGAGGTGGCCATCATTTTGGCCGATCTCAAGATGGACTGCGATGTGGTGTGCGCCGCGCTGCTGCACGATACCGTTGAGGATACCGAGACCTCGCTTGCCGATGTTTCCGGCCTGTTTGGCGATACGGTGGCCGAGCTCGTCGATGGCGTGACCAAGCTCACCAACATCGAAGTCGATAGCATGGACGAGAAGCAGGCGCTTACGCTGCGCAAGATGTTCCTCGCCATGTCCAAGGACATCCGCGTCATTATCGTTAAGCTTGCCGACCGCCTGCATAACATGCGTACGCTGGCGGCCCTTCGCGAGGACCGTCGCCTGTTTAAGGCCCGCGAGACCATGGACGTGTATGCGCCCCTGGCCGACCGCCTGGGCATGAGCTCTATCAAGTGGGAGCTCGAGGACCTGTCCTTCTTCTACTTGGAGCCCGATGCCTACCAGCGCATCGCGCGCATGGTAGCCGAGTCACGCGAGGTTCGCGAGCGCTATCTGGCCGAGACCATCAAGACGCTCACCGACGAGCTCAACCGCATTGGCCTGGAGGGCTTCCAGATTAATGGCCGCTCCAAGCACTATTGGTCCATCTACCAAAAGATGAAGCGTAAGGGCAAGGAGTTCTCCGAGATCTACGACCTGGTGGCGCTGCGCGTCATCACCCATTCGGTGCGCGATTGCTACTCCACGCTCGGCGCGGTGCATACGCTGTGGCACCCCATGCCCGGTCGCTTTAAAGACTATATCGCCATGCCCAAGGTCAATAACTACCAGTCGCTCCATACGACGGTTATCGGCCCCACGGCCCGCCCGCTCGAGATTCAGATTCGAACCTATGAGATGCATGAGCAGGCCGAGTACGGCATTGCCGCTCACTGGCTCTATAAGAAGTCGGGCGGATCGTCTGCGTCTAAGACCAATGATGCCCAGCGGCTGGACGACCAGATTAACTGGCTCAAACATTCGCTCGATTGGGCTGCGTCTGATGAGATCACCGACGCCAAGGAATATCTGCATTCGCTGAAGGTCGACCTCTTCGATCAGGAGATCTTCGTCTTTACGCCCAAGGGCGAGGTCATGGCGCTTCGTGCCGGCTCCACGCCGCTCGACTTTGCCTACGCCGTTCACACCGAGGTGGGCAACCATTGCGTCGGCGCTAAGATCAACGGTGCGGTGGCCCCGCTCACGCACGAGATCAAGACGGGCGACCGCGTTGAAATCCTGACCAACAAGAGTTCCAAGCCGTCGCGTGATTGGCTCAAGATCGTTAAGACGCCTTCCGCCAAGTCAAAGATTCGCCGCTATTTTGCCGCCGCGACCAAGGACGACGACGCTGCTGCCGGCCGCGATATACTGGCCAAGGACTTGCGCAAGCGCGGGTATGGCATCTCTACGCCGCGATCCACGCGTGCGCTCAACGCCGTGGCGGAGCAGTTTAACTACAAGCAGCTCGAGGACCTGTTTGCCGCCGTCGGCGCCGGCAAGGTTGCTCCGCGCGCCGTGGGTAACAAGGTCGAGCAAATCTTGGACCCCAAGCCCGAGGAGCAGCTCACCAAGACCGAAGCCATTGCCGAGGTCGTCAAGCAGCCTGCCCGCGGCTCCAACCGCAAGCCGCAAAAGCGCGGCAAGAGCGCCAGCAACGGCATTATCGTCAAGGGCGAGAGCAACAGCGGCCTGCTGGTCCGTCTGGCGCATTGCTGCAATCCGGTGACAGGCGACGATATCGTCGGCTTCATCACGCGCGGCCGTGGCGTTTCGGTGCATCGCGCCAACTGCCCCAACGTCAAGGGTCTTATGGAGCATCCCGAGCGCATGATCGAAGTGGAGTGGGACGGCGCTGCCGACACCCTCTTCCAGGTCGAAATCGTGGTCGAGTGCCTGGACCGCATGGGCCTGCTCAAGGATGTCACCATTGCCATTGGCGATGCGGGCGGCAATATCCTTTCTGCCGCCACGTCGACCAACCGCGAGGGTATTGCAACCCTGCGCTTTATGGTCGAGATTTCGGACGCGAGTGGTCTGGATCCGCTGCTGGCCTCTATCAGCAGCGTTGACTCGGTCTACGACGCGCGCCGCCTGATGCCCGGCGAGGGCGGAGCCCAGCTTAAGCGCCGCGTTTAGTCGCGACGAACGTGCCACATTATCGATATTCGCTACACTCGAGGCATCGTTTGATGCCTCGAGTTCTATAGAGAGGAGAGGGGCATGAGTGCTGTGTCCTTGGATTTAACTCCCAAGGGATCGGTTGAGATCGAGACGCTCGTAAACGGTCCCATTCAGACCAATAGCTATGCTGTTATTTCGGACAATGAGTGCGTGATTATCGACCCCGCATGGGAAGGCGAGCGCTTGGTGGAGCATATTCGAGCCGAGCATCCCGGCGTACGCGTGCTTGGCGCCGTATGCACTCATGGCCATGCCGATCATGTTGGTGGTGTTGCCGGCGTGCGAACCACCGTTGGTGAGGGCTGCTGGTATGAGCTGTGCGCTAAGGATGTGGCGGTGCCGCATGCGAATATCGAGGAACAGCGAGCTATGTGGGGCATTGAGACGCCCGACCCCGGGGAGCCGACACGTCTGCTCGCCGAGGGCGATACAATCGAGGTGGGTGATATCTGCCTGCAGGTGATCGAGACGCCCGGTCACACACCGGGTGGCATTGTCTTGTTCGCCGCCACCGAGCAGGGAAGCATCGCCTTTGTTGGCGACACACTGTTCCCGGGCAGCCACGGCCGCACCGATCTCGCCGGTGGAGACGAGGCGGCGATTCTGCGCTCGCTCTCCAAGCTCGCCCGGCTTCTCCCGCCCGATACCGTTTGCCTAACCGGCCATGGCGATTCGACCACCATGGCACGCGAGCTCATGCAGAACCCTTTCATGCAGGTGTAGCTTTATAGTCAGCTTCTAAAGCACGAGAAGCGTCCAAACGTCAAGCTATTTTTCCCCAACGGGTCAATTTCGTAGGGCAAACGGTCAAAAAAGTCTGTTTGGACGATATTCGTGAACAAACGAACGTTTATGCTCGGGTGCGCCGTGGTAAAATCACAGGCGTTATCGGAGCAACCTTACAGGAGGTTTCTTTTATGCTCGTCAACGCAGCAGACATGCTCAAGAAGGCCGAGGCCGGCAAGTACGCTCTCGGTGCCTTCAACACCAACAACCTCGAGTGGACCCTGGCTATTCTCCAGGCCGCCGAGGAGGCCAAGTCTCCGCTGATCCTTCAGTGCACCGCTGGTGCCGCTAAGTGGATGGGCGGTTTCAAGGTCTGCGCCGACATGGTCAAGGCTGCCGTCGAGGCCACGGGTGTTACCGTTCCCGTCGCCCTTCACCTCGATCACGGTTCTTACGAGGACTGCTTCAAGTGCATCGAGGCCGGCTTCACGTCCATCATGTATGACGGCTCTCACGAGGAGACCTTCCAGCTTAACCTCGACCGCACCAAGGAGCTCGTTGAGCTTGCCCACTCCAAGGGCATGTCCATCGAGGCTGAGGTCGGCGGCATCGGCGGCACCGAGGACGGCGTGACCTCCAACGGCGAGCTCGCTGACCCCGCTGAGTGCAAGCAGATTGCTGACCTGGGCGTCGACTTCCTCGCCTGCGGCATCGGCAACATCCACGGCGTGTATCCCGCCGACTGGGCTGGCCTCTCCTTCGAGCGTCTGGGCGAGATCAAGGCTCAGACCGGCGACCTGCCCCTCGTTCTGCACGGTGGCACCGGCATCCCCGAGGATCAGATCAAGAAGGCCATCTCCCTGGGCATCTCCAAGATCAATGTCAACACCGACCTGCAGCTCGTCTTCGCCAAGGGCGTCCGCGAGTACATCGAGGCTGGCAAGGATCAGCAGGGCAAGGGCTTTGACCCCCGCAAGCTCCTCAAGCCTGGTCGCGACAACATCGTTGCCCGCACCAAGGAGCTCATGGAGGAGTTTGGCTCCGTCAACAAGGCGTAAGCGTCGCTAAACTTCCCGCCGGAAGCCCCGTCCCCCTACACTGTTTCCTTTGCGCTCACCTGGCCTTGCCAGAAGTCGCGCCAAGGAAACAGTTCCGGGGGACGGGGCTTCCTTCGTTTAACGCCGCAGGGTTACGAGTCTGAATTCATTTATTGACTACCGTTCGGCGGTGTTGATGGCTCCCTTGTTGGGGCTTTCTTTTTTATCTCGCTACAATGGACTTCAAGCGTTCTAGTGACTTGGAGTTTTAGTATGGCTGTTGTTAATGTGCTGCCTTCGGATGGGAAGGTTATTGACGAGGGTCCTGTTGGTTGCTCTGTTGATGTTTGTTGTGATGATTTTCGTCATCTCGATATTGGTCTGCCGCCTGAGATTCTTCGACTTAAGGATGCCGGGTATTTGACGCAGGCTGTTGCTGCTTGCGATCGCCTTTTGGAGCAGAACCCTGAGTCTTCGCTGGCTGCTTGTGTTCGTGCCGAGCGGTATCGCATGCTCGAGACGCCGCTTCATTTTTCGGTGTCGCGCGATCGAGCTATTGCGATGATTCGCGAGGAGTGGCCAGAGTTTACCGAAGAGCAGTTTGATGACCTGATTAATCGTAAGCGTATTGACTGGCGCTTTATCGATGGCGAGCTGTTCGTTCTCGACAACTTCCTCGATTCGCTTCGCGTGTACCCTAAGGAGGTTCCGGGCCTGCGTCCCGATTCTACGGACGGCATCGCGCTGCGTAACCAGATGCTCAGGGAGATGGAGTCGCAAAACGGGTTGACTCGTGCCATCACGCTTAAGGCATCCGTGTCTGTCCCCGGGGCTCTGAAGGGAGAAGCTGTTCGCGCGTGGCTACCCGTTGCCGCCGCCTGTCGTCAACAGTCTCATATCGAGGTTCTTGATATGACGTCGGGGGGTACCGTTGCCTCTGAAAATGTTTCAGCTCGTACTGCCTCTTGGACATCTTCGACTGAACATTCATTCTCGGTGACCTATCGCTATCACATCGATGCCGCCTATTGCGATATCTATGGTGGTGCGCTCCCATCGCATACGTGCATGGACACGCCACTGCCCGAGGACACTTCCGAGGACCGTCCGCACATTGCGTTTACGCCGTACCTGCGACAGTTGACGGAGCATGTTGTTGACGGGCTCGAGGATCCGCTCGATCGCGCTCGTGCTATCTATGATTACCTGACACAGCATATCGACTATCGCTATCAGCCACCGTACCTGCTTTTGGGATCTATTGCCGACGACTGTGCGCATTCGCTCCGCGGCGATTGCGGCGTTATGGCGCTCACGTTTATCACCATGTGTCGCATCGCGGGGGTGCCTGCTCGTTGGCAGAGCGGCCTATATGTTGCGCCCGATTCGGTGGGACCGCACGATTGGGCCGAGTTCTACACACCCCAGACCGGTTGGCTTAACGCCGACGTATCGTTTGGTTCCTCGGCACGCAGGATGGGGGAGGAGTGGCGCCGTCGTCACTACTTTGGCAATCTCGATCCGTGGCGTATGGTGGCCAACGATCGATTCCAGGCTGAGTTTGTGCCTGCTTTCGATGGTATGCGCGAGGACCCCTATGACAATCAGATGGGCGAGGCCTCGGTTGACGGACGTGGATGTCGTAAGCGGGAGATGTTGCGCAAGGTTGAGCTTATCGAAATGCTCGAAGTTCCATTTTCGGACTAATCAACAGAAAGCTGTGATAAACTAACTCACGCATTACGTGCCCGAGTGGCGGAATTGGCAGACGCAGTGGACTCAAAATCCACCGTTGGCAACAACGTGCGAGTTCGAGTCTCGCCTCGGGCACCATACATGCAAAAGAGCGTTCAAGGGGATCAAGGCCCCCTTTTTCGTGCCGAACTCGCGTGAGCGCGCGGAGTGTTAAGCAAACAGGCCTGTGGCCTGTTTGTAGCGGAGCGTGGCGAGGGCGCCATGCGACCGAAGCCCGGGGCTTCGCGAAGCGAAGTCCCTTCGAGTCTCGCCTCGGGCACCATACATGCACCTGCGTTTCAAGGGGGGTCAAGGCCCCTTTTTCGTGTACGTAATGTGATAGCGCGCGGTACGTGTTATTATTCGCAAGGCGTTGTTCCCGCAATGCCCTAAAGAGGAACCCGAGGGTTCCCACCTTTTGGCGCCAATGAGCAGCTGACTGGTCATACAACTTAGATTCCCTTCCTCATACCGAGGATGTCTATGTGTACGACCTGGTTGCAAAGAAGCGCCGGGTTATTTTTTTATGAATGGAGGTAGGGAAAATAGCTAAGTCTGATGACACCCGCATCAACGACGAGATCACTGCATCTTCGTGCCGTTTGATTGGCGTCGATGGCTCTCAGCTCGGCCTGTTCGCCATCCGCGATGCCCAGCGCGTCGCTGACGATCAGGGTCTCGACCTGGTCGAGATCGCTCCCAACGCGGAGCCGCCGGTCTGCAAGGTCATGGACTACGGTAAGTTCAAGTACCAGCAGGCCATGAAGGCCAAGGCCGCTCGTAAGAACCAGTCTAAGGTCGAGGTCAAGGAAATGAAGTTCCGACCCAAGATCGACGTTGGCGATTACGAGACCAAGAAGGGCCACGTTCTGCGTTTCCTCAAGAAGGGCGCACGCGTTAAGATCACCATCATGTTCCGCGGCCGTGAGATGGCTCACCCGGAGCAGGGTCTTAACGTTCTCGAGCGTCTCGCCGAGGATCTCAAGCCTTACGCTACGGTCGAGTCCAAGCCTAAGATGGAAGGCCGTAACATGCTTATGCTGCTCGCCCCGATTAAGGGCGCCTTCGATGAGGATAAAGCGGCAAGCGATACCAAGTAACTAGTGTTCTGTAACCGATTAAGGAGTATTTCATGCCTAAGATGAAGTCCCACAGCGGCACCAAGAAGCGTTTCCGCAAGACTGGCACCGGCAAGCTTATGCGCGCCAAGGCTTTCAAGAGCCACATCCTGAGCAAGAAGTCCACCAAGCGTAAGCGTGGCTTCCGTCAGGAGACCGAGATCGCCGCTGCCGACCGCAAGGTCATCAAGTCGCGTCTCGCCTAAGTTCGCGTTCCCGTTTTTCGTTTTACCGTCTAGGAGTTGATAGAACATGGCACGTATTAAGCGCGCTGTTGCCGCCAAGAAGAAGCGCCGTACCGTTATGCACCGTGCGAAGGGTTACTACGGTGCCGCTTCGCGTACTTACAAGCATGCTAAAGAGCAGGTCCAGCACTCCCTGCAGTATCAGTATCGTGATCGCCGCAACAAGAAGCGCGAGATCCGTTCTCTCTGGATCACCCGCATCAACGCTGCCGCTCGCCTGAACGACATCTCTTACTCTCAGTTCATGCACGGCCTGAAGGTTGCCGGCATCGAGCTCGACCGCAAGGTTCTGGCTCAGATGGCTTACGAGGACATCGAGTCCTTCAACGAGCTGGCTGCCATTGCCAAGAAGGCTCTCGAGGCTTAATTGCTTCTTGCATCTTAAAGGGGCGCTTCCAATTCGGAAGCGCCCCTTTTTGATTGATTAGGGATGTGATCGATTTGGGACGTAGCCAAACCGATCAATTCGATAGCGTCCGAGTTGCAAGAAAGAGCAGGTAGCGTATGTGTCAAAGATTTTTGACACTCTAATCTGCGCGCAGCCATCCGTATGGGTTTGATTTTGGGATTACGCTTTGCTTGCCGGCTTCTGTTGTGTAGCCGCCCAATAAGAGTTGAGATGCATTCGAAGGGAACGCCATGCAGCTGCCAAAACACCTTAAACAGTATCGACTCGATGCTGGTTTGTCCCAGGAGGATCTTGCAAGGCGCATTTTTGTAACACGTCAGACCATCAGTAATTGGGAGCGCGGTAAAACGTACCCCGACATCCAGAGTCTCCTACTGCTGTCTGAACAACTGGATGTAACGATTGACGAGCTTGTTAAAGGCGACATTTCAATAATTAGAGAAAGGGTTGAACGCGATAGGGGCACGCTCTATCGCTTGGGTGCGGGGATGTTGGCTGGGCTTCTTGCGTTTACCGTCTCTATGGCCTGGCTCATGTGGCAAGAAAACCACGGGTGGGGGATGGTCCAGTGCGTTCCGACGATGGTGTTGGCAGGCGTCTTTGGTGCTGGCGCAATGTGCTGCGCGCTTGCAGCGGAACATATCAAGAAGAAGAATGATTTGGTGACGTATCAAGAGATATCCGACTTCTTGGACGGAAAGAAGGCGGACAGCGAAGAGACGAGGACGGGCTGGGCTTATGAGCATCCACAGCTTGCGAATGCCATCAAGTTTGCCGCAGCGGCTCTTATTGGACTAATCGTTTTTGAACTCGTTAACGCTGCTATGTCCCATTTCTAATGGGTATACAGCCATTAATGCGGCCGAAGCTTAACCGTTGGAAAACCGAAGGGCCGTTCTAATAGGGGGCCGCGGCCCTGTTCTTTCTAGGCTCTCACAGAGAGGGTCCCATCCTCATTTGTGTAGGAACCGTGGAGTCCCAGATTCCCGCCCGCGGGGGCCCTCCGGTCTGGCAATATATCTCCTTGCCGCGCGGCCCGGTCGAACCGGATGAGCCGCTAAGCGTGCACCTTGAGAACCGGATACTGCGAGGATGGACACTTACTTCAGTGTCGCATCCGGGCAGACATCGAACCATTTGAAATGGTCTAACTTGGATT